>JAYKHL010000230.1:0-9074 GCA_035284865.1 Candidatus Sericytochromatia bacterium | reverse complement strand
CCGTCGTGATCGCCACGGGCAACGACAGGCGGGCCATCGAGGCGGCAGCCCACGCCCACGCCGCCCGCCATGGTCGCTACGGCTCGATGACGGAGTGGTCCGTGGATGACGAGGGGCACCTGGTGGGGCGCCTCGAGCTTCCCATGCCGGTGGGCACGGTCGGGGGCTCGATCGGCCTGCACCCGATGGCCCAGATCATGCACAAGTTCCTGCGGGTGCGCAGCGCGGGCGAGCTGGCCCAGGTCATCGTGGCCGTCGGGCTGGCGCAGAACCTTGGGGCGCTCAAGGCCCTGGTGACGCACGGCATCCAACGCGGTCACATGGCGCTGCACGCCCGCTCGGTTGCGATGACGGCGGGGGCGACGGGGGACCAGGTCGAGGCGATCGCCCGGGCGATGGTGGAGGCCCGCGAGGTCAAGCTCTCCAAGGCCAGGGAGCTCCTGGCCCAGCTGGGCTGAGCGGTGGAGCGTCAGAGCCCCAGGCCGGCCCTGGGCCGGGCCCCGGGCAAGTTGATCGTGGTGGGGGAACACGCCGTCGTGTATGGCCGCCCCGCCGTGGCCGTGCCGTTCCCGTTCGTGGAGGTGGTGGCCGAGGCCATCCCGGTGCCGGGGGCCGTGCGGGTCACCAGCGACCGGACCGTGCCGGATCTGAAAGGCCTGACGCGCACGGCCGAGGCCGCCCTTGTGGCCGTTGGCGAGGCTCCCGCCAACCTGTCCGTGCACCTCCGTTCGACCATCCCCGTCGGGGCGGGCCTTGGCTCCTCCGCCGCCTCGGCCGTGGCTGTGGCGCGCGCCGCCGCGGCCGTGTTCGGTGGCACCCTGCCCGTGACGCTCCTCCGGGGCGTGGCCAGCATCGCCGAGCGGGAGGCCCACGGCCGGCCGAGCGGCCTCGACGTGGAGGCCGTCCTCGCGGAGGGCCCCATCCGGTTCGTCTCCGGCGAGGAAGCCACGCCGGTGGTCACCAGCTTCCGGCCTCGCTGGCTCGTGGCAGACTCGGGGCGGGCGCGGGACACCCGCGGGGCCGTGGCGGCGGTCGCGGCGTGGCTGGCCTCGGAGGGGGCGGCCGGCCGGCTGGCGCTGGACGGCCTTGCCCGGGAGGCAGACGTGGCGGCACGGGCCCTCGCGGAGGGGGATGCGCAGGGGCTGGGGGCCTCGCTGAACCGGGCGCACGAGGCGCTGCAGGCGCTGGGCGTCAGCGACGGTGGCCTCGACGAGCTCGTGGGCACGGCCCGGGACGTGGGGGCCCTCGGCGCCAAGCTGACGGGGGCAGGTCGCGGGGGCTGTGTCGTGGCGCTCGCGCCCGACGCCCGAACGGCCGGCGCCATCACCACCGCCTGGCGTCGCGTTGGCGTGGCAGGGGTCTATGGAGAGGGGGCCCGCGCGTGAGCGGTGACATTGCGCAGCGCAAGCTCGACCACATCGCGATCAGTCTGGAGCAGGACGTCTCGATGCGTGGGACCGCCACGGGCTTCGACGCCTGGCGTTTCATCCCCGAGGCCCTGCCCGAGCTCCGCCCGGAGGACGTCTCCTTGCGGACCACCTTCCTCGGGCGGGAGCTGGAGGCCCCCCTCCTGGTGTCCAGCATGACCGGGGGGCCGGAGCTCGGGGCGACGATCAATGCGAACCTGGGGCGGGCCGCGCAGGCCCTCGGCCTCGCGATGGGGGTCGGCTCTCAGCGCATCCAGTTCGAGCAGCCGGAGGCCCGGGCCTCGTTCCAGGTGGTCCGGGCCGTGGCTCCGGACGTGCTGTTGATCGGCAACGTCGGGGCGGTTCAGCTCAACATGGGCTTCGACGCCTCCCGGTGCGCCGAGGCCGTGGCGGCCATCGGGGCGGACGCGCTGTACCTCCACCTCAATGCCTTGCAGGAGGTGGTGCAGCCCGGGGGAGACACCGACTTCCGGGGGCTGCTCGGGCGCATCGGGGAGGTGGTCCGGGCCGTGCCCTTCCCCGTGCTCGTCAAGGAGGTCGGGTGTGGCATCGCCCCCGGCACCGCGGCGCGGTTGGCGGCACAGGGCGTGGCGGCCATCGACGTGGCGGGCGCGGGGGGCACGTCATGGTCGAAGATCGAGGCGGCACGCGCGGCGGACCCGGCTCA
Organism: Candidatus Sericytochromatia bacterium; assembly: GCA_035284865.1. Classification (GTDB taxonomy): domain Bacteria; phylum Cyanobacteriota; class Sericytochromatia; order S15B-MN24; family JAQBPE01; genus JAYKHL01. Next base: position 6,980 of record JAYKHL010000230.1, on the reverse strand, counting down.
TCGGAAGCTCGGCGCGGTCTTTGGTGAGTGGGGCTTGCCGACGGCGGATGCCCTGCTGGGGTGCCGTGCCGTGTTGCCGGACCTGCCGCTGGTGGCCTCGGGCGGGTTGCGCACCGGGATCGACGCCGCCAAGGCCATCGCGCTCGGGGCCGATATGGTCGCCTTCGCGATGCCCCTGCTGGGCCCGGCCACGCGCTCCGCAGAGGAAGCTGAGGCGGCGCTGCGCCAGCTGTTGCTCGAGCTGCGGACCGCGATGTTTCTGCTCGGCGTGCCAGACATCCCGACGTTGCGCCGGAGCCGTCACTTGCTGCAGCGAGTCACCCCATGAACGGAGGCACGGCGACCGCGCGGGCGCACGTGAACATCGCGCTCGTGAAGTACTGGGGCAAGCGGGACGAGGCCCTGTTCCTGCCGGCGAACGGCAGCCTGTCGCTGACCCTTGACGGGCTGTTCACGACGACGACGGTGGCCTTCGAGCCTGACCTCGCCGCAGACGTCTTCGTGCGCGATGGGCTGGCGCCAGGGGGGGAGGAGGCGCTTCGCGTCACGGCGTTTCTTGACCGGGTGCGGGCCCTCGCTGGCTCCTCGATGCGAGCGCGGGTCGTCTCCCGTAACGACGTCCCCACGGCGGCTGGCCTGGCTTCCTCGGCCTCGGGCTTTGCGGCGCTGGCCGCGGCCGCGAGCCAGGCCGCTGGCCTCCATCTCGATGGCGCCGCGCTCTCGCGGCTGGCCCGCCAGGGCTCCGGATCGGCCTGCCGCTCGGTGTTCGGGGGCTTTGTCGAGTGGCGGCGCGGGAGCCGGCCTGACGGCCTGGACTCTCACGGCGTGCCGCTCGCACCTCCTGCCCACTGGGACGTGCGCCTCGTCGTGACGCGCCTGTCCGAGGCCCGCAAGGATCACAGCAGCCGCGACGGGATGCGGGCCACCATGCGGACCTCCCCCCTGTACCCGGGGTGGCTCGCGACGGTGGAGCAGGACCTGGCCGACGCCCGGACGGCCATCGGCGCGCGGGACCTCGAGGCCCTCGGGCAGGTGGCCGAGCGTAGCGCACTCAAGATGCATGCCACCATGCTCGGGGCGCAGCCCCCGTTCACCTACTGGCTCCCCACCACCCTGGCCGTGATGCAGGCGGTGTGGGACTTGCGGCGCGCGGGGGTGCCGGCTTGGCTGACGATCGATGCGGGGCCCAACGTGAAGGTCCTGACCAGCCCCGCCGCAGAGGCCCGGGTGGCCGCCTCGCTGGCGGCCGTGCCAGGGGTGGCGGGCCTGGTGCGCTGCGCACCGGGGCCCGGCATCACGTGGTTGGAGGCGCCGGTCGAGCCATGACCGCCCTGATGCCCGGGATGCTGAGGCTGCGCGTGCCCGGCAAGCTGATGCTCGCGGGGGAATATGCCGTGCTCGAGCCCCACCAGCCTGCCCTGGTGGTGGCGGTGGACCGGTATGTCGAGGCCGTGCTGGCTCGGGCCGAGGCCTTCACCGTCTCCCTGCCCGGGTACGACATGATGGCCGTGGGGTTCGAGCCCGGCCCGGGCGGGCTCGCTTTTGCCTCCGATGACCCCCGGCTCCGCTTCGTGGGGGAGGCCCTGGCTGTCGCCCTGGCGGCCGTGGGGAGGCCGGTGCCGCCCTTCAGCCTCACGCTCCACAGCGGCCTCGATGATGCCCAGGGGCGGAAGTTCGGCCTCGGGGGTAGCGCTGCGGCCGTGGTGGCGGTGGTGGCGGCCGTGCTCAATGCCTTCGAGGGCCCCGCGGCCCCCATGCGCGTCTTCAAGGCAGCCGCCGTGGCCCACCTGCGGGCGCAGGGGGGGGGCTCGGGCGCCGACGTCGCGGCCGCGACCTTCGGTGGGTGGTTGCGCTACGCCTCGTTCAACCCCACGTGGCTGGCGGGGCGCCTGGCACGTGGCGGCCCGCTGGCCGAGTTGCTGGCCGAGGCCTGGCCCTTTCTGTCGGTGGAGCGCCTCTCTCCCTTGCCGCGCGACCTCCGCCTGTGCGTGGGGTGGACGGGCGAGCCAGCCTCGACCCAGGCCCTGCTGCCTCGGGTCGCGGAGGTGCGGACCCGGGCCCCTCAGGCCTACGAAGACTTCCTGGGGGCTTCCCGAGCTGCTGTGGAGCACCTTACCGCCGGGCTGCAGTCGGCCAACCGCTTTCGGGCCCTCGACGCGCTGCGGCGCAACGGGGCAGCCCTTCGCCGCCTGGGTGAGGTGGCAGCCGTGCCCATCGTCACGCCCGCCTTGCAGCGCCTGATCGACGCTGCCGAGGAGGCGGGGGGGGCTGGCAAGTCATCCGGGGCCGGTGGCGGCGATTGTGGCGTTGCCCTCGTGTTCGGCGAGGTGGAGGCCCTCCGGCTGGAGGCGGCGTGGCTCGCGGCGGGCATCGTGCCGCTGCGGCTGGGCACCAGTGATGCGGGCGTCGCCGTGACGGAGCTGGCCCCCTGACCGGGGCGGGCAGGGAACAACTGACCTGCAGCAGGACGGCCTGCGCGCCGGAGGCAAGCAGCGAGGAAGGTGCATCCTGGGCGAGGCGTGGAACGGACGCGCGGCGCTGCGATCCGCGTTCGGGGGCAGTGCCGCTGGCCGGGCTCAGGGGGCTGCCGCCACGAGGGCCCGAGGGGAGTGGGCCGCCCGTCAGGGCCTGGCCGGGACCGGGCCCGCGGCGTTGCGATGGCGGACCTCGGCCTCGCCCATCAGCCGAGAGGCCAGGGCCAGCACCTCGGTGGCGTCCACCGGCCGCCAGATGACGCCCTGAGGGGGCTGGGTCGCCGGCAACCCGGCGTCACGTTGCGCCAGCACGGCCCCGTCACAGGCCGGCAACAACCCCTCGACCAGGGCGCGCAGGCGCGCCTCCGGGCCGCCTGGGCCCGCCCGCAAGGCGTGGCCCGCGACGATCAGGAGATCGTAGCGGTCGAAGGGGAGCCCCAGCTGCAACACCTCGGGATCGTCGAGGGCGATGACGGCGGCCTGCACGGAGCGATCCTGCATCAGGATGCGCGCCTCGGCGCAGACGTCTCCCAGTGGCGCCGTCACCCGAGCCTGTCCGATCTGCACGCCCCGATCGTCCCGGCAGCCCACCATCACGCCACGGGCCGCGAGCGCCCCCGCGAGCGCCGCTGGCAGCCGCGCATCGGATGGCGCGCCCACCACGAGGGCAATCGGGATCCGGCCATCCCCCGGCACAAGCCGTCTCAGCACCAGGGGGTGGAGGTGCTGGGTCGCGGCGCTGCCGAGGCTGGGTTGGGCGTTGACCTCACACACCGCGGCCCCCGTCTCGTGCCACGAGCGGCTGATGTCGGGGATGAGCAGGTCGACGCCGGCCAGGTCGAGCCCCAGGGCCGCGGCTGCACGGACGGCGAGCAGCCGGTTGTCGGGGTGGACCGCTGCGGTGACGGCCACCGGCGTCCCGCCGAGGGCGAGGTTGGCTGCCCGTCGGAGCCGCACGAACCGGCCACTCGCCGGCACGCTCTCGAGCGTGAGGCCCGCGTCCGCCAGCAAGGACCGGGCCTCCGCGTCGAGCTCGAGCCGATGGAGCCCACCGCCGCGGCTGCGTCGTGGCTCGGCGTTGTGGTCGGCGAGGAGTTGTTGCACCGTGTGATGACCGTTCCCTGTCACCCCCCCGGGGATGCGCTCGACGGCCCAGATCACCTCTCCCTGGAAGACCGTCAGCCGGTGATCACGGCCCTCCATGTGGCGCTCCACCAGCACGGAGGAGGACAGCGCGCGGGCGGTGTCGAAGGCGGCACGCACCGCTTCGGCGGTCTGCAGGCCGGGGGCCACGCCGACGCCTCCATCCAGGTTGGCGGGCTTCACCACCACCGGGTAGCCGAGGGCCCTGGCGATCCGCTCGGCGGCCTCCGCCGACTCTGCTGGGGCGTGCTGGGGCACCGGGATCCCTGCCTGGCGGAGCACCGAGGCCGCCAGGAGCTTGTTGCGGGCCAGCTCGGCCCCGATGGAGGGCGTCACGTCGGTGCAAGAGCTGCGCATCGTTCGGGCGCGGGCGCCGAGCCCGAACTGGAAGACGCCGCCGGCGAGGTGGCTGACTGGCAGCCGCAGGTCCCGGGCCGCGCGCAGGAAGGGGGTCGTGTTGCCCGCCCGGGGCGCAGCCGCACGCAGCCGGTTCAGGAGGTCGGGCAGCTCGGCCAGCAGGGGCTTCAGGGCCGCGCCCGAGGCGCCCGCGTTCAGCAGCCGTCGCACCCAGTGGAACGTCGCGGTGGAGGCCTCCCAGGCATCCGCATACAGCGGCAGCAACGCGATGAATGGCGCGCCGCTCTCCCCCGCGCCGCCGTGCAGGCGACAGGCGTCGGCCACGGGCAGGCCAGCGAGCGCGAGCAGCCCATCCGTCCAATGAAACGCCCACGCGATCGCATGGTGGGCGCGGGGCAGGGGCTCTGGCGGGACGAACGCGCGGCTGTCCCGGAGTGCTCGCGCCAGGGTGTCATCCAGTGCCTGCAGGGCCGCAGCCTCCGGCGCCGGCCGGGCCCAGGCCAGTGGCTGGACGCAGGCCCGGTCTCGCATCCCTGGCAGCACCCCGGGCGTCACACCCGGCGCAGCCACGGCCTGCAGCGCCTCTCCGGCGCCCGGGCGAGAGGGCTCAGCCACGCCAGGCCCCCACCCACGGCCCGGGCCCCACCTCCGCCTGCCTTTCGGGTCCGGCTTGATCGCTTGCGCCCATGCGTCCCTGCCCCTGCTTCCCGCCCTGCCTCCATTGTACCGAGGTCCCGGCCTCGGGCGCCACGCCGCCGTTCACCGGCCTGGCCCCGCCCTCAGGGCCTCCTCCACCCGCCGCAGCGCCTCCCGCCAGGCTCCCGCCGTGTCGGGCCCGAAGCGCGCGTGCTCATAGGCCGTGACGAAGGCCTCGAGGGCTGCCTCTGCGCGGGGAAAGTGACCGGTGGCCTGCACCTCGGCGAGCCACTCCCGAGGGGTGGTGGGGGCCGTGGCCGGGGGCCCACCTCGACGCGCCAGGCGTCGCCTCAGGGCCCGGTACGCCGTGGTAACCGGGGCCGGGCGTGGCCCGCTGGCGCATCTGCCGGCCCCGACGGCCACCAGCCCGAGCACGGCCGCGGCCAGCAGCGGGCCGGCCAGGTCGCCGAGGCCTGGCAGGGCCCTGGCCCTCGGCACGGGCCGCGCAGACGCCCAGCCGGCGGGCGTGGCGTCATAGGGCACCCATCCGTGGCCCGGCAGCCAAGCCTCGGTCCAGGCGTGGGCGTGGCGGCCGCGGACCTCCCACAGGCCGGAGAAGGCGTTGTAGTCGCCTGGCGCGTAGCCCGTGACGAGGCGGGTTGGGATGCCGCGGGCGCGACCGAGCACGGCGAGGGTGGAGGCGAAGTGCTGGCAGAAGCCAGCCCGCCCCTCGAACAGGAAGTGGTCCACGGTGTCCCGGCCCGGGGGCGCAGGGGGCGCCGCGAGGTCGTAGGGGAAGTCCGCCGCCAGCCGGTCACGCAGGGCTGCCAGCACCTGGGCGGGGTCCTGGCTCGGCCCCCCTGCCTCCTGCGCATAGCGCCGGACCCGGGCCGGCAGGGGCGGGGTCTCCAGCAACGCCGCCAGCGCCGGGGGGGGGCGCCAGCCGCGCGGCCCAGGGGCCGCCAGGCGCGCGGGTGGGGTGGCGGCCTCGGACACCAGCGAGTAGTACATCCCGACCTGCAGCCGCACGGGTGATCGCAGGCTGTCGCCGGCGTCCCGCCACAGCAGGCTGCTCGGGAAGTAGAGGCGGGTGGGGGTCCAGGCGCCGAACACGAGGTTGCCCTGATCCTGCTCGACGTAGACGGTCTGCACGAGTTCCGGGCCGCCGGCCTGGCCCGGTGGCCGTCGGAGGCGGAGGGGGGGGTTGGCAAGGTCCAGCGGCGTCACCCGATCCGGCTCGCTCATCGACCAGCGCCGCCCGTCGTAGCGGTCGTAGGCGATGGCCCGGAGGTACGGCGGGCGATCGGCGGCCACGCGCAGCACGACCTCGTCCGAGGGAAAGGCGCGCACGTCGAGGTCCAGCTGCGCATCGAAGGCGTCGTAGCCTCCCCGGGGGCGGCCCCCGCCCCCGGGCCCACCTGCCCGCACGCGGGCCGCCACGGCCTGCACCCGGGCATCCATGGCCGGGGGCAGGGGCAGCCGGACCGAGCTTGGCAGGGCCGTTCCCTCCAGGCTCCGGGGCTGCCGTGGGACCAGCAGGAAGACGGGCAAGGCCAGCAACCCTGACGCGACGACCAGCACCAGGCCTTGCTGCACCCGGCGCAGGGGGGCGACGTCAGCGGCGCCCGTCTCCGCGGCGTGGCTTGCGAGCCCGACCCAGAGCCACGTCGCCACGAAGAGCGCGAGCCCCCCGCCGTAGCTGGGCTCCCGGTTCAGGGAGCCCGTCACCGCCATCAGCACGACGCCCACCATCATCGCCACCCGCAGGTTCCGGCGGCGGGGCAGGTCGAAGCCGTTGAGCACCTGCAGCCACACCAGCAGCTGGGCAAGGGCCCGCCGCGGGTCGAGGCCCTCGACGATCAGGCTGCTGAGCGTGCCCCACAGCGCCGCGATCATCCCGGCGGCGAGGACGACCTTCAAGCCCAGGTTCCGGTGGCGGCGGCGCCAGTGGCTCCAGGCCGCGCCCGCCGCCGCGGCCGCCGCGTAGGGCCAGAAGCTGCCCTCCGGGGCCACCAGGTGAAAGGCCCAGAGCGCCACGAGGGTGTTGACGAGGACGGCGATCCGCACCTCCACCCCGTCCTCCGGGCTGTGGGAGGGATGCACGGCCCGCCGCGGGGCCATGGGCCCCGCCACCCCATCCCGGACCTCGGCGGCCGGTGTGTCGAGGAGCCGGGCGTGCCAGGCGCTGATGGCCTCCCGGACCCTCATCGCCCACCCCCGGCCGCGAGCGCTGCGGGGATGTCGCAGCCCACGGGGCAGCAGGCCGTGGCCTCGCCCGGGCCCGCCCCGGCCTCGCCCGGGCACCAGACCAGCGCGGCCGCCCAGGCCTGCCAGCCGGCCAGCGGGGTGGGCGACAGCGCGATCGCCCCG
>JAYKHL010000229.1:0-4114 GCA_035284865.1 Candidatus Sericytochromatia bacterium | reverse complement strand
GTACGCCAGCACATCGGGCTGTTCGCGCTTGTCGTCGCGCAGCCAGTAATAAGGGTCCACGCGATCACCGTGAGGCGATTTCACCACGTGCGCCCGTGTCGCTGCGATGGGCGCCTCCAGGTCTGTGGCCCACGCGCTGCCATTTGCCACCAAGGTTCCCATCATTGCCATGTGCATCATCCACTTCACTTGCTTGCCCTTTCACGTGCAACCCTGGCCGGGCCGAACCCAGCAGCTTACCCGACTCAAGGTCTCAGCTCAACACACGGCGCGCCTCCCTGCCGGTCGTCGTCCAGCTCTGGGCCCTTCCGGGCTTGGCGCCCGTCGACCAGGCCGGCCCGGGGCCTGCTAGAATCGGAGGCATGCAGAACCCGATGCCCCACCTCGGCCCCATCGACCACGTCGGCATCGCCGTGGCGGATCTCGACCGCGCGCTGCCGTTCTACCGCGACGTGCTCGGCCTGCCCCTCGTCGGCATCGAAACGGTGGAGGACCAGCAGGTCCGCACGGCCATCTTCTGCGGGCCCATCGGGCGCGTGGAGCTGCTCGAGGCCACCAGCCCGGAGAGCCCGATCGCGAGGTTCATCGCGAAGCGCGGGGAGGGGATGCACCACGTGGCGCTCAGGGTGGACGCGCTCGAGGCCACGCTGGCTCGCCTGGCCGCCGAGGGCGTGGCCCTGATCGACCGCACGCCGCGCCTGGGCGCGGGCGGTCACCGCATCGCCTTCCTCCACCCGAAGGCCACGGGGGGCGTGCTGCTCGAGCTGTGCGAGCTGCCTGGCGCAGGCGCCTGAGCCGGAGCCCAAGCTGCCAGGCCGGGCCGCACGTCGCCGCGTGGTCGCAGCCAGGCGCTTCGTGCTAGAATCCCTCGCGGCGCGCGACGTTGCGACGCCTCGACAGGCCCCTCGAGGCCTACCACGACGAGGAGACCCGGACTTTATGAAGATCCACGAGTACCAGGGCAAGCTCCTGATGGAGCGCTTCGGCATCCCCACCACCAAGGGACGCGTGGCCGATACGCCCGATGAGGCCAAGATCATCGCGCAGGACATCGGCAAGAAGGTCGCCATCAAGGCCCAGGTGCACGTGGGTGGCCGCGGCAAGGCCGGCGGCATCAAGCTCGCGACCAACGCGCAGGAGGCCTACGACGCGGCAGCCGCCATCCTCGGGATGGACATCAAGGGGCTGAAGGTCAAGAAGGTGCTCGTGGAGGAGGCGATCGAGATCGCCACCGAGTACTACTGCGGCATGCTCTTCGACCGCGATGCCAAGCGGATCATCATCATGTCCTCGGCCGAGGGCGGCATGGAGATTGAAGAGGTCGCCGAGCGGACGCCCGAGAAGATCCGCAAGGTGTGGGTGGACCCGACCATCGGCCTCACGGACTACCAGGTCCGTCAGCTCATCTTCGAGGCCGGCTTCGACAAGAAGTACGTCAAGGAGGCCACGGCCTTCTTCAAGAACCTCTATAAGCTGATGGTCGAGTCCGACGCAGACCTTGCCGAGATCAACCCGCTCGCCATCACCACGGACGGCCGGATGGTGGCCGCTGACGCCAAGATCACCATCGACGAGAACGCCCTGTTCCGCCACGGCGAGCTGGCCGGCTGGAAGGAATCCGAGGAAGGCCACGAGATCGAGGAGGAGGCGGCGCGCCGCGGCCTTACCTTCGTCCACCTCGGGGGCAACATCGGCATCATGGGCAACGGCGCGGGCCTCGTGATGACGAGCCTCGACGTCGTCAGCCGCGAGGGCGGCAAGCCGGCCAACTTCCTCGACATCGGCGGCGGCGCCAAGGCCGAGGTGGTGAAGAACGCCATCGAGGTCGTCCTGATGGAGGAAGGCATCAAGGGCATCATGATCAACATCTTCGGCGGCATCACCCGCTGCGACGAGGTCGCGAAGGGGATCCTGAATGCCACCGCGGAGATGGACCTCAACGTGCCCGTGGTCGTGCGGCTCTCCGGCACGGCCGAGGAGGAGGGGCGCCAGATCCTGGCGACCTCTGACAAGTTCCACCCCGCTGCCAGCATGCAGGAGGCGGCCCAGAAGGTCGTCGCCCTCGCCGGCCTGAAGTGACCCGGAGGCCCATCTCATGAGTATCTTCGTCAACCAGCAGACCAGGCTGATCGTCCAGGGCATCACGGGCCGCGAGGGTGCGTTCCACACCCAGCAGATGCTCGCCGCCGGCACCCAGGTGGTGGGCGGCGTGACCCCCGGCAAGGGCGGCACGCAAGACGCCAACGGCATCCCCATCTTCGACACCGTGCAGCAGGCCGTGTCCGCCACGGGCGCGAACGCCACCATCATCTTCGTGCCGCCCCCGTTCGCGGCGGACGCGATGCTCGAGGCCTTCGACGCCAAGCTGCCGCTCGTCGTGTGCATCACGGAGGGCGTGCCCCTTCACGACATGATCAAGGTCTACGACCGCCTGCTCCACAGCGAGTCCAGGCTCGTCGGGCCCAACTGCCCCGGCCTGATCACCCCGGGCGAGGCCAAGCTCGGCATCATGCCGCACCGCATCTTCCAGAAGGGCAACATCGGCCTGATTAGCCGGTCGGGCACCCTGACGTACGAGCTCGTGGCCGAGTGCACCAGCCGCAACCTGGGTATCAGCACCTGCGTGGGCATCGGCGGCGACCCCATCATCGGGTTGCGCTTCATCGACTGCCTGAAGGCCTTCGAGGCGGACCCTGAGACCGAGATCGTGGTGATGGCCGGTGAGATCGGCGGCTCCGACGAGGAGATCGCGGCCGAGTTCATCAAGACGATGACCAAGCCGGTGGTCGGCTTCATCTCGGGCCGCACGGCCCCCCCGGGCAAGCGCATGGGCCACGCCGGCGCCATCGTCTCCGGCGGGAAGGGCACGGCCGAGGGCAAGGTGAAGGCCCTCGAGGATGCCGGCGTGCCGGTGCCGCTGCGCATGCACGAGGTCATCGACGAGGTCGAGCGTAAGCTCAAGACCCTCGCGCCCGCCGGCCGCTGAGGCCATCAGGCGCCTCGGTCGCCGTGATGCACGACGCCGAAGCCCCAGACCAGGGCCGCCACGCCGGAAAGGCGTGGCGGCCCTGGCTGCTGGCGGCGCTGGCGCTCGTGGGGCTGTGGGGCGCCTCGTTCCATGAGGCGTTGGCGGGACGGGTGGCGCTGGATCATGCCGGGTGCATCATGCGTGGTGACCCGGTCTACGATGTACCACCGGGGCCTCCCTGGCTGTGGCATGACCCGAGCGCAGCGGTCAACCACCAGCCCTGTGACCGACGGGTGTTCAGCAGCTTTGCGCGGGGCCAGTGGCCGCTGTGGATGCCGGATGTCGCGTGTGGAGCCCCCTTGCTCGGCGACGGCGAGTCGGCCCCCTTCAGCGTCTACAAGTGGGCCCTGATCGCGGCCACGGGCGGGGAGTGGACCACCGCCTTTATGGTGTCGCGGCCCCTGGTTGCCGGCCTCGGCACCCTGGTGCTCGCGTCGATGCTCGGCCTGTCGGCCACGGCTGGCTTCGTCTCCGCCAGCGGCTTCATGCTGACCGCCTTCTTCCTCTACCAGCTCGAGATGCCTGCCTCTCTCACGCTGTCGTGCTTGCCCTGGATGCTCGTTGTGGCAGGGTGGCTTCGCCGTGGCCCGAGCCCGCGGCGCGTCGCGGGCAGCGGCCTGGCGGTGGCTGCCTTCGGGCTGGTGGGGCACCCGGAGGCCGCCGTGACGGCCATGGTTGCCATCGGCGCGGTCCACGTCGTGGAGGTCCGCGCGCGTCCCGGGCGCCGGGCAACCCAGCTGGCTGCGGGGGCAGCCGCCGTGGGGCTCGGCGCGCTGCTCAGCCTGATCGTGGTGTTGCCGCTCCTGGAGCTCGCGCTGAACGCTCACTCTTACTTCTTCACGCGCGATGCCGATGGCTGGAGCTTCGGCTGGAAGCACGTGCTGGTGTTCGGTGTGAGCCACCTGTTCACGCCGCAGGGGATGGCCGTCAGTCCGGATTTCAACGGCCATGTCGGCCTGGTCGCGGCAGCCCTGGCCCCCCTCGGGCTGCGCCAGGCGCCCAGCCGGCGAGCAGCCCTCGCGCTGATCGCGACATGTATGGCCTGCTGGCTCGTCCTTCCCCCCGTCGCTTTGGTCCCGCTGCCCG
>JAYKHL010000228.1:0-20400 GCA_035284865.1 Candidatus Sericytochromatia bacterium | reverse complement strand
CGCCAGCAGCCCCACGAGGGCGGCACGGGTCGCGGCGACGTCACGGGACAGCCGGCCCTCCAGCTGGGCCAGCGCCAGCGAGAGCGCCCGCTCGGAGCGGGCGTCCACGACGTCGGCCACGGCCTCGGCCTGCGCGAGGTCGAGGCGGCCGTGCAGGAAGGCGCGCTTGGTGAACTCGCCCGGGGCCGCGAGCCGCACGCCCTGCGCGAGCACCAGCTCCAGCACCCGGGTGGCGGCGGCCCCCCCGTGGGTCTGCAGCTCGACCACGTCCTCGCCCGTGAAGCTGCGGGGGCCGCGCATGACGAGCACCAGCGCCTGATCGACGCGCGCCGCGGTGGCAGGCTCGACGAGCCAGCCCACATGCGCGCGGTGGCTGCCCGCCTCCCCGAGCGGCAGGGCGGGCGGGCAGCCATCGGCGCGCCGGAACAGGCGCTCGGCCACGGCCACGGCCTCGGGCCCCGAGACGCGCACGATGGCCACGCTGGCTGGCCCGGCGGCGGTGGCAAGGGCGGCGATCGTGTCGAGGGACATGCCCCCAGCGTACCGCATGGCGGGCCGAGGAAGCCGCTTGCCAGAGCTCTTAATTTTTAGTTAACACTTTTTTAGGCAAGCAAGGGGCCCGCAGGCGCGACAAGCCCTCCATGGACCTCACCCCCAGCGCCCCCCGCCCCTTGTCCCGGCCAGGCGCCGGCGCGTCGCGCCGGGTGCCCCTCAGGCCGGTGGGTGCCCGGGCGCCCGGGCCCCTGGCCTCGAAGCCACCGGCCTTCCTGGGGCTGCGCGCGCCTGCCCCGGCGACGCTGGAGGAGGTGGCGAGCCAGCTGGGCGGGCTTTCGCGCCGCCTGGCAGCGCGGGGCGATCGCCGGGCGATCTTTCCGGCGATCTACGAGATGCAGGTGCGCGCCATGGCGGCCGACCTCGCCGTGCCGGGCCGCTACGCCGACGCGGCCTGGATGACCCGCCTGTCGCTGGACTTCGCGCAGCGCTACTTCGATGCCTTCGACGCCTACGAGCAGGGCGACCAGGCCGCCGTGCCGGCGGCCTGGCTGCGGGCCTTCGACCATGCCCGGGACGCCCGGGGGCCCGTGGTGAACGAGCTCATGCTCTCGATGAACGCCCACATCAACCACGACCTGGCCCTCAGCGTGGCGGCCATGGGCGGCGGGCCGCGCCACCACCGGGACTTCGAGCGCTTCAACGGCTGCCTGCAGGCGAACGTCGAGGGCGTGCAGGCCCTGCTGGCGGGGCACCTGCGGCCCGAGGGCTCGCTCGCCGGGGCGCTGGACAGGCTGGCAGGGCCGCTCGACGAGTGGCTGGCGGGCGAGATGATCGCGTCCTGGCGGGCGACGGCGTGGCGCCACGCCATGGCGATCGCGCGGGAAGGCGAGGCCGCCTATGCGCCCGTCGTCGCCCGGGCGACGTGGAACGCCCGCGTGATCGACACGCTGGGCCAGGCCGTGCCGGCGAGCTGGGTGCGACGCGGCCTGATCTGAGCCGGCGGGCCAGGCGGCCAGCCCTGGCCGCCTGACGCCCCCCCCCGACGCCCTGCCCGCGTCAGGCGTCTCGCAGCCGCAGCACCTGAGGCGGCGTGGCGTCGGCCGGGTAGACGAGCCGCACGCGCGCGTCGAGGGTGGCCCCGGCGGGCACCTCCAGCGTGGCGACCCGGGCGCGGCCCTCCGGGCGCAGGTTCAGCCGCCGCAGCACGCGGTGGGCGCGGCCCTGCGGGTCGGTCCACGTGACCTCGACGGGGCCCGAGAACGCGAGGGGCATGCCGGGCGTGGGCTCGGGGCTGTCCAGCCAGAGCTCCACGCGCCGCGCGCGGCTGCTCGCGTTGCGCAGGGGCAGGGCCAGGTCGTACGTCAGGCCATAGTTGCCATGGGCCGCGTAGGCCGCATCCGACAGCCGCTGGGTGACGGGGGCCGTCTGGTCCTGGCCGGTGCCGAGCAGGTGGCCGCGCTTGGTGGCGATCGGCCAGGCAAGGGCGACCGGGCCCTCACCGAGCACGACGCCGGGCCGCCCGGGCTGCGCCCCGAGGGTGCCGCGCCAGGCGGCACCCTGCTGGATGCCCGCCACGCGGCCGAAGATGAAGCGCCCGCCCGTGCCGCCCGGCGGCGTCGGGGGCAGGTCGGCCGGGTTGCGGCCGGCCAGCGTGCCCCGCCGCAGCACGGCGTCTGCCCCGGCCGCGTCGAGCGGGGCGGCGTCGAAGAGCACGGCGGCCCGCACGGGGCCGTCGCTGGCGAGCTGCCACTTGCTGCTCGCCACGGCCCACGGGACGAGCCGCCGGGCGTCGAGCACGACGGTCTGGCCGGGCGGCACGACGAGGGCCTCCTCCGGGCGCTGGCGGCGCCCGGCGAGCAGGGCCTCGGCGACGGCTGGCCCGGGGCCCGTCACGGCGTCCCGGTCCCGCACGATCGCCTTGATCACACCGTCGAGCACCCGCGGGAGCTTGAAAAACAGCCCGTAGAGGCCGGTGCGGACAGCCGAGGGGCCGAGCGTAACGGTCACGGGGCGCGCCCCGTCGTTGTGCAGCACGATGGCCTGGTGCAGATCACGGCCCGTGCCGTTGACGTGGTGCGTGAAGACCTCGAAGGGGCCCGTGAAGGTCCGTGCGAGGTGCGCCGGGCCGGACAGGGCAAGGGTCGAGAGCGCGACGCCGGGCGCCCGCACGATCTCGGGGTGGTTGGAGTTCAGCACGGGCGTGCCGTCGAGGCCTCCTGGCAGGGGCAGGACCCCTCCCACCGGGCCGGCCGGGCGGGAGGCCGGGGCGGCGGCGAGGGGTCGGGGCGGCGCGGGCGGGCGCACCGGGGAGGTCCGGGGAGGCGGTGAGGCGGCGAGGGAGGGCAGCATCAGGAGCGTCCAGGCGGGTCGGGGGGGGAGGGGAAGACACCTCCCCTGTGGCGCCGGGGCGTTCCAGGTCGGTTCCAAGCCTCAAGCGCCGGATAAAGGTTTCATAAAATCCGTTCTGGGTATATCATTAATCAGCCGTTAACCTTAGCTTCTGGGGGGTGTTACCACCGTGAAACCCCACCAGGGAACAAGACAGGCATCCGCAGCGTCGCGCCCCCCGAAGGAGCCCCTGATGTCGATTCGCATGAATGGCTCGAGCAAGCCCGGCGGGACCCCCTCGGTGCCCCCGCCGGCGCCCGCCGCGCCGGCCCCGGCGCCGGCCGCGCCCACGGCCCCCGACGCGCTCCAGCTGACGACGGGGTTGAACGGCGTGCAGCCGCTGCCCGGCGGCCTCGACGAGGTGCCGGTGCTCAACTCGAACCACCCCGAGATCGTCTACGGGCCCGGCGTCATCGTCTCGACCCTGCCCGGTGACGGCCAGTCTCACCTCGACTACGCCTTCCGGGGCCCCTTCGAGGTGTTCACGCACCACCAGAACCGGGCGGACCGCGACCTCTACCAGGCCCTCGTGCTGCACAACCCGGGCACGGCGCCCGTGCGGGTGAAGGTGGGCCCCTCCGCCGCCACGATCACGAACCGCGCGCCCTACCGGGACCACGGCCCCATCCCGGCTCCGGACCCGTGGGGAATGCGCGCCAGCGGCCCTGGCGACAAGACGGCCATGGACTTCCTGCGCGGCGGCCGCGCCATCAAGGCCGAGGAACTCGTGCTCGCCCCGGGCGAGACGCGGGTCGTGCACGCCCTGCGCCTGCCTCCGGGCAACGAGGGCACGGGGGCCTTCCGCTTTGCCTCGGAAGGCCCGGTCCACGGCGCCGTCGTGATCGAGGACGCCCCGCCCACGGCAGCGGGCGTGAAGCGCCGCCTGGATGCAGGCACGCTGATGCCGCGCAGCTCACACGACCCCATCGCCACCGTTCCGGGTGCCCCCGGCCAGCTGATCTTCGGCCGCGTGGCGGGCGTCCAGACGGGGGCGGCCTGGCGCGGCCGGCTCACCACGGACGGGCAGGCCTTCCGGGTGACGGACCAGGCCGACAGCCAGAGCTGGGTGCTCGTGGGCAAGCGCAGCAACACGCTGGGCACCGGCCAGGACCAGGCCGCTCCGCTGGCCCGTCGCTACGGGGACACGGCCTACGCGGCGCACGGCAACTATGGCGTGACCTACGAGCTCGAGCTGCCGCTGCGCAATGACTCGGCACAGGCCCGCGAGGTGCGGCTGTACTTCGACTCGCCCGGCAAGCCCCTGCCTCACCTCTCGCGGGTGTTCCGCGGCGCCATCGCCATCGATGTCGTGGACGCGGCCGGGCGGGTGAAGACCGAGTACGTGCATGTCAGCCAGAAGGCGGGAGAGCTCGGCACGGCTCCCCTGACGACGCTGAAGCTCCCACCGGGCGCACAGCGAGCCGTGCGGGTCCGGCTCGTGTACCCGGCCAACTCGACGCCTCCCCACGCGCTGCGCGTGGAGACGGGCGAGCCGCTCAACGTGATGCAGCGCCTCGGAGACAAGCTCCGTGGCTGGCTCGGGCTCTGAGGCGATGCGAGGCGCCGTCATCACCCTCGTGGGGGTCTCCCTGTTGCTCGCGGCGTGCGGCCGCTCCGTCGCCAACGTGCGGCCGCTGCGGCCCTCCCCGCCGCCCGTCGCCTCGACGGCGCCGGGCCAACCGGGCCAGCCGGGCCAGCCGGCAGCCCAGCTGCCAGACGGCCCGGCCCTGCTCGCCAGGCTTCGCGAGCGGCTCGCGCGCACGACGGGCGTGGAGGTCGAGGTCAAGGCAAGCTCGTCCGGCAGCTACTACGGCGGCAAGCGGGTCGCCCAGGAGCGCAGCTCCGCCAGCCGCTCGCGCATGACCTGGGTGAAGACGGGCAAGCTGCGGGCGCAGGTGCTGGAAAGCAGCACGCCCATGCTAGCTGGCTCCGTGCTGGTGATGACCAGCCCCACCCAGGTGCGGGTCAAGGGCGCCGGGGCGCTCGGCCTGGTGCCCATCTCCATGAGGCCGACGGACACGCGCCTGATCACGAACCGCAACCACTACTTCACGGACAACCACCCGATCGCCCACCTGCAGCGCCTGACGGCCCCCGGGGCCGTGTGGGAGGGCGTGAAGGCCCTGCCCGTGGCCCCGCAGGCCAGCTGGGTTGCCATCTCGGGCGTGCGACGCCTCGACGCCGAGCTCACCCGCGAGCTGCTCGCCCTCGATGCCGGCACGCTCCAGCCCACGGCGATGGCGATGATGGTGGCGGAGCGGCCGGTGGTGACCTTCCAGTTCCTGCGCTTCAGCTGGGACGCGGCCCCCCCGGAGAGCACCTTCCGGCTCTGACGGCAGCCACCCGATCGCCAGCCCGGCCACGGCCGGGCCAGCCCCGTCGTCCGGGCGGCCGGCGAGGCCCCCCTCAAGGCTCCAGCCTCGCCACCAGCGTGCCGATGGGGCCGGGAGCTCCCTCGACGCGGAGCCGCCACGGCCCGGCCGCCGTCTCGACCTCAAGGGTGGCCTCCCGACCGGCCGCCCGCGCCCGCACGACCCAGGCCCGGCCCTCGCGGGTGAGGGCCACGGGTCGGCCATCCAGTGTGGCCGCGCGGGGGGTGGCCGCCACCCCGGCCCCGGTGGGCGGCTGGTGCACCAGCCGGGTCCCCTCTGCGAGCGTGAAGCGACGCCCCGGGCCCGGGAAGAGCCGCACCTGCAAGGTGCCAGCCACCGCGGCGGGCCCGGGCACCGAGGGATCGGCGCCCGGCACGGCCGTCATGACCCCCTCGGGCCAGACCGGCACGGCAGCCCCTGCCCGGACCCAGACGGGCAGCGCGTCGAGGGGGGCGGGCACCTCCAGCCACCGCCCGCCCGCCTCCCGGCGCCCGGACCACCAGTCGATCCAGGTCCCGGGGGGCAGCCACAGACGCCGGGTGGTGGCGCCAGGCGTCAGCACGGGGGCGACCAGCAGCTCGGGGCCGAGCATGTAGGCATCGTCGACCTCCCGGGCCTCCCGGGCGCTGGGGAAGGCCAGCCACAGGTGCCGCATCGCGGGCAGGCCGGTCTCCACGGCCTCGCGCACCACCGCCCGGCGGTAGGGCAGCAAGGCCATGTGAGCCCGCGCGTAGCGCCGGTGGTGCGCGAGGGTCTCGGCGTCCGAGTCGAGGCGCCAGTTGAGGCTGAACTTCTGGCCGGAGTGCGTGCGCATGAAGGTGCTGAAGGCCCCGAAGGCCACCCAGCGGAAGTACAGCTCCTTCGTCACGCCGCGATCGCCCAGCGTGGCGAAGCCGGCGATGTCGTGCGTCATCAGCGGGACGCCGGAGAGCCCCGCGGACAGGATGGCGCGCAGGGCGGTGGGGAAGCCGTCGTCCTCGCCCCAGTCGGTGTTCTGATCCCCCGCCCACATGTACGTCGCCGCCCGGGCGGCCCCCGTCCAGCCGGCGCGCGTGTAGCACACGAAGTCCCCGTCCGGTCGGGCCTGCTCCCAGAAGGTCCGGTGCAGGCCCGCCCAGAGGTCCGGGTAGCGGTTGTGCTGCTCCCAGCCGGACGAGCCGTCCGCGAAGCGCGCCTCGGGGGGCACCCACTCCCCGAAGTCGACCATCGCGCCATCGAAGCCCAGGCGCTCGAAGGCCGAGAGCCGCTCGAAGGCCCAACGACGGGCACCCGCGTGGGTGGGGTCGAGGTGGGCGACGGGCCCGAAGGGACCGGGCGAGAACACCGTGTGGCCGGCGGCATCCTTGAGGGCGTAGCCCCGCTCGAAGGCCTCCCGGGCGTGGGGGTCACCCTGGCTCAGGAAGGGGTTGAAGTACCCCAGGGACTTGAAGCCCAGCGCCTCGAGGCGGGCGTTGAGGCCCCCGACATCGGGGTAGTGGCCGAGGTCGGGCACCCAGCGGCCCCAGGGCAGGTGCGTGAGGCCGGGCAGGGGCCCGTGCTCCAGCCCCACCCAGTCCTCGTACCAGATCGCCGAGGCCGGCACGCCGGCCTCCCGCAGGAAGCGGGCCTTGCGCCAGACGGCCTCGGTGCCGCCCTTGCCGAACTCCGTGGGGCCAAAGGCCCACAAGGGCGGCATCGTGGGCCGACCGATGCGGGCCGTGTGGACCCGCAGGATCGCCGCGGGGGTGGGCCCGACGTCAAGCAGCAACGCCGCGCGATCGCCCTCCACCGTGACGCCAAGCCCCGATGGGCGGTCGAGCCCCACCTCCCAGGTGGAGCGCCGCGCCCCCTCGATCGTGAGGCCGAAGCCCGCCGTGCTGAGGCAGAACGGGAGGGGCACATGCGAGGCCGTCGGGTGGTTCGACACCCCGAACAGCGGCTGCTCGGCCTTGCCGTTGCCGCCCTCCTGGACCCAGTTCTCCACGCGCCTGCCCGCCTGGTGGCAGGCATTGGTGCGTGCCCCGAAGCCGAACAGGCGGTCCCGGGGATCCACCCGCAGCCCGAGCGCCAGGCGGCTGGTGCCCGGCCGGCGGGCGGCCACCGCCACGCGCACGCTGGCCGGGCCCACCCGCGCGAAGCGCCATGTGACGTCGCCTTGCTCCAGCACCAGGCCGCCACCCGCGTCCCGGCCGAGCCGCCCGGCCCCCACCGGGGCGGCCCAGGCCGGCGCAGGCAGGTGGAAGCGGAAGGTGCCGAAGAGGTGCGAGACCTCGAGCCGCCCCCGGCCAAGCCGCAGGGGCGCCACAGCGTCGCTCGCCAGCAGGCGCTTGCCCGCAGGGTCATGCAGCTCCCAGCGTCCCGTGGCCGAGGCCACCAGCACATGGCCCGTCTCCAGCGCCAGGCGCGCCTCCGTGGGGGGAGGCAGCCGGGGGGCCGCAAGCACGCCCGGAGGGGGCGTGAGGCCGAGCGCGAGGGCGGCCACCCCCAGCCCCCGGCGCACGCCTGCCTCCCCTCGACGCCTCTGCTCCATCGTGTGCTGCTCCGTTGCGGGTATAAGGGATCCGTGTCCTGCTCCGAGGCCTGAGGTCCGATGCGCCAGCCCCGTCTCGTCTCACCGTTCCTGCTCGCCACGCTGCTGGCGGTGTCCGCCTGTGTCGGGCAGCCGACCAGCCCCGCCGGCAGCCGCGTCGCCGTCAGCCGAGCCCCGCGGCCCACGGCGCTGCCGACCAGCCCCACCACCAGCCTGACGGCCAGCGCGGCGCTGCGACGGATCGAGACTGGCATCTTGCGGGACCTGTCAGGCAAGGTCAAGCTCGTCTCCGACCAGGGCGGCTCGCTCATCTCTGACCAGGGCGGGGCGCTGATCTCCGACCAGGGCGGGGCCATCATCTCGCCGGAGTCGGGCCGCATCCTCTCCAACAACTCCGGCACCATGCTCGGCAAGACCAAGTTCTACGGGCTGCGCCAGGCGGGCCGCCTGAAGGAGGACCTGCTGGCCGACGCCGTGGTGGAGGTGCTCGACGCAGCCGGGCGCGTGCTGGCGGACAAGACCGGCCAGCCGCTGCGGGCCACCAGCGACGCCGAGGGCCGCTACCGGCTGCAGGCGGCCCTGCCGGACGAGAACGTCGTGCTGCGCGTGCGCCTCAACCCGAAGCTCGCGGGCGAGGACGCCGAGCTGCGCGCGCTGGTGGCGAACAAGGGGGCAGGCGGCCCGGCCGCCGTCGACCTCGACACCTCGGCCTCGCTCGCGGCCGCCTACGTGCTGGGGGAGTACGTGAAGCGCGAGCAGGCGGTGCTTGACCGCCTGCCGGCCAAGGAGAACCTCGCGCTCCGGCGCGAGGTCGAGCAGGCCCGCGCCCTGCTGCCGCAGGAGGTGCCCGCCTACCAGCCAGACCGGCTGGCCGCCGCCGTCGCGAAGCTGCGCGCGCAGGCGAAGCCCCTCGACGAGACGCTCGCGCGCATCAAGGCCATCCTGCTCGTCGGACAGGCAAACCTCGGCCAGGGCCTGCAGGCCACCCAGGTGCCGCTCTCGCTGCCCGTGGCCGTGGCGCGCGACGCCGCCGGCAACACCTACATCGCCGAGAGCGTGGCGGGCCGCATCCGCAAGGTCACGCCGGAGGGGGCCATCTCGGTGCTGGCCGGCGACGACCTGACGGGCACCGTCCGCGACGGCATCGCGGCCTCGGAGGCCACCTTCGAGACCATCAGCGACCTCGCCGCCGAGCCGGACGGCAGCCTGCTCGTGGTCGAACGCGGCGCCCACCGGCTCGTGCGCCTGACGGCCCAGGGCAAGGTGCAGCTCGTGGCGGGCACGGGGGCGGCCAGCCAGGCCGGCGAGGGCGGGCCCGCGACGCAGGCGGGGCTGGCGGGTCCCACCGCCGTGGCCGTCGGCAGCGACGGCACGATCTACCTCTCGGAGGAGGCGGTCAGCAAGGACTTCACGCCGCGGCTGCTCGCCCTCGGCAAGGATGGCGTGCTGCGCCGCGTGGCAACCGGGCCGAGCGGGGGCTTCGCAGGCGTCGCCGTCACGGCCGACGGCGCCTTGTGGGTGGCGACGACAGGTGACGAGGGCCAGGTGCTGCGGCTGCCGGCCGGCGCCAGCGAGCCGGCGCCCGTGGGGATCCCCCTCAACCTCGGCTTCAACGCCCGCCTCCTGCCCACCTCCGGCAACGGCGTCTACGTCACGGAGTCGGGAGGGGATCGCGTGCTGCAGCTGGCGCCCGATGGGACCGTAAGCAAGCTGACGGGGCCCGGCCAGCCAGGCGAGGGGCGTGACGAGAGCCTGGTCTTCCAGAGCCTGGAGGCCGAGGCCGCCCTGCTGCGCCGCCCCTACGGCCTGGCCAGCCTGCCGGACGGGCGGCTGCTGGTGGTGGACTCGGGGCACATGCTCGTGCGCGTGCTCGACCCGACACAGCCCGAGGCCCCGCTCGCGCCCTTCGCGGGCGCCGTGGGGGTGCAAACGACGGGGGCGGCCCAGGCCATCGGGGTGAATGCCCCCGCAGGCCTGACGGTGGCACCAGACGGCCGGCGGCTGGTGTTCGCGGAGGCCGGCGCCGGCGTCATCAAGCAGCTGGCCGGGGGCCAGGTGTCGGTGCTCGCAGGCGGGCGCACGGCGCCGTGGACCGACGGCGGGCCGGCCGTGACGGCCGGCCTCACGTCGCCCGCAGCCGTGGCCTACGACCGCGCGGGCAACCTCTGGATCGCGGACAGCACCCACCCCCGGATCCTGAAGGTGACACCAACGGGGGCGATGTTCCACGTGGCCGGGACGGGCAGGTCGGCACCCGTCTCTGGCGAGACGCTCACCTTCGATCCGGCCGGCAAGCCCGCCCGGGAGGTGCAGCTCGGCCGGCCGGTCGCCCTCGCCATCGGGCCCGACGACCTCCCCTACTGGACGGACCAGGGCTTCAACGTCGTGTGCCGCCTGACGGCCGACGACCGGGTGGAGGTGGTGGTGGGCCAGGCCCCGGCGCGCTACGCCGAGGGCGGCGACGCCGGCGACGAGGGCCTCGCCAGCGCCGCGCGGCTCAACTTCCCGACGGGCCTGGCCTTCGACCAGGCGGGCCGGATGTACCTGACGGACGCGCTCAACTTCAAGCTGCGACGGGTCGACGTGGCGGCCCAGCCGCCCACCATCCAGACCATCGGGGGGCTCGGACTCGCGGGCACCCTGCTGGCCCTCGCAGAGGGCCCCCCCACCTCAACCCAGGGCCAGCCCCTGGCCGGCCAGCCGCTGGTGGCGCCCGCCGGGCTGTTCGTCGACGCCAAGGACCGGCTCTACCTCGTGGAGGGAGGCACCGTGCGGCTCACGTCTCTGCTCAAGCTCCCGCCGGGGCTGCCGCTCGTGCCCACCCGCATCCGGCGCATCGATCTCACCGCGCCCGACATGCCCGTGACCACCATCGCGGGCCCTGGCGGGCGGGTGCTGACGGAGACGCGCGGCGACCAGGTGCTCGGGCTGCCCCTTGGGCTGGCGGTCGATGCCGACGGCCACCTGATCATCGCGGACGGCCTGAACAACCAGATCAAGCGCGTGCCTGACGCGGTGCTGGACTGACGCCCCCTTGACGGGGGGCCCGCAAGGATGGTTTTAGGTGCGTGTCCCCCGCAAGAGAGGCATGACCCCATGACCACCGAGTCCACGACCCGCCCCGGCACCGGCCCCCTGAACGACCAGGTGATGCCGCTGCTGCACGACATTTACAAGGCCGAGATGGCCGGCATCAACCGGTACCTGCACTACTCCTTCATGATCATGGGGCACAACCGGATCCCCATCCAGGCCTGGTTCCGCTCACAGGCCACCGAGAGCATGGACCACGCCACCACCATCGGTGAGAAGATCACCTCGTACGGCGGCCACCCCCCGATGGTGGCGGCCGTCGCCGAGGAAACGAACCTCCACACGGTGGACGCGATCCTGCGCGAGAGCCTCCAGCACGAGGAGGCCACCCTCGCGATGTACCGTCGCCTCGTCGCCGTGGCGGGCGACGACATCGCCCTCGAGGAGCTTGCCCGCGGCTTCGTGCGCACCGAGACCGAGCACATCGACGAGGTCAAGAAGATGCTGCGCAGCCCGCACTGAGCGGGCTGCCGGCGGGCCCCTCGAGGCCCCGGCAAGCAAACGCGCCCGGTGGCCAGGCCACCGGGCGCTTCTTGCGGCGGGCTCAGCGCGCCGAGCGCTTGATGAACACGTAGCCGCCCTTGTCGGCGCCCCAGACCTGCTCGCCGTTGGCGTCGTAGCCACGGTCCCAGCTCTCGAGGATGCCGCTGGACACCTTGACGATGCTCGTGGCGTAGGTTGCGCCGTACAGCTCCGAGGGGCACTCGCGATCCACCGTGGAGCCGGCCCACACGCCAGGCAGGGCCTCCCGCAGGATCACGGCGCAGCCCGTGCGCGGCGTGAGGTCCTTGGGCTGGAGCTGGGCCAGGGGCCGGCCCGAGCGCCACGACCCGGCATACTGCAGCGCCGGCTCGGGCAGCGTGAAGATCTCGGAGGCCACGCGGCCGTCCGCCCGGGCGCTCAGCTTGTAGACGCGCTGGCGGTAGGGCAAGGCGACCTGGGTCGAGAGGGCCTGCTCGATGTAGAGCCAAGGGCCATCCTTCCGCTCGGGCCACACGCGCACCATGTGCAGCGAGACGTCCCGGTAGTTCTCGGGGTCGGCCTGCGCCTGATCCTTGCTGTCATACACGCCAATCATCAGGGCCGCCAGCCGCTCGAGCTTGGCCCGGCTCACGATGGCCTGCGCAGAGGCCGTGCCGGCGGCGCGCGTGGTGGGGGTGGCAGCCCGGCCGCAAGCGGCCAGCGCCAGCACGGAGAGGCCCAGGGCCAGGCCGCGGGTCAGGGAGGGGGAGGGTTGCATCATCGGAAGCCTTCCTTTATCGGGTGCGCTTGGCGCGGCCCGCGGCCGGGCCCCGCAGGGTGAAGACGTGGATCTGGTGCTTGTCGTAGGCCGGCACGAAGACCTCGGGGGCGCGATCGCCATCAAGGTCCGCCACGGCGAGCTGGCCCACCGTGCTGTCGAGGTCGACGAGGTCCAGGCGGGTGTGGCCCCAGTCCGTGCGCTCGGCAGAGGTCGGCACGAGCAGGTGAACATGCTGAGAGCCGTCGCCCGCAAGCAGGATCAGCGCCTTGCCGTTGGGGCCAGCGCCCGGCAGCACGACGGGCGCGCCCGGGGAGGCCTGGTTCATGCCCGGGTTGGTGGTCTTGATGCCCTGCGTCAGCGTGTGGCGCTTCCAGAGCGTGTTCTTCCAGTCGCGCGGGATCTCGTAGGCGAAGGCGCCCGCCTTGGCGTTGCCCTCGTGGTTCGTCAGCACGACGTCCCGCACGCCATCCCCGTTGAGGTCGGCGACCTCGAGGTCGAAGGCGGCGCCGCACTGGTTGTCAACCACGCGCGAGCGCCACGCGGACCCCTCGCGCCAGTGCACCGAGAAGCGCTTCGCGAAGAACTCCGAGGCCAGCACCTCCTCCACGCCGTCGCCATCGAGGTCGGCGAGCCGGAAGTGGACATCCGGGCCCTGCGCGATGACGTGCTCCTGCCAGAGGCCAGCCCGCCCCCTGGGCTCGGACAGCCACACCAGCTCACCCACCGTCGGCCCCATGATGGGCTTCTTGGCCCGGGCCGTGAGCACGTCGAGGCGGCCGTCGCCGTCCATGTCCCGCCACATCGCCCGGTGGTAGAAGAAGCCGGGCTTCCTCTCCGTCACGGGGCCCGTGGCCGTCAGCGCGCGGGTCGCGCCGCCGGGCGACACGATCGTGAGGGCGCCCGTCTTGCCAGGCACCAGGAAGCCACCCGCCACGAGGTAGCCCCCCGGCATCACGGAGGACGGCACGGGCTTGACCTCGTTGGGCCACACCACCTTGTCCGTCACGAGCTGCGGCGTCAGGCCGCGACCCGCGAGCAGGCCACCAAGGCCCCGGAAGGCCCGCACCGCGTCCCCCCCGAACACGCCAAACGAGCTGACCATCAAGGTGGGCTCGCCCCCCGCCTCGCCATGCAGGTCGAGGAAGGCCGGGTGGTCGACCTTGATGACGGCCCGGCGCTCGAGCCGGTAGGACGCCGCCAGGGCGGCGAGGTCTCCCGCCGCGGCCCGCGCCGCGAGGGGGCCAGGCGCCCTGGCACACGAGACGAGGGCGGCAGCCAGGGTCAGGGCCCCCAGGGGCCCGATCAAGGAGCGATGCACGGTGGAAACCTCCTGCAAGAGGGTGGGGCTCAGGGTGTGGCCTTGGGGCCAGGTGGAAGAACCGGGGCGATCCGGCCCCGCAGGGCGAGGCTGGTGACGACGTACTGGGCCTCGGGCCAGCCGAGGGGGAAGGCGCTGGTGAACCGCCCCGTGCGCTCGTCGAAGACCTCCCCGATCTGCAGCGAGCCGGTGGTGTGGGCGCGGGCCGTGTTGGCCGCGTGGAGGCGGGTGGCGAGCGCCCGGTCGCCCTGTTGATCAGCCACCAGGGCGAGCCAGTCCGTGAGCTCACACCAGCCTTGCCCGCCGTACCAGGCGTCCGTCTCCCAGCGGCGCACGCCGCCCCCGGGTTGCAGCAGCCGCTCGGTGATGCGGCGGGTGGTGGCGAGGCTGATCGGGTCGCGCGGGGCGAAGGCCCCGAAGGGCCAGGTGGCGCCCAGGATGGAGGCGTCGATCATGCGGTCGGGGGCCTGGGCACCGGGGCGGACGCCCTTGCCTAGGTAGCCCTCGGGCGCCACCACGGCCTGCACGCGCAGCGCCTGCCGGATCGTGGCTGCGGCCGAGCGCCAGGCGCGGGCCTGGGCCGGGCGGCCGATCCGATCCGCGAGCCGGGCCCCCGCCTCGAGCCCCCCCACAAAGGAGGCGTTGGTGTAGCTCCAGGACTGGTCCTTGTGCGTCTCCCAGAGGTCCATGTTCACGCCGATCAGGCCGGTGGGCGTGATCTGGCTTGCCATGAAGCGGCAGGCCAGCTCGATCGTGGGCCACCAGCGGCGCACCGAGGCCCAGTCCTGGCTCGCGTCGACGTAGGCGCCCAGGGCCGACAGCCAGTGCCCCCCCATCCACTCGGAGCCGTGCTCCCAGAGCATGAAGGGCCGGCCGTCCGCGCGGTGCGTCACCCACCAGTCGCCGTCCGCCTTCTGCACACGGGCGAGGAAGTCGATCGCCGCGCGGGCCTCCTCGAGGTAGCCGCAGGCCGAGAGCGCCCGCACGTCGGCGGCGACGTCCTGGATCCAGACAAAGTGGTAGGCCGGGCTGATCGCGGAGGCCGCGGCGAGCAGGGCGCCCGTGTCAGCCTGCAGCTGCTTGAGCACGATCAGGGCGCGGCGGAACACGGCCGCCTCGCGGGCGTCGGACGGCACAGGGGCGCGGGCCAGGTGCCGCCGCCAGAAGGAGGCGTCGGCGCCCGCCAGGGCCTCGAAGCCCTGTGCCCGGGCCGCGGCCAGGGCCGCCAGCGCGCCCTCGGAGGACCGCCCCATCGTGTGGTAGAGCGTGACGGAGGCCGAGGCGCCGGGCGCCAGGGGCGGCAGCGGCACGGAGAGCGCGCCTTCGGTGCCCAGCGCACCGGCCGCGCTGGCGTGGCCGGACAGCCTGCCGTCCGCCGCGTCACGGAAGCCGCCGACGGCGGGGCCCAGGGCCGCGCCGACCAGCCCACACTGGAACCCGTCCGGCTCCTCGCTCGCGCCGACCGCAGCCGCCACCCCCGCGTCCGGGTTGGCCACCACCAGCGCCCCCTGGTCCTCGGCCCAGCTCAGCCGGTCCCCGGCCCCGGACAGCGTCAGGGCATAGGTGGCAGCCGTCATGAGATGCGCGCCCGCGAGCGGCCGCGACCCGCCGTTGTGAACCGTCACGCGGCGCGCCAGGGCGTCCTGATCGCGCGCCGCGACGTCCTCGAGCGTCAGCCGCACGCCGGTGCGATCGTCCAGGAACCGCGAGCGGATGAGGCCGGTGTCCGGCACCACGTCCTGGCCCACGAGCCGGAGCTCGTCGGCCCAGCGCAGCCCCCGACCGTCGTGCAGCCCCACCGCCGCGACCCGCAGGCGGTTCTCCGCATAGCTCGGCCAGTGCCAGGCGATCACGGCGCCCGTGCGGGAGAGCCGGCCGAAATCCCGGGAGACCACGGCCAGGAAGCGGCCGTTGCCCACCTGCGAGAAGTTCGGACACACGCCGAACAGCGCCGACCCAGGGCCCGAGTTGTTCCACTCGGCGGCCTGCGGGCCTCGCCCATCACGGGAGGTCGCGCCGGGGGGGCGGAGCGTGCCACAGGCTGCCACCGCCAGGGCCAGGCCCAGGGCGAGCGGCAGGCGCGAGCGGAGCGACGGGCTGGGAACTGACGGGGGCATCACGTTGGCGCTCGTCTCCAGGGGCTCGAGGGGCTGATACGGCGGCCGCTGCCACCCCACCACGATGCCATGAAGGGGTTCCTCCCGGGTTCCAAATCAGTAAGGATTGGTTAAGAATAAAATAAGAAAGGTTGAACCTGTTCGATCGATAATCACCGAACCTTAACCATTTCTCTCCCGGGCTGGAACCGGGCCGGAACCCTTCGCGCAGACATCTCTCCCAGCAGCCAGCACGCCGGGGCCGTGAGCCCGAGGAGAGAGCCGATGCCCACCGCCACCCCGACCGAGGCCACCCCGACGGCCGCCGAGGCCCCCCGTCGCCGCCCCGTGGAGCGGCTGCGCCTCGGGCCCCCGGCCTCGCTGCCCAACGTGCCCTTCTACTTCGACCAGGCCTCTGGCACGCTGGTGCGCACGGGCACCGGCACGCCCGTGACGTGGGAGGAGTGGAACGCGCTGAACCGCCACCAGCGGCAGGAGGCGCTGAAGCTGGTGCCGGCCGCCCGGCGTGCCAGCATCGAGGCTGCCATCACCATGCGGGCCCGCGCGCGGGCCTGGGTTGGCGCGGGCCTCTCGCCCGAGGCCCGCGACCGCGCCTTCCGCCTCCGGCTGCGGCATGCGGCGCGCATGGCCCGCCGCACGCTGGGCGGCTCTCATGCCACCGCCGCCACCCTCGCCGAGCTCGCGGGCGGCATCGACCCCGCTCAGACCCAGAAGGATCGCCGTGCCGCAGGGATGTCCCTCGCCAAGCTGGGTGAGGCGATCCGCCGCGGCCTGCTGCGGCCCGGCATGGTGATCGTGGCGAGCCTGGCGCGGGGGTCCCGGGACGCGGACGGCAGCACCGACACGACCCCCATCTGGGTCACCTACATGGGCCCCGACCGCCAGCACGGCCCCCGCTTCGCCGACCCCGCCAGCGACGCCTGGACCCTCGACGCGCTCGCCAGGCAGTACCCTCGCCACCAGATCGACTGGATCGCAGACCCGTACGCACCGACCGCCACCGCGCGCTGACGCCCCTTCCGGCCATGTGCCTGCGTTGCACGCGGGAGCGCCGGGTGGGTATAACGCGGGCGTGACCCCAGAGACGTGGCTCATCCCCAGCAAGCTCGCTGCGCCGACGCCGCCACCGGACGCCCTGGTCCGTGAGGCGCTCGTCGCGCGTGCCAGGGAGCCCGCGGTGACCATCCTGCAAGCGGGGCCGGGCGGCGGGAAGACGCTGGCCCTGCAGGGCCTGGCGGCGGCCATCGGTGGCCCGCTGGCCTGGTGCTCGCTGGAGGCGGATGATGCTGTTCCAGCCACGTTCTTCGCGTACCTCGTGGCCGCTGTGAGGGCCCACGTGCCGCCCTTCGGTGACGAGGTGAAGGCGATGGCGGGCCAGGGGGCACCCGCCCGGGCGATCTGGGGGCAGTTCTTCCAGGCGCTGGGGGCCTACGACCCCCCGGCGCTGACGATCGCGCTCGACGACGTCCACTGGCTGATCGACCACAGCCCGGACCTCGTCACAGGGCTCACGTACTTCTTCGACAAGTTGCCCCGCGGCGTGCGGCTGCTCCTGACGAGCCGGAAGCGCTACCCGGGGGCCCTCGGGCGGCTCGCGGCGGCAGGGACCGTGCGCATCATCGACGAGGCCCGGCTGCGCTTCGGGCCCGCGGAGGTCGACGGCTACGTGCGGGCCCGCGTGCCGGGGCTGGCAGACGACCCGGCCTTCCGCGAGCGGGCCCAGGCGCTGGAGGGCTGGCCGCTGGGCCTGGCGCTGCTGACGGCGGACCCGGGCCGGGCGATCGCCCCCCGGGAGGCCGGCACGACCGACCCCGAGATCGAGGCCTACGTGGCGGAGGAGCTGTACCAGGGCCAGCCCGCGAGCCGGCGCGCCTTCATGCTCCGGGCCGCGACGCTGGAGGAGCCGACCCCCGAGGCCTGCCGCGAGGTGCTCCAGCTGGCGGACGCCTCGGAGGTGCTCGCCGCGCTGGAGGCTGACCACCTGGTGATGCGGCGCGGCGAGGCCTACGTCTTCCCGGCCCACCTGCGGGCCTTCCTGCGCACCGAGGCGGAGCGCGTGGTGGCAGCCGAGGAGCGCCGCGGCTGGCACCGCTGGGCGGCCGAGCACTACCGGGCGACGGACAGGCCCGAGCTCGCCATCCCGCACCTGATCGCCTGCGGCGACTGGCGGTCGGCCGGCGCCGCCTGCCGCGAGGTCTTCCCGCGCATGCGCCACGACGGCCGCCTGGCTCAGATCGGGCGCTGGCTCGACACCTTCCCCGACGTGGCCTTCGAGCAGGACCCCGCGCTGCTCGTCTGGCACGGCTCGGCCCTCGCCCGGGACGGCCGGCTGCCCGAGGGGCTGGCCGCCTTCGACCGGGCGCTCGCCGCCTTCGTGGCGCGCGACGATCGGGCCGGCCAGTTCAAGGTGCGCGTGCGACAGGCCAACATCGCGCTCGCGCGGCAGGAGGCGCGGGACTACGCCAGCTACCTGCTGGCCGCGCAGGCGCTCGCGACCGACGGCGAGCCCGAGGACGTGGCCGATCTGGCCCTGATCCGGGGCCACGCTGCCGAGCAGAAGGGGGACCTCGAGGGCTTCCGGCAGTTCAACGAGCAGGTGCTCGCCCAGCGAGACGACGGGGGGCTGGAGCTGGCGGCCTCGCGTTACATCGCGCACCTCAACCTGTACACCCACGCGATGCACCGGGGCCTTTACAAGGAGGCCACCGGGCACCTTGACCGGGCCATCGCGATCGCCGACGAACGCAGCTTCTACCCCTACCTGCTCGCCGCCCGGCTGCAGCGCCTCCACCTGTGGTGCACCGAGGGCAAGGTGGACGAGGCCGAGGCGGCACTCAGGGCCATGCCCGCGGGCTGGCGCGAGGTGCTCGACTGGCACGACCTGGCCTGCGCCCACGCCGTGGTGGGCCACGTGGCGATGCTGCGCGGCCAGTGGCGGGAGGTGGATGAGCGGCTGAAGGCCTCGATGACGCTCTTCGACCGGATCGGGCTGCAGGAGGGCAAGAAGATCCCGCTCGAGCTGCAGCTCTGGGCGGCCGTGCGACGGCGCCTGCCGCAGCGCGTGCAGGCCCTGCTGGCCGAGGCCGCCGTGCCGCCCGGCAAGACGTACTACGACCTCGTGCTGCTGCTGCCGCGCGCCCGCGCCGCGCTCCAGCTCGACGATGCAACGGGGGCGCTGGCGCTCGCGGGCGAGGCTGTCGCCGGCCTGACGGCCCAGCAAGCCCACCGCCACCTGGCGCACGCCCACGCCATCGAGGCCGCGGCCCACGCCCGGCTCGGCGAGCGGGGGGCGGCGCGGCAGGCGCTCGAGCAGGCCGAGGCCCTGATCGCGAGGCACCAGTTGAGCTTCCTGCGGGGGTTCGATGCCGAGCTCTGGCACGAGCTGGGCAGCCTCGGTGCCGCCGGGCAGGCCTCGGCGGCCTCGGCGGCCGGGGTGCGGGCCGCCACCGCTGGGCCCACGGCCCCCGAGCCGACGCGTGGCCTGGCGCTGCGCCTGCTCGGGGGCTTCGACTGCCGCGTTGACGGTGAACCCATGGAGCGCTGGCCGCGCCAGAGCGCCAAGCTGATCCTCGCGGCGCTGGCGCTCTACCCCCGCGGGCTGACGCTCGTGGAGCTCGCGGAGCACGTGGGCGGAGGCGAGGCCGCCAACCTCACACGCTTCAAGGTGGCGGTCTCCACGCTGCGCCGCGTGCTCGAGCCCGAGGTCGAGCAGGGCCGGGACTCGCGCTTCGTGCGCCTCACGGACGAGCGCTACGTGCTGGCGCCGGACGCGGTGGCGAGCGTGGACGTGCGGGCCTTCGAGAACGGCCTGTCGACAGCCGAGCGCCTCTGGGCGGAGGACGCGGCGGCGGCGGCCACGCGGCTGGCCGCGGCGCTCACGCTCTACAAGGGCAACATGCTCGACTGCGCGCCCTTCACCGACCGCTTCCTCGCCGAGCGGGAGGCCCTCCGGTTCAAGGCCCTGCAGGGCTTCCTGCGGCTGGCCGCCTGGCAGAAGGCCGACCCGGCCGCGGTGGAGCAGACGCTCAACCGGCTGGTCGGCCTGATGCCCTGGGAGGAAGAGGCCTGCCAGGCGCTCATGCGCCACCACGCAGCGCTCGCTCGCCCGGACCGCGTGCGGCAGGTCTACTGGGACTGCCGCAAGGCCCTCAAGGCGGCCTTCGGCGGCACCCCCTCGGAGGAGTTCGAGGCGCTGTACCAGGGGCTGGTGAAGGCCTGAGAGCGAAAGGGGCTCGTGCGGCCAGGCCAGCCCCTGTGCTTAACGAGGCTTTAACGATCTGGTCCCCAGCTGGAACCCGGGCGTAACCCCGGCGCAGGACAAGCCCCTTGCCCGAGCGGCAGGTGCTCGGACGCAGAAGGGAGTCCGCCGTGTCCACCATCCAGCCCAACCTTCGTCCCGCAGAACCGCTCGGTGGCGGGCTGACTCCCGGGCTGCTGGGCTACGGCTCCCGCGGCACGGCCGTGCGAGAGGTGCAGGCCGCGCTGACGCGGGCCGGCTACAACCCCGGCGCGGTGGACGGGGTGTTCGGCGGCGAGACGCTGGAGGCCGTGCGAGCCTTCCAGGCCGATCGGGGCCTCGAGGTGGATGGCCTCGTGGGCAGCCGCACCCGCCGGGTGCTGGAGGCCGCCGGCAAGGCCCCTGCAGAGCCAGGCGCCATCGACACGCGCTCGACATGGCAGACGGGGGCCAGCAACAACATCATCCGGAACTTCGGCCACCGCCCGGTGGATGGCGCGTTCGTGCACGCCCGGCCCGACGGCCGCATGGTGTGGTCGGACAGCCAGACACTCGTGAACAAGGACCAGTGGGCGGCCATGGGCGCGTTCCAGCGCAACAGCTTCCTGCACCGCGTGCCCGAGGCCCA
>JAYKHL010000227.1:0-32233 GCA_035284865.1 Candidatus Sericytochromatia bacterium | reverse complement strand
GACCAGGGCGCCGCTCGCCACCTTGCCGGCGTAGCGGCTGTCGTCCGAGTCGTAGCGCACGAGGGCGTTGATGGTCGAGGACTGGTGGTAACGGGTGCGCTGCACCGTGGTGCACTCCGTGATGACGATGTCGCTGCACTCCGTCCACGTGTAGTAGCAGTGCCCCCCGTTGATGGCGGGGTCGTGCACGGCGGCCGTGCCATCACTGCGTTCCACGCAGTTCTGAACATTGCGCGAGGTGCAGACCGTCTCGTTGTAAGTCTCCGGGTCGTTGGGCTGGTTGCAGACGGCCCCGAGGAGGCGGTAGGCGGCTGCGGCGGGGCCTGACAGCGCCGGCGGCGCCGGGGGCGCGGGCACGACCATCGAGAACCGCACCTTGCCTGTCTCGTCGACGGCGAAGTCGTCCGCCATCTTGAAGCCCTTGGGATCGAGCTTCAGGCCGCGCTGGACGTACTTGGCCAGGGCTTCCTCGGCCTGGAACTCCACGCGCACCGAGGCGCCCGGCTGAATCTTGGCGCCCCCGAGGTCGAGGCTGTACTGGTAAAGCCCCAGGGAGGTCCGGTCCGCCAGCTTCTCGGCGATGCTGTCGAAGCTGGGCGAGACTGCCTTCAGCGACGCGGGGGCCGCGTCGAAGATCCGGGTCACGCGCACCTCGGCGTCACGGTCCAGCGCGTTCGGCGAGAGCACGACCGCGATGGTGCCGTCGCTGCTCTCGAACCGGCCGCCCGACGCGGCCGACACCTGGTGAACCCGGCCATCAACGGGGTGCAGCTTGACGGAGTAGCCGGGGATCAGCTTCACGCGGGCCGGCACCATGCCCGGCGCGCGGACGATGGCGTGGAGGAAGCCCGGGTCCGTCGGCGCGCTGTCCGCGACCTGGACGACCCCGTTCCCGTCCGCGGTGAGGAGCTCGGACCCGACCTCGACCGTGGCGCCCGGGATGCCCTGGCCTGCCAGGTCTCGCACCTGGAACTGCTGCGGCTGCAGCTTCACGGAGCCGGCCTCGAGCCCTGCGTCCCGGAGCCGCGCCTCGAGGGACTGCGGCTTGGGGGCCGCGGCCTGGCGCTTCACGGCCGCGCCCTGGTCCTCCACGGGGCCGGTCGGGGCGCCGGCCTGGCAGGCCGCTACAGCCAGCACGAGGAGGGTGAGGCCACTTCGACGGAGGTGCTTTGCTTGCATGAACCGGGGCTCCTTTCAACGTTGACGACGCGTGCTGCCACGCGAGGGATGCTCAGGGCGTTGGGGCTTCACCCGTAAAGTACCCCCGTCAGGCCGGATGAATCGTGGTCCGGGCGGGGAGGGCAGCGCTTTAACCTCAGGACAACCCGTTTGGTGATTGTGGGGGCGGCCTGCGTTGCGCCCTCGGGCTGGGGCGTCAGGGCAGGGGCTCCACCAGCCGCAGGCGCGGCAAGTTCTCCGCCGTGCCGGCGTCGTAGAGGTACAGCTCGAGCAGCGCACCGGAGGCATCCAGCCGTTGCGCGAGCCCCGTTACCGGGCCCAGGCGCGCGCTGGAGCCCGTCGCGTTGACGTACCCCGGCGAGGCGCCTCCCAGGGCCGTGCGGACCTCGCCGTCCAGGCCGAGCACGCGCAGGCGCGGGGTGTTCCGTTCCCCGATGAACACGTTGCCGAGGCCATCTCCTGCGAGCGCCACCGGGTGATCGAAGCGGGCGGCTGTCGCGGTGCCGTCATCGGCGCCACTTTCTCCCGTCGCCGAGCCGGCCATCAGGGTCACCTGCCCCGTCACCGGGTTGACGGCCCGGAGGCAGTGGTTGAAGGAGTCCGCCACCACGAGCAGAGGCTCGAGCCCACGCAGCGTGGCCGTGAGGGCCGTTGGCAGGTTGAACCGGGCCTCCTCGCCTGTCACCCCCCCCGGGCTGGCTGCCCCGGGCGTGCCGCTCTTCCCGCCCGCGACGAAGGAGACGGGCATCTCGGCGTCGGCCAGATCGATCTTGCGAAGGGTGTGGTAGCCCGTGTCCGTGAAGTACAGGGTGGAACCGACGAGCAGCAGGCCGTGCGGGGCCTGGAGGTTGGCGCTGGCGCCTGGCCCGTCCAGGTAGGGGGCATCGAAGGGCGTGTCCTTGCGGCCCGCGATGACGTCGAAGGCGGCCAGCTCAAGCCCGACGGTGTTGCCGTCGTAGCCGACCCGCAGGATCCGGTGGTTGAAGCTGTCCGCGACGTAGAGCACCTTGCGCACGGGGTCGTAGGCCACGCCCCGCGGGTTGCGGATGGGCGGGTCGGCCAGGGCGGGGTTGCCCACGCCCTCCCAGAGCACATCGCCGGATTTGTTTACGCTGCGGATCGTGCCATTGGCCGCATCCGAGAAGTACGTGAACGCGGGCAGGTCGCGCGCGGACATCCCCACGCCCTCGAGGTTCAGGCCGATGGCGGCGTTGTCGCCCTTCTGGGCCGTGACGGGGCTCATGTTGACCTGGCCGCCTGCAAGGGCGGTGATCGTGTAAGACGTGGTGGTGTACGTGATGGCCGTGCTCGGGCCGGGGGTCGGGGTGGCAGAGGGGCTGGGCGTCGGGCTCTCGGCGGGCGTCGGCGAGGCTTCCGGGGTCGCCGAGGGGCTCTCGGCGGGCGTGGGCGTGGCGTCGGTCGTCGGCGTTGCGGTTGGGGTCGGCGTCGGGGTGGGCGTCGGCGTTGGCGCCACGCTGGCGGGCACGGCCGTCGGCGGCGGCGTGGCCGTGCCGTCTCCGGCGGGCTGCGCCGTGGCGAACGCGCTCTGCGCGGGGGGGCGAGGGGTGCCGGGTTTCGCGGCGGTGGACTTGTTGGCGCGCACGGTGGTGGTGCGCACCTGGGTGTCCACGCCCTCCCGCACGCAACCGACGGCCAGGGCGAGGAGGGAGATCGTCACGGGCGCAAACGCGATCCAACGCTGCATGGTGGGCATGGGGTGGGGCCTGCTCAAGCTGAGGGACGTGCTGGAGCACCGATCAAGTCCTGAGCGCGCGTGGAGGGCGACGGGCTGGCGTCCAGGGGCCAGGGCCGACGAGGGAGCGTGCCCGGCGGCACGTGAGCGAGGCGTGACGACGTCCCTGGGCGTCAGAACGAGCCAGCCGCCGGGCGAAGACTTGATGGGTGCTCTAGTTCCATACCCAAATGGACGGTCGACGGTCGCCCGACGCAGCCCCCCGCTGGCCGTATAATGAAGCCAGTGCCCGCCCGCGGCGCCGGCCCGGACCGGCGCCTGACCAGAAAAGAGGCCCCGTGGTGACCATCGCCGTGTCCGTGCTGCCCGCGGCGCTCGCCGAGCGGGCGCTGAACCGGGCCGAGCTCGCCGGCGTCAGCTACGCCGACGTCCGGCTGGTCGAGCGGCGGATCGAGGCCGTCTCGACGCGGGACGGGCGCCCGGC
The DNA here is from genome assembly GCA_035284865.1 of Candidatus Sericytochromatia bacterium. Lineage (GTDB taxonomy): Bacteria > Cyanobacteriota > Sericytochromatia > S15B-MN24 > JAQBPE01 > JAYKHL01. Next base: position 28,877 of record JAYKHL010000227.1, on the reverse strand, counting down.
TGGCCTCTCCCGGGACACCAGCCGGGGTTTCGGCGTTCGGGTGCTGGTGGACGGGGCGTGGGGCTTCGCGTCCTCCTCCCGCCTCACGGACGCCGAGGTGGACCGGGTGGTCGCCGAGGCCATCGCGATCGCTCGGGCCAGCCGCACCACGCAGCGCGTGCCCGTGACGCTCGGCCCCCCCCTCTGCATCGTGGGGCGTTACGAGACGCCCGTGCTGGAGGACCCCTTCGCCGTGCCCGTGGAGGAGAAGCTCGCCACGCTGCTGGCGGCCGAGGCCGAGATGCGCGCGGTGCCGGGGGTGCGCGTCACCAGCGGCTCGATCGGCGCCCAGCGGGAACACAAGCTCTTCCTGAGCTCCGAGGGCAGCCGCATCGAGCAGGTGATCACGGAGACGGGGTGTGGGATCGAGGCGACGGCGGTGGGCGATGCCGAGCTGCAGACCCGCTCGTACCCCAACTCGTTCGGGCGCCAGCAGGCCACGGTCGGGTACGAGCTCGTGCGGCGCACCGACCTGCCGGGCCACGCCCGCCGCATCGCCGAGGAGGCCGTCGCGCTGCTCTCGGCCACGCCCTGCCCGGCCGGGGAGGCCACCCTCATCCTTGACCCCACCCAGCTCGCCCTCCAGATCCACGAGTCGATCGGCCACGCCATCGAGCTCGACCGCGTGATGGGCTACGAGGCGGCCTATGCCGGCACGAGCTTCCTGGCACCCGCGATGCGGGACAGCTTTCAGTACGCCTCGCCGATCGTCACGGTCACGGCGGACGCGACGCTGCCAGGCGGCCTCGGCACCTATGGTTGGGACGACGAGGGGGTGCCGGCCCAGCGCCTCCCCATCATCGAGGCGGGCCGCTTCAAGGGCTTCCTGTCCTGCCGGGAGACCGCCGCCCGGCTGGGGCTGCCCAGCGGAGGCACGGCGCGGGCCGACGGGTGGAACCGCATCCCGATGGTGCGCATGACCAACGTCAACCTCGAGCCCGGGGCGGGGACGCTGGAGGACCTCATCGCCGACACGGACGACGGCATCTACATGCAGACCAACCGGAGCTGGAGCATCGACGACAAGCGCGTGAACTTCCAGTTCGGGGCGCAGGTTGCCTGGGAGGTGAAGCGCGGCAAGCTCGGCCAGATGCTCAAGAACCCCACGTACACCGGCATCACCCCTCGCTTCTGGGCCGGCTGTGACTTCATCTGCGGGCCAGAGGCGTGGCAGATCTGGGGCACGCCGAACTGCGGCAAGGGGCAGCCGCTCCAGGTCGCCCACGTCGGCCACGGCGCGAGCCCCGCGCGCTTCCGCGGCGTGCAGGTGGGGGTGGCGCGCTGACGCGCCGGATGAGGAGAACGCCCATGCAGACCCAGCCCCACCCCCTTCAGGCCGAGGCCACCCTCCGGGCACTGGCCGACCACGTGCTGCAGGCCAGCCAGGCCGAGGCCACCGAGGTCGTGCTGGTGGGCCAGACCAGCCACCTGACGCGCTTCGCGAACAACCAGGTGCACCAGAACGTGGCCGAGACCGACCTGCGCGTGCGGATCCGGGTGGCCTTCGGGCAGCGCGTCGGCGAGGCCTCCACCAACGACACCGCCCCCGAGGCCCTGGTGGCCGCGTTGCGGGACGCGGAGGCCCTGGCACGCCTGCAGCCCGACGACCCCGACTTCCCGGGCTTCACCGGCCCTCAGGCCTTCACGCCGATCCCGGAGGCGCTCGACGCGGGGACGCTCGCGTGTGAGGCCGCCGACCGCGCCTCGGCGGTCGCGCACGTCTGCCGGCTGGCACGGGCGCAGGACATGGTGGCGGCCGGGGCCTTCCAGACGGGCCTCCGGCAGCGCGCGATCGCCACGTCAGCGGGGCTGTGGGCGCACCACGCGGGCTCGTTCGCCCACCTCGACACGGTGGTGATGAGCGACGACTCCAGCGGCTGGGCCGCGGACACCCACGCGGACGCCCGGCGCATCGACGGGGAGGCCCTCGGTGCGGAGGCGGTGGAGAAGGCCGCGCGCTCCCGGCGGCCTCAGGACCTCGAGCCGGGGGAGTACCCCGTGCTGCTGGAGCCCTACGCGGTGGTGGAGCTGCTGTCCTACATGGGGCGCGCGTTCGGGGCCGAGGACGTGCGCGAGGGGCGCTCGTTTCTGGCCGGGCACGTCGGTGCGCAGCTGGTGCATCCAGCCGTCACGGTCGTGGACGACCCGCGGGACCCGGCCGGGCTGGCCTCGCCCTTCGACCATGAGGGCGTGCCGGCCACGCGCCGGGTGCTCTTCGAGCGGGGCGTCGCCGGGGCGCCCGTGTACGATCGGCGCGCCGCGGCGCGGGAGGGGCTCTGCTCCACGGGCCACCACTTCGGGGGCGGGGCCTTCTGGAAGGCGGCCCCCCTGGCCGCCCACCTCGCGATGGGGGCGGGCGAGGCGAGCCGCGAGGCCCTGCTCGGCGGGATGGAACGCGGCGTCTACGTGACGCGCTTCCACTACGTGAACCAGCTGGACGCCCGCCGCACGCTCCTGACGGGGATGACGCGCGACGGCACCTTCTGGGTCGAGAACGGGCGCATCGTGCGGCCGCTGCGCAACATGCGGTTCACCCACGCGTGGCTCGACGTGCTGCGCGACATCGAGGCGATCGGCGCGGACCAGAAGCTCAACCTCAACTGGTATGGAGGGGCGAGCCGGGCGCCCGCGCTGCGCGTCGGGCGGCTGCGCTTCACGGGCCGGACGACGTTCTAGAGGACCGATCAAGTTATGAGCGCGACTGGATGGCGACGGGCTGGCGCCCAGGGGCCAGGAACGACGAGGGAGCGTGCCCGGGGGCCCGTGACCGAGGAGTGACGACGTCCCTGGGCGTCAGAACGAGCCAGCCGCCCGGTTCAGCGCTCCTCGAGCAGGCCCGCCACGAGCTTGTCGAGGGCCCGGCCGAGGGGCCCGCGGCGCGCGTGCCGGGCATGGATCGGGGCCAGCCGGGCGCTCTGCTCGGTCTCGTGGCCGGCGATCAGCTCGGCGGCCCGGCGGTCTGCCTCGGCCTCGCGCGCCTCGGCCGAGCTGAAAGCCTCGCGCACCCGCGTCAGCTCCCCGTGGTCGAGCCAGGTGCCGCCGCACTGGCCGCACTGGTCGATCTCGACGTCGCGGTTCCAGCTGAACCAGAACCGCCGCATCTTCACGCCCTCGCACCGCGGGCAGGGGCGCCTGGGGTGGGCGTCACCCAGCGGCCCCGTGCCCCGTGCCGCCAGGGCGTCGCGCTGCACGACGGCCGCCTCCGGGTGCTCTCCGGCCTCGTCGAGGGCCTGCAACTCCTGGTTGTCGAACCAGAGGCCCTGGCAACCGGCCTGGCACACGTCGAGGAACAGCCCGGGCGCGGCTTCGACGTGATCGAGCGGGAGCTGGCAGGCGGGGCAGAGCATCGGAAAGCCTTTCGAGTCCTTTCGCCCGGTGGGCGGGGTGGGCACACCTGCCCGTATACCCGGCCCAGGGTCCACCGCACGGCCCCCGCCAAGGGGTATAATGCAGAGACGGCGCCCCACTTCGGCGGAGCCCAGGTGTGAAGCCCCGCGGCCAGTGGTCGCCAGCAGGAGCCTCAATCGGTGGCAAGACTCTTCGGCACAGACGGCGTGCGTGGCCTGGCGAACCAGAAGCTCACGCCGGAGCTCGCCTTCGACCTCGGCCGGGCGGGTGCCGCCTTCCTCCGCGCGCAGAGCCAGGAGGCCCACCCGACGGTGGTGGTGGGCAAGGACACCCGGCGCTCGGGTGACATGCTGGAGGCCGCGCTCTGCGCGGGGATCTGCTCCGTGGGGGTGAACGTGCGACGGCTGGGTGTCATGCCGACCCCTGGCGTGGCCTGGCTCACGCGGGAGACGGGGGCCGTCGCCGGCGTGATGATCTCGGCGAGCCACAACCCGGCGCCGGACAACGGCATCAAGTTCTTCGGGCCTGATGGCTTCAAGCTGCCCGATGCCGTCGAGGACGCCATCGAGACCCTGATCCGCAGCCCGGAGCAGCTGCCGCGGCCCGTGGGCGAGGCGCTGGGGCGGATCGCCGACGCCAGCGAATTCGCGGAGCGCTACGCGGCCTACGTGGCCGGCCTGCTGCCTGGGGGCCTGGCGGGGCTGAAGGCGGTCGTCGACTGTGGCCACGGGGCAGCCTCGACCCTCGGGCCTGCCGTGCTGCGACGGCTCGGCGTCGAGGTGATCCCGCTGCACGTGGAGCCTGATGGCGACAACATCAACCGGGGCTGCGGCTCCACGCACCTGACGCTGCTGCAAGAGGCCGTGGTGGCGGCCCGCGCCGACCTCGGGCTGGCCTTCGACGGCGATGCCGACCGCCTGCTGGCCGTGGACCACACGGGCTCGCCGGTCGATGGTGACCGCCTGATGCTGCTCTGCCTGCAGCACGGCGTGGCCTCGGGCCGGCTCACCACGCCCTCGGTGGTGGCCACCGTGATGAGCAACATGGGCTTCGAGGACGCCGTCCGAGACCTCGGTGGCGAGCTGGTTCGGGCCAAGGTGGGCGATCGCTACGTGCTCGAGGAGATGCTGGCCCGGGGCATCCGGCTCGGCGGGGAGCAGAGCGGCCATATGATCTTCCTGGACGACAACACCACGGGCGATGGCCTGATCAGTGCCTTGCGCGTGCTCGAGGCGGTGGCCGCCAGTGGGCGCACCCTGAAGGACCTGGCGGGCGGGATGGTCAGTTACCCTCAGCTGTTGCTCAACCTGCGGGTCCAGCGCCTCACCGGCTGGTCCGATAATGCCGCCATCGCGGCAGCGGTCCGGTCGGCCGAGGCCGAACTCGCGGGGGCGGGGCGCATCCTGCTGCGGGCCTCCGGCACCGAGGCCTTGCTCCGGTTGATGGTCGAGGGCCGCGACCGCGAGGCCATCGAGGCCATTGCGGAGCGCCTTGCTCAGGTGATCTACCGCGAGCTCAGCCCCGCGCCCTCCGTGCTGGCCTGACGGCCCTCCGCACCCCAGGATGCGCAACGAGCCCGTTGTCTCCCGCCTGCAGGCGTGCCTGGCTGCCGGGACCCCCTGCGGCCTGGCGACGGTCACGGGCATCACGGGCTCCATCCCGACGGAGGTCGGGGCCAAGTTGCTCGTCAACGCGCACGGGCAGATCCTGGCCGGCACCGTCGGGGGGGGGGCGCTGGAGGCCGTCGTGATCCACCGGCTGGTCCGGGCGATCGCCGAGCGGCAGCCGCAGGAGCTCGCGCACCACCTGACGGACGACGAGGCCTCCACCCTCGGCATGACGTGCGGTGGCAGCATCCGGCTCTTCCTGGAGCCCTACGTCGGGCATCCCCACCTGGTGCTGGTGGGGGCCGGCCACGTGAACCAGGCCGTGGCCCGGATGGCCCGGGACCTCGACTTCGACGTCTGGGTGATCGATGACCGACCACAGTGGGTCACGCGCGACTACTTCCCGGAGGCCCAGCGCCTCGAGGTGGTGCCCTCCCTGCGCGAGCCGTTCGGCTCGGTCGAGCACCCGGAGGACTGTTACCTGGTCGTCGCGACCCGGTGTCACGCCACCGACCGCCTGGTCTTGCGGGCGGCGGCGGGGCTGGGGTGGGACTACGTGGGCATGATCGGCTCCCGGCACAAGGTCGAGGCGATCCGGACCGAGCTCGCTTCAGAGCCCGGCTTCGAGGCGCTGCTCGCGAGGATGCGGGCGCCGATCGGCCTTGACCTGGGTGGCAAGTCGCCAGCTGCCGTGGCGCTCTCGATTGTGGCAGAGCTTCAGGCCTGGCGCCACGGCCGCACGGGGGCGCCGTTATCCCTTCGACCACCGGCGCCAGGCCCGGCCGGAGGGGCGACGTGAGGACCTCTGACGTCGTCGCCGTGGTGACGGCCGCGGGTCGCTCGACCCGGATGGGGCGGGCCAAGGCCCTGGTGGAGTGGCGCGGCCTGCCGCTGCTGACGCACCAGGTCCGGGCGCTGCTGGCGTGTCGAGAGGTGGTGGTCGTGCTGGGCCACGAGGCCCACCTCTTGCAACCCTTCGTCCCGACCCACGCGCGGGTCCGCACGGTGTTCAACCCGCGCTACGACGAGGGCCGTGGCACGAGCCTGGCGACCGCGTTCGGGCTCGTGCGGAGCCCGGTGGCAGGGGTGCTGGTGGTGGCCGTCGATCAGCCGCTGGCCGACGGCGTGGTGCAGCGCTTGTGTGAGGCCTGCAGGCCCGAGTTCGCCGTGTTGCAGCCCAGCCACGAGGGGCGCCGGGGCCACCCCGTGCTGTTTCGAGGCGATCTCCTGCCCGAGCTGCAGGCCGTCGCCGCCGAGCCTGAGGGCCTCCGGTCCGTGGTGCGCCGCCACGATGGCGCCACGCGGCTCGTGCCCGTGCCGGATCGGGACGTGTTGCGAGACCTGAACACCCCGGCGGACTGGGCGGAGGCCTGAGGCCCGCGAGCGGGGCGGCATCGCGCCCGCGTCGGTTCGGGGCTCGCCTCCCGGGGGCTCAGACCAGCTCCACGGAGGCTCCGGCTGCCTCCAGGGCGCGGCGAACCTCCTCCGCATCCCCGCGTCGCACGCGGTGCATGATGGCATATGGGGCCTGATCCACCACCGCCTTCGCGTGCCCGAGGTCCCAGCCCGTCACGCGCCGCAGCACCTTGATCACGTCGACGATGTGGCCGCCCGCGGCTTGCAACACCACGTCGACGACCTCGCCCGACAGCGGCGAGGCCGGGGCCTCCTCCCGCATGAGGTGCAGCGCCACCGTGGCCCCTGCCTCCTCCAGCGCAGCGCGACAGGCCTCGGCCCGGGCCGCATCTCCGGCCAGCGGCAGCGCCGCGGGCGCCGCCTCCACCAGCTCTCGCGCCTCGAGCAGCCCGAGGTCCGTGAGGCGGGTGAGGGCCTTCGCAACCTCCATCGCGGCCTCCCCGGCGGAGACGAGCACCACCTGCCACGTGCCGTGGGCGCCCGCGGCAGGGCCAGCGACCTCGCGCGCCTCGGCGACGTCGATGGCCGTGATGTCCAGGCCCCAGCCCAGCGCCGTCTCGTTGATGGCCTTCTTGAGGCTCCGGCCGAGGTGGCGGCGGTCCTCCGCCTCGATCAGGCGCTCGGGCGGTAGCGTGCCGACCGCGGTCTCGAAGGCGGCTCGCACCAGCTGGTCGACGGCGGGGCCGAGGCGCGCGGTCTGCATCAGGTCGGCGGCGCGCTCCGGCTGCAGCACCACGAAGTCGACGCGGAGCACGGCCGACATCCACGCCCCGGTCTGGGCCTGCAGCTGCGTGAGCTCCAGCGTCCGGGCCTGGGGGCGGACGGAGACCGTGACCCAGCGCTCCAGCCCGGGTAGCACCCAGCGTGGGCCGGGCCCCTCGACGCGGTGGACCTCCTCGCCCCGGAACACCACGAGGCGCTGGCCCTCCCCCACCGTCAGGCGACAGAAGGGCAGCGCCACCAGCAGGACGCCGCCAAGCAGCGCCAGCGTGATCAGGGCTGAGACGAGCAGCGCGGCCATCAGGGGCGGGGGCTGCTCGCCGGGGGCGCTGCAGCGCTGCGCACGGGGGCTGCGGCGCCAGCCTCGTGGACGCCGGCGAACCCGATCTTGTAGCTGTTCTCGGCGTTCCACAGGAGCCAGCCCGTGCCCTGGGCCGCCTCGTTCGCCTTGAGCTGACGCGCAACGTAGGTCGGGCCGTAGTTCCGGATGCGGTAGGGGAAGGCCTGGATCCAGGGCCGGATCACCACGCCGCTGCCTGCCGTCTTCTTCGCCGTCCGCTTCACGCCCTCGCCGATGAAGTGCTCGGGGTGATCCGGCGGGTAGCGCTTGTTGTCGAAGTTGCTGTAAAAGTGCGACGGGTAGAGCATCGGGCTCAGCACGTCGAGGTGGTGGCCCAGGTCCTCGAGGCGCTGGCCCGTGATCTTCACGTCGATGCCCTGGTCCCAGGCCACGACGCCGTACACGTCGGCCGACAGCAGGGCGCCCGTGGGGGCGATCGCGTCATGGGCGCGCTTGACCCAGGCCGTGATGACCTCGTGCTTGGTGGGCTGCGTCTTCATGGTGGACCAGGCCACGTCCGGCGTGTCACCCTGCGCGGGGAAGCGCACGTAGTCGAACTGGATCTCGTCCACGCCGAGGTCGATGAGCTCCCGGGCGAGGGCAAGGTTGTAATCCTGCACCTCGGGACGCGAGGCGTCCACCCAGACGAGGTTGCCCCACTCCCGCCAGGGGGCCCCCGTCCGCCTGGAGCGCAGCGCCCACTGCGGCTTGCTCTGGGCCAGCCGTGCGTCGTGGAACAGCGTCAGGCGGGCCACGGCATGGATGCCCTCATCGTGGAGCCGCGCCAGCATCTTGGGCAGGTCGTGGATCATCCCGCCTCGGTAGGCTTTGATGGCCCGGGCAAGCGGGACGGCAGTGTCATAGGAGACCACGCCACTCATGTCCTTGGCGTCGAACACGACGGTGTTACCACCGTGGGCCTTGAGGTCCTTCACGAGGCTCCACAGCATCTCGGAGCCGGCGGTGGTGCCTGTGACGTAGATCCCCTTGGCAGGGAAGGACTTGTCCCGCTTCACCAGCGACGCCTTGGGAGGCGCCTGGCGCACACGGGGGATGGTCAGCCATTCCCCGATCTTCAGCGGCCGGTTGGCCTGGTTGACGTTCCGGATCGCCTGCGCGAGCTTGGGGTAGGTGTAAAAGTCCGTCATCCGCAGGTAGCCCCAGGCGATGGCCTCCACCGAGTCGCCGGCCGCCACCTGGTGGCGGATCACGCCGTCCCGGTACTCCCCGCCCTTGGGCAGCTTGCGGCCGTAGCCCGGGTGGTGATCGAGCCCGGCGGGCACCGGGGCCAGGCTGGCCGGGGCCCCGGAGGCCTGGGCCACGGGGGAGGCGCTGGGGACGACGGTCGCAGCCTCCGCCGGGGCCGAGGATGCCGCGGCCTGCGCGCTGGGGGTTGGGGCCGGAGGTGCTGCGGCCGCGCTGGCCTTGGCCGGGTCGAAGGGTCGCGCCTGCTGGCCTGCCATCAGGGCAGCAGGGTTGAAGTGCCGCTGGGCCGAGAGGGGGAAGCTCACGGTGTTCGGGTCCCCGTCGCTCACAAAGGGCACCCAGGGCTCCCGCACCCGCGCGGTGGAGCCTGCGGGCCGGTTGAACCAGGTCTTGAATTCGCTGTCGATGCACTGGATCCGCGCCACGGCCGTGGCCTTGTACCGGCGATCGAACGGCGAGTAAGCGGGGTTGGCCCCCACCAGCAGCAGCACCTTGTGGTGGTAGGCGGCGGGGCCCGTGCCGCCGCGCACCACCTTGGCGAGGCCGGCCGCGTCGCGGGGCCCGATGCCGAAGGGCAGCGCCAGGGTCGTGATGGGGTATGGCTTGCCGACCTGCGCGCTCACGAACCGCTGGAGCTTGCCGAGGTGCTCCTCAATGCGCGCGGGCGACATCGTGGCCAGGCTGTCGTGGGTCCAGGTGTGGTTGCCGATCTCCCGGCCCGTCTCGACGAGGTGGCGGAACTTCTCGCCGATCACCCCGTCCTGGTCGAAGCCACTCGGCAACACGTAGAAGGTGGCGCCGCTTCCCGCATCGGGGTGGGCCTTCCCGAAGGCGTCCAGCATGCCGACGGCGCAGTCCGGGTCGATCACCTTCTTGCCGTCCGGGCCCGTCTTCCACCTGCCGTCGGGCCCCTTCAGGTAGCGGAACTGACCTTCCGTGCTGTCATCGAAGGTCAGCACGACCGGCTTCTTGCCGGCAGGCACCGCCAGCCGCTTCGCCGCCACGTCGGCCATGTTCACCATGTAGTAGCCGTTGGCGTGCAGGAAGGCGAGGTCCTTGCGGAAGTTGGCCGGCGTTCGCGTCCAGCGCTCTTCCTTGGGGCCGAACCGGTGGTACTCCAGGACGGGGATGTACCCGAGCTCGTTGGCCGGTCCACCGCGCGTCATCAGCACGGGGCCCACGGCGGTGCCTGCCGGGCGTGCCACGTCGGCGTGGGTGGTGCTGCCGGGCGAGGGGGAGCCCGTTGCTTCCTTCGGGGCGGTGCTGGCGCAGGCCGTCACGGCGATGGCCGCCCCGAGGGTGACGGGGGTGAGGCGCGGGAGGCGGGGGAGCGAGAGCGACATGAGCGTCCTTCCAGGGGCGGGGCGGGGCCGGGGGGACCACTGTGTACCCCGCCCGGACCGTTATGTTCCACTGATTCTCCCCGACGTCGTGCCGAACGTAAAGCGAGGCGGGGAAGGCCGTCACGCCTTCCCCGCCTCGGGCTGCTCCCCGGTGGGCAGGCCCCTCAGGTGCTGTGGGTTCTGTCCTCGAGCTGGATGCGCCCGGAGGCAAGGGCCGCGCCCTCCTTGGGGCCGGTCGCGGTGGGGCCCATCGGGCCTGAGCCCCGAACGCGGTCGAGCAACTCCCCGAGCGACTGGCCCGTGAGCGATTGCACCACCTCCGGGAGCTGCGCCACCATCTTCGCCACTTCGCCCGTCAGGGCGCTGGCGCCCCCTCGGCCGTCGCCAGCCGAGACGATGGTGATCTTGTCGACCTGCTGAAGCGACTGCGAGAAGGCCGTCGCCATCTCGGGCAGGCTCGCCAGCATCCGATCGAGGATCGCGGCCTCGGTGTAGCGCTCATACGCATCGGCGCGTTTCTGCATCGCGTCGGCCTCGGCCTGACCCTTGGCGCGGACGATGTCGGCCTCGGCCTCACCCTTGGCCTTGAGGGCCTCGGCCTCCGCCTTGCCTCGCATCGCCGTGACCTCCGCCTCGGCGCGACCCTGCTCGCGCAGCGCCTCGGCGCGGCCTGCTGCCTCCCGGCCCAGGCGCTGGCGCTCGGCCTCGGCCATGAGCTCGATGCGACGCTGCTCGGCGTTGGCCTGCTTGATCATGGTGGCCTCGAGCTCGAGCTCCCGGCGCTGCACCTCGAGCTCCTGCACGCGCAGCTGTTCCTGCTTCTCGGCCTGCGCGATGCGGACCTGCTCGGCGATGACCTTCTGCTGCGCCTGGTTGGCCGCGATGTCGTAGGCCTTCTCCGCGAGGGCGCGTTGCTCGTTCACGCGGGCATCGTACTCGGCCTTCTTGGAGTTGAGGTCGCGCATCGCCTCCGCCTGGGCCGTCTCCGACAGCGACTGAGCCAGCACGCGCTCCTGGTCGGCGGAGGCCTGGGCGACGGCTGCCTCCCGGGCCGTCTCCGCGCGCCGGATCTGGATGTCGCGGTTGGCCTCGGCGTCCGCGATCTCGGCCATCCGCTTCACCTTGGCAACGTCCGGGCGCCCCATGTTCGCGATGTAGGCCTGGTCGTCTGTCACCTTCCGGATGGTGAAGGAGATGAGCTCCAGGCCCATCTTGTTCAGATCGTCGGCGACCGTCTCTCGCACCCGGCTGACGACGTTCTCAGGCTCCTTCACGATCTGCTCGACCGTCAGCAGGCCGGTGATGCCGCGCAGGTGGCCCTCCATGACGAGCTTGATGAGGTTTTCGCGCTCCTCCTGCTTCTTGTCGAGGAACTGCTCGGCGGCCGTCTGGATGCTCTTGACGTCGCTTTTCACCTTGATCTGGGCCACGGCCTCGACGCTCACGGCGATGCCCTGGCTGGTGTACAGGTCCTGGTCCGGGCTGACGTCGAAGCTCATCAGCTCGAGGGAGAGCTCCCTCGCGCTCTCCACCATCGGAATGACGAGCTTGCCACCCGTCGTGACGATGTTGGTGCCGCGGAAGCCGAACACGATCAGGGCGCGGTTGGGGGGGACCTGGCGGTAGATGCTCGCCGCAACCCATAACAACGCCAGCACCACGGTGACGCCCAAGCAGGCCATCACGAGCACGCCCATGAATCCATCCATCTCCTGTGTCACTCCTTCGCCTGTGCCACGCTGGTGGGGCTCCCCGCCAGTCGCGGCTGCTTGGTCTACAAGCCAACTGGTTCCCCACCAGGGGAGCTTCTTCACGGAGACGCGTCGGGTTCCCGCTGGGGGCTGGTTGGGGAGGCCTCCGCGGCAAGCTGAAGGCCTTCCTCGCGCAGGGGGTGAACCAGGGCAAGGCCCGCTTCATAACCGGTGATCACGACCTCATCCCCTTTCTCGAGGGCCTGCCCGTCCAGGGCGCGGGCCCCCTCGACGCGTCGCAGCCCCTGGTGTTCGAACACGATCTCGGCCACCCCACCTGCCACAGCCCGGGCCGTGACGCGGGCCATGGTGCCCTCGAGGTTGTCTTGCGCCCGGTGCCGCACGGTCTCACTCGCCTGCAGCAGGCCGTAGAACCCGGCCACCAGCCGGTAGGCGGGCCAGCCGGCGGCCGCACCCGCCACGCAGGCCACCAGGGGCCCGGCCCCCGTGTAGTGCAGCACCAGCCACCCCGCGCCGCCAAACCAGGTCAAGAAGGCCATGCCTGCCGTCAGGTTGAGCTGGGGCAGGGCCGGGAGGGGGCCATCGCCGTGGCCGCTGGGGGAGCTGAGCTTGCCCGTGAGGGCCTCGCTGCTGGGGGCCGGCAGCGGGAGCTTTCCTGCCGGGGCCTCGGGGGTGGGGAGGGACGTCAGACCCTCGGCCGTTCCCGACGCTCCGCCGTGCAGCGCCCCCAGGAGTCCCGAGGCCAGGGCGAACAGAAAACCGAACAGGAAGATGCCGAGGAAGGCTTGCTCCATGGCCTGCTTATACCCCTCCACGGGTCAACCTGGTGGGGGTCGCTGCGCGGGCCGAGGGGCACCGACGCGTGGAGGGCCCGACGGCTGCGCCGAGCCGCGCCGTCAAGGCACCGAGCGCTGGGCCGGAAAGGCCTGCGAGGCCAACCTGAGCAGGCCTTTGAGCTCCGCATCCGAGGGATCCAGGGCCGCAGCCGCTTCGGTGTAGCGTCGGAAGCGCCCCTCGTCCCCCAGCCAGTAGGCCGTCCGGGCGATCGCCACGAGCACCCGCAACCGGGTGTCGGCCGGTCCGGGGCCCGGCATCTGCTCCAGCGCGGCCACCGCCTGCTCCGCCGCCGCGAACTCCGCCTTCGGATCGCCAGCTGCGTGGTGCAGGGCAGCCAGGCGCACCAGCGCATTCCCCGCGAGGCGCGGCGTTCGCCGCACCTCCCGCTCCCACGCCCCAATGGCCTGGGGCAGCCCTGGCGGTCGCCGGGTGAGCCACCCCCAGCCCCCCATCACCTCCGAGAAGCGCAGCTTGGCCTCCATGGCTTCAGCGCCGCGAAGCCCGCCCGGGGCGGCTTCCAGCACCTCCAGGGCCTCGCCGAAGCGGTCCTTCATGGCCAGCCACTCGGCGTGAGCGAGCCACGCGTCCCGGTCCTTCGGAAAAGCCCGCCGCCACTCGCCCAGCACGCGTGCATCGAGGCCCTTGAGCTCGTTGAGGGGCAGGAGGCGCGCCTGGTAGCGGGCGAACGCCTTGAAATCCGAGGCGCTTGGCTGCAAGCGGCCCTCGGCCACGGCAGCCGTGAGCAGCATGGCAGGATCCACGGCGGCGCCCACCTGCAACCTGCCGTCCGTGGTGTAGGGGCTGCGGGCCCCGGCGCGCGCGAAGATGGCGCGGGCCTGGGCGGCGGGCAGCCCCGGCCGGGCGACGCGCTCGAGCTCGGTGCCGCGAAGCATCCCCTCGATGCCCTCGGCCGTTTGCATCTGCAGCATCAACAGCGGAGGAAGGCGCTCCAGCCCCAGCGACGCCAGGTCCTTCGCCACCTTCGGGGTGCGCAGCCGATCGCGCGTGGCCTCGGGGGTGAACACGCCGGGTGCCAGCTGCCCGATGGCCAGGACGTGGTTGCCCGCCGTCTGCCAGAGCGTCACGTGGGGGAAGACCCGGCGGAGCGTGCGGAGGGTCCGGCCCAGCGTCACGTCGTCGTGCTGGGCCAGATCGAGCTCCAGCGCGACGGCTCCGCCGGCCGTGAGGTTGGCGGCCACGGCTTCGAACAGCTCCACCGAGGGGGCGGCACCCACCGGGGCGTTGCCGCGCAACGACGACGTGACGATCACAAGGTCGAACCGCTGCCGGCCAGCGCGCAGCCAGGGCAGCGGCGCAGCGGCCCGCACCTGTCCCGCGCTCCCCGCCGGCTGGCCCAGCTCGAGCGCGGCGACGGCGCGAGCCAGTGCGGTCGAGGGCTCGACGACCTCCAGCCGCGCCAGGGGGTGCAGCGCCGCCGCCCGCGCCGTGCTCCCGTCTGAAAGGCCCAGGACGCACACCTGCCGGAGCGTGGGCTGCAAGGCGAGGGGCAGATGGGCGGCCAGGCGCCCGGCGGCTTGCCTGGCCTCGTCGAGCACCGTGGGCACGCCGTTGAGGGCCAGCTCCACGCCGTCGGACGAGCGCAGGGCCGTGGCCTCCACCCAGGCGTCGCGGGCGTGCACCACCACCCGGCGGTATTCGGAGGCCACCCGCAGGGCCGCCCACGTCGTGGGGGGGGCTGACCGCCGCGGCGCGGTGAGGGCGTGCCAGCTTGGCTCCGGGAACAGGAGCACCCAGCCGACCAGGGGCGTGGCGGCCAGCCCCAGTGCGAGAAGGCGGCGCGTGGGAGGCCAGCCACGGTGGCGGCCAGCCGTGTCGATCGCATCGACCGTCAGCACCAGCGCGGCCGCGACGAGGCCCCCCACCAGGGGCCAGGGGGCTTCGAGCAGCAGCAGCCAGGCCCCGCCCGCCACGCCCGCCGCGGCCACGGCTGGGCCGAGCGCTGCCGGCGGCAGCAGCCCGAGGGACAGGGTCAGCAGGAGCCCCAGCCCGACGCACGGCACCCCGACGAACCCGGCCATCGCCAGCAACCGTCCCGCGCCAGCCAGCGCCCAGGCGTCGGCTCCTGTCCCCAGGGCGGCCTCGAAGGTTGCCAGCCGGAAGGCGAGCGCGTCGAGAGAGAGGGCCCCTATCAGCAACGCCCCGGCCGTGAGCGCGGGCACTGCTGCGAGGCGCGCCTGGGTCGAAGCGGCGGCCCAGCGGGGGGCGGACCAGGCGCCGAGCGTCAGCCCCGCGGCGACCACCACCAGCACCCCCCAGCGCGTCTCGGGGGTGCTGCCACTGACGACCTCCCAGGTGCGCAGCCACACAGGCACCGTCAGCGCGAGCACCACGGCCGCGTGGGTGGGGATCGAGGGCAGCACGACCCGCACCTCGTCCCGTTCGGCCGGGGGGAGTGCCCCCCAGCCGGCCGGCGGCTCGGCCCAGACCTTCTTTGATGCCGCCAGGGCGGCCACCCCGGCAAAGGCGAGCGCGAAGGCAGCCACGGCTGCGGCTGCGTCGGGCCCCAGGGGGGCGCCTGCGCGGGCCAGGCACCACCACGCGGCCGCCGTCACCCCCGCCCCCAGCGCCGCGAGCGCGCGCTGCGTGAGGGCCGCAGCGGTCGGCATCAGGGGCCCGAAGCCGGCCCCGAGGAGCGGCACGGCAGCCCCGAGCAGGGTGGCTGGCAGCGCCCCGCTGGCAAGGAGCAGCCCGGCGAGGCCGCCCGGCGCGAGGGGCGCCGCCGACGCCCCGCCGGCCGTGCCCAGCACGCGAGGCGCCACCCCCACAAGAAGGGCCGCGGCGAGCGCCAGCCACCCGAAGAGGTAGGTGGGGGCGGTGATGCGCGGGCGCAGCCGGTGCCAGCCCCACGCCCCGAGGCCAAGCCCCACCAGGGCTGCCCCCACGGCCTGAAGGCCCGTGCGGGGGCCGTCCCAGGCGATCAGCTGGCCGTAGCCCTGCAACGCGGCGAAGCCGAACACCATCGCCACACCGAGCCCCGCGCTGATGCCGCCGAGCCAAAGAGCAGCCTGCCAAAGCGGCTCCGGCTCGGCCTCGAACACCTCCGGGGCTAGCTCGCTCGGTGCGCTCACGGACAGCTCCTCCTCGACCCGGGCAGGGTCACTCATGCGACGGGCGCTTATTCTAGCACCCGCCGTGCACGGGTTGCCCCGGACCCGCCTCAGCGTGCCTTGGCCATGCCGTCGATGGCGATCTCCATTTCCTCGGCGACCTTCAGGCCGAACACGCCCTTCGGCAGCTGGACGCCGTAGTCCGTCACCTTGAGCTTGAACCGCGAGGCCACGTGCACCCAGTCTCCGGCCCGGTAGTCAGGATCCTGCTGGGGCAGCAACGTGAGCTCGACGGGCACGGTGATCGTGCGGACCTTGCCGTGGATGGTCATCTCGCCGGTGGCCGTGCCCTTGACGGCCTGGTCAGCCACGAGCTTGTTGCCCGGAACCGCGATGGCGTTGAAGGAGAAGACGGCCTTCGGGTACTTCGCCACCTCGAGCGCGCCGCGCATGTGCTCGTTGCGCAGGCCAATGCCGGTGTCGAGGCTGGCGAGGTCCACGACCACCTTGCCGGCGGCCTTGGCAACGTTTGACGGGTCGAGCCGCGCCTCGCCTTCGAGCTTGCCGGTACGCCCGACGAACTTCACGATCGCGGCCTTCGAGGTGAAGCTGACCTCGTTGGTGCTGTGCATGTCCTGCTCGACGGCAAAGCTGCGGGTCGCGGCCAGCGCCGGGCTCGTGGCAAGCAACAGGGCGCCGAGGGCGAGGGCTGGGGTGATGCGGGTCATTCGGGTACCTCCTGGGTCGGGGCTTGACGCACCCATCGCCTGACGGGTGGGTCGCCATAATGTCCTACGTCGAACTATTTGGTCAAGGCCTGCGCCCCGGCGCCGCGCCGTGAGGGGCCTGACGGGCTGGGTGGGCGGCATCGTTCGGCGGCTGAACGCGGCCTTGATGCGGGCTCTGGCCTCGTGGCTGGCGGATTGCGTCACGCCAGAGGGGGTGGGACAATGAGCCGCGGCCGAGCGTTGGGAGGAGTGTCTGTTCCATGGTGGGTGAGCTGCTGGCGAACCGCTACCGGGTGCTGCAGTTGCTTGGGGAGGGGGGCGTGGGCCAGGTGTGGCTCGTGAAGGACAGCACCAACGGCCAGACTGTGGCCCTCAAGGCCATCTCTCAGCGCCTGCAGGAGGGGACGAGCCCTGCCGCCAGGGGAAGAGACAAGAGCCGCCTGGACTTCATCCAGGAGTTCAAGCTGATGACGCAGCTGCGTCACCCGAACTGCTGCGAGGTGCTCGGCTACGGGGTGCTGGCCGATGACACCCCGTTCTTGACGATGGAGTACATCCCGGGGGCCGGGCTCGACGAGCTCGGGCAGCTGGACCCGGGAACGTTCCATCGGCTGTTCGCCCAGATCCTGCTGGCGCTCAGCTACATCCACGCACGCGGCCTCGTCCACTGTGACGTCAAGGCTGCCAACGTGCGGGTCCGGCCCGATGGGGTCGTGAAGGTCATGGACTACGGCCTGATGGAGTACGCGGGCCAGAGTGGAGGCCCCATCCGGGGCACGCTCGCCTACCTGGCGCCCGAGGTCATCCGTCGAGGGCTCGTGGACCGGCGCACGGACCTCTACGCCCTCGGCGTCCTGGCCTTCGAGATGCTGGCTGGACGCCAGCCTTTTAGCGGCGAACGGCCCGGGGACGTCCTGCGGGCCCACGTCGAGGCCCCCCCCCCGGACCTGGCCGACGTCGCCCCTGGCGTGGACCCCCGGTTGGCGCGGGTGGTAGCCCGGTTGCTCGCGAAGGATCCACTCGACCGCTACCCGTCGGCCGACGCGGTCATGGCGGATCTGGGCTACGAGGCGCCACCGGGGATCGGAGGCAGCCTGCTGACCTCCCCGATGGTCGGGCGGGCCCCCGAGATGGCGCGCCTGTTTGTTCACCTCGCCCGGATCACCTCGGGCAAGCGTGGGGCCGTCGTGTGGCTGGCTGGCCCGCCGGGTGCGGGCAAGAGCCGCCTGGCTACGGAGTTCGCTTTCAATGCCCGCCTGGAGAACCTCCCCCTGGCGGAGGTCCGCAACCCGCAGGCGGCCCGCACCCCCTACGGCCCGCTGGTGGGCGTGCTTCGGGCCCTGTTGCCCGCGATGCGGGAGCACATCGGTCTGCTGCTCGACGGCTTGGCGCCCGTCCTGGGCAAGCTGCTGCCCGAGCTGGCCGTGCTTCGAGCGCCCGAGCTCGACGCTGCGAGCGAGCGGGCGCGCCTTCACGCCGCCGTGGCCGAGGCCATCCTCGGCCTGTCACGCGTGCGGGGCACCGTGGTGGTGATCGAGGACATGCAGTGGGCCGACCCCCTCACGTTGGAGGTCCTCGACACCCTCTTGCGCGCCCGGGACGAGGCGGCCCTGCTCCTGATGTTGACCTCGCAGGGTGAGCCTCCTCAGGCCTGGCGGGACGTCCTCACGACGGTCCCGCTCGGGCCGCTGTCCACCTCGGGCCTGGCCCGGATGGTGGGCTCGATGCTGGGCAGCTCCACCCCTGACCCTCGCCTGCTGGCCCACGTGGAGGCCCTGTCGGGTGGCAACCCTCGCCACGTGGAGATCTTGCTGGAGTTCCTCGTGCGCGGGGGCGGGCTTTTCAAGCGGGGCCAGGGGTGGCAGCTCGCCGCAGAGCTCGGGGCGGATCAGGTCCCGGTGGGCGTTGAGGCCCTGCTCGCCAGCAAGGTCTCCACGCTCACGCCCGTGGCACGCCTGGTGGCGACCTCGGCCGCTGTGGTGGGAGGGACCTTCTCCCTCGACCTCCTTCAAGAGGTGGCAGGCGTTGACGACACGACCTTCCTGGACGCCTTGGACCCGCTGTTCCAGGGTCAGATCCTGCAGGGGACGGAGGAGGGTGCCTGGTGCCTGGCACGGGGGCCGCTGGACGAGGTGCTGCTGGCGGGCTTGCCAGCTGCCGAGCGGCGCGCGATGCATGGCCGCGTGGCCCGGGCGCTTCGACGCACGGCGGGCGACGTCGCCTTTGGTGAGTTGCCACTCGAGACCCTGGCTGCCACGGCCAACCACCTGCTCGCCGGCGACGATCAGGCCCTGGCCATCCGGGCCGCGCTGGAGGCCGGGCAGCGGCTGGCTGCCCTTGGCGCCCTCGAAGACGCGGCCCGTTACCTGGAGGCGGGCCGGCACCTGGCCGACGAGTTGGGGGTGGATTCCTCCATGGCGCTGGCGTTCGCCCGCACCCTCGGGGAGGTGCAGCTGCTCCAGGGCCGCCTCGAGCCTGCTCGGGCAGCCTTCCGGGAAGCCATCCCTCTGGCTGAGGCCATCGGGGACCGCTTCTTGCTGGGGCGGGCCCTCCTGGGGGCGAGCGCTGCCGAGCAGGGCGTGGAGGCCCTCGAGGCCTCTTTGGCGATCGCCGAGCGGGCCCACCGGGTCGCGCTCGATGCGCGGGACCTGGCCGGGGCTGCGCGGGCCAGGTTGCTGGCCGCCCGTGCCGCCGGCGCCTCGGGACGCCCGGCTGAGGCCCTGCGCTGGCTGGACGACGCGGTGGCCCTGGCCCGAGGCTCGGCGGACCAGGCCGTGCTGGCGGAGGCCCTGGCCGAACAGGGCTATGCGCACATCACCTGGCTGCCTGAGGGCCTGGAGGCGGGCATTGCGGCCAGCTCGGAGGCACTCGCCATCCTGACCAGCCTCGGGGACCGGCGAGGGTCCCTGCGCGCCCTGTCCGTGCTGGGCCAGGCCCGGCTGGCGACGGGCGATGCGCGTGGTGCCCGCGAGCTGCTGCAGCGCGCGAGGGGCCTGGCAGACGAGGTCGGAGATGCCCTGGAAGCAGGGGGGGTGAACACCCTCGGGGCCCTGGCCTCCCTCGAGCTCGGCGCCTTCCTCGAGGCGCAGGCGCTGGCCCGACGCGCCGCCGACGAGGCCGGCCGCCTGGGGTCCAGCTTCTTGCTCGGGAGCGCCCTGATGGCAGAGGCGCTGGCGTGTGTCTGGCTGGGGCACCTGGCGCAGGCCACGGCGCTCATCGGGGTGGCCTTCGACCAGGCTGCCGTGGGCGACCACCACGGCCGGGAGGTTCGGATGCGGGTGCTGCAGGCCGAGGCCCTTGCGGCCATGGGGCGGCACGCCGACTCCATGGCCGCAGCCGAGCGCCTGCAAACCTTGATGGTGGAGACCGGCAACCTGGAGCCTCAGGGGCGGCTGTGCCTGCTGTGGGCCGAGAACCTGGTGCGGGCTGGCGACCCGGTCGAGGCTGCCGACTACGTGGCGCGGACCCTGCGGCTGGCGGAGGCCTCTCAGGCCCGCGGCTTGCGGCTGCGTGCGTTGTTGCTGCAGGGCCGGCTGGCGCTGCACCGGGAGGCCTGGCCGGAGGCGACGGCGACGACGACCGAGGCCCTGAGCCTGGCGCGTGAACTCGGGGTGCGGCACGCCGAGGCCGCGGCGTTGGCGCTTCGTGGGGAGTGGGCCCTTGCCACCCAGGAGCCCTCTGCGGACGCCGATTTCTCGGCTGCGGCTGCGCTGGCGCAGGCCCTGTCGGTGCCCGTGCTGGCCGCGGTGGCCCTGTTCGGACGCGCCGCCGCACAGCCTTATGGCGACCAGGCGGCCGCGTGGGCCGCCGAGGCCCGCGCGCTGGTGGAACAGGCCCTCGAGGGCCTGTCTCCGCGGGACCGCGAGGCGGCCTTGTCGCCGGTGGAGGTCCGGCGGGCTTATGGCGGCAACTACATCGCCTTCAGCCTGCCGCGGGCCGTTGAGCGGAGTGTCCCCTCGCCCCGCCTCAACCCGCGGATGTGGGGCCCCTCCGGCTGACGACAGGCCACTCCCCATTCGTTCGGGCGGGTGATATGCTGCAGTCGAGCACGCGCCCGTGGTGCACGCGTCACACCATGCAAGACCCTTATTCGGCCATTATGTAGGTCGCTGCCACCGGCCTGGTTCCCGAGAGCCCATCCAATGCCCGCCTTGTCCGCCAAACGCCTGTTCCTGAGCGCCCTGCTCACCGCCGTCGCGGCCGTCTCGGCCCCCGTGGCCGGGGCGCAGTCAGGCTCCGAGCTGTTGTTCGCGGCCTCGGAGGGGGATGTGCCGGCGATGAACCGCTGCCTGGCAGCCGGAGTCCCGCTCGACACGCGGGACGAGCACGGCAACACCGCCCTCATCCTGGCCGCTCAGCAGGGGCACAGGCGGGCCGTGCTCGGCCTGCTGGCCGCAGGCGCCGACCTGGAGGCGACGGATGAGAATGGCTACACGGCCCTCATCTGGGCCGCCCAGCAGGGGCATGCGGCCTTGACCGAGGTCCTGTTGATGCGAGGCGCCAACATCGATGCCAGGGAGAACCACGACTACACGGCCCTGGAGTGGGCGACGTGGGAAGGCCGCACGGAGGTGGTGCGCCTGCTGCTGAACTACGGGGCCGACCCGCTGCGCAGGACCCGCTGGGGCTTCACGGCGCGTGACCTGGCCCAGCGCCAGGGACGGGCGGCCGTGATCGCGCTGTTCCCGGAGCCTCAGCCGCGTCCCTTGCCGGCCCGGGTGGCCGCCGCTCCGCCAGCGCAGTCCGGCGTCGTCAAGGCCTCGCAGGCTCCGGTGCAGCAACCCCGGCGCAAGGCGCCCGTCAAGGTTGCCGCCTCGCCGTCCCCCAGACCGACGCCCTCGCCCGTTGCGCGCCGCCAGGCTCCGCCCTTCGGGCTTCGGGAGGTCGGGCGCTCGAAGCGGGGCGCGCCCATTCACCTGGCGTCCGTCGGCACGGGCGATCGGGCGGTGCTCTTCGTCGGCTCCATCCACGGGGATGAGCCACAAGGCACCGACGTGATCCAGCGGTTGATCCGGGAGGCGCCTCGGTACCAGCACCTGCTGACGCGGAACCGCCTGCTGGCGATCCCCAACGCCAACCCGGATGGCTACGCCCGCCGGATTCGCACGAACCTGGCCGGTGTCGATCTCAACCGGAACTTCCCGACACGCTGGCGGCCTACCGGTCGGGGCCGCTTCTTCAGCGGCCCCCGGCCGCTGTCCGAGCCCGAGTCCCAGACCCTCGTGCGGGTCATCGAGGCGGAGCGGCCGGCCCTCATCGTCGCCTTCCATGCGCACATGGCGTGCAACAACTACGATGGCGCGGCAGCCGCCCCCATTGCGCGAGCGATGTCTCGCGCGAACGGCTACCGCCTGTTGCCCTACGTCGGGTACGAGACACCGGGGTCCCTCGGGCAGCACGCCTCCAGCGGCCTGGGAATCCCCATCGTCACGCTGGAGGTGGGCTTCGAGCCGCCTGAGCAGCTCTGGCGTAAGGTCCGGGACTCGCTGATTGTGGCCCTCGAGCCGCGGATCACCATCGGGATGCTGTGATGGCTCAGGGCGTGCTGGCCGGCCAGTCCACGCCCGTGAGCTTCACCGAGAGCTCCCACAGCCGTCGACCCGCGTCCGGGTCTTGGGCGGCCGGGCTGGGGGTATCGGGGCGACACCGCGCCCAGTACTCCCCGGAACGACCCGCCAGGTCAGGGGACGTCGCCAGGTGAACGGTGGTCCGGGAGCCCTCTCGGGCGTCCACCATCCAGGGCCTGCCCAGCCGGACCAGCCAGCGGTACCAGCCTGGCTCACCGTGCCCGAAGCTGGTCGCCACGAGGCCTGGGTGAAGCGCGTTCGCCGTCACGCCCGTGCCAGTCAGCCGCGTGGCGAGTTCCCGGGTGAAGAGCACGTTGGCCAGCTTCGATGCACAGTATGCTTGCCACCCGTTGTAGTGGCGCTCGCCCAGGGGGTCGTCCAGGTCCAGCCTGCCATTCACGTGCGCCCGCGAGGCCACCACCACCACCCGCGCCTCGGGGCTTCGAGCCAGCAGCGGCAGCAGCCGCACCGTCAGGGCGTGGTAGGCGAGGTGGTTCAGCGCGAAGGTCATCTCCAGCCCCCCTCGGGTGGTGCGTCTGCGCTCGAAGATGGCCCCCGCGTTGTTGACCAGGACGTCGAGGCCCTCGTGCCGCTCGGCGTAAGCCTCCGCGAGGGCCGCCACCTGGTCGGGTTCCGCGAGGTCGGCCAGCAGCACCTCGACCTGACCGGGGCCGCCCGCCGCGCGGACGGCCCGGGCAGCTTCCTCGGTCCGGGCACGATCGCGTCCCACCAGCACGAGGTGGGCCCCGAGGCGCGCGAGCGCAAGCGAGGTCTCGCGGCCGATGCCGCGGCTTGCGCCTGTCACCAGGCACCACTTGCCACGCATGGACGGTGCGAAACGCTGGGTCATCCTTGTTTCTCCGTGGCGGGACCGGACCCTCCGGGTCCCATGGGGATGGGGCATGGTATATGCTACACCTGGTAGGGTGCGCCCCGTGCCCGCGCTGACTTCCGAGGTGCCTGTCCGATGACCTCCCCGAGCCGCGGTGGCTTTGCTGAGTACGACGACCCCGATTTTGACTCGGAGTGGTTCGATGACGAGGCCTACGATCGGGCCTTGGAGGGCGGCTACGAGGAGGAGCCCGCCCCTCGTGGGTTGGCTGCCACCGAGGGGCGTCCGCAGGCTCCCAGCGCTCCCCCTCCCGCTGCGGCGGCGCGCGCCCGCTCCGGGGGGGGCGTCCGCGGTGCGCTCGTGCCGGCCTTGGTGACCCTCGCGTCGGTGGTGCTCGCGGTGGGCGCCGGCTTCTACGTGGTGGTCCGGGCGGCAGACAGCGGGGCCGAGGGCCCCGTGGCTGAGGCCGGACGTCGCGTCCTGGCAGCGCTTGCCGTGCTGCGCGGAGAGCCGGCGACCGTGGCCCCCGCACCGACCCTGGAGCCCACGCCTGGTGCCACCCCCGCGGCGGGAGGTGATGAGCCTGCCAGCGCCGTCGTCCCCGGTGAGGGGCCAGCCTCCGCCCCTGCCATCCCCAGCCCGAGCGTGGCCGCCGTGGCCTCGGCGGCCGGCCCCGGGCCTGCCTCCGGTCCGCTGGTGGTCCCCCCCCCGGTCCAGGCTCCCGGGGCACGCGGGGAGTGGCTTACGCCGCCTTCCGCTGCCCGACTGACCCCGGCCCCCGGCGTGCCTGCGGCCGCGCCTACGGGGGGCGGGGCCCTGCCCTCGCCTCGCGTGAGCGCGGCCGCAGCGGCCCCCTCCCCGGCGGCGGCGACGGCGCGGCCGGCCCCCCGGCGCCCCGCGCCGGTGACGCCCACCCCGGGGGCGACGCCGACGCGCGGGCCGCTGCCGAAGCCCACCCCGGAGGTGGCCCGCCGTGCGACCCCGGAGGCCTCACGCACCAGCCTCCAGTTCGCCGTGAACGTCACCACGCCGTCGATGGCTCAGGTCGAGCAGCTGTGGGGCTTCACCTCCGGGCTCGGTGCCCGGCGGGGCACCCTCGTGGTCACGGCTCGGGTTGGGTTTGGCAGGTTCGCGCCGGCCCTGGCCCGGGCGCGTGGCGGAGCGGTGGCGAAGCTCCTCGAGCGCAACACACCAGGCAGGGGGTGGAGCGTCGAGCTGCGGGTCGACCGCCAGGTGACCCGAGGGGATGCGGGACGACAGGTGGACGTCGAGTTCGTGCCCACGCGCTGACGGCGAGCGGCGCCCCCCCGCGCCAAGGCCCTGGAGGGTCGCGATGGAGCTGGTCATTTACAAGCGCAACCCTTACGACCACGTGCTGTTTTCGCACCACCTCGCGGAGAACTCGTGGCGTGCCACGGTCGAAGCGGCCCTGGCGGGGGGCGTGTCACTCGAGGAGGCGAACCTCGGCGAGCGAGAGCTCGCCGGGCTCGTGGCCCCCGGCGCACGCCTCCGGCGCGCCAGCTTCGCAGGTTCCAACATGCACCAGGCGGACCTTCGCGCTGCCCAGCTGCCGGAGGCCCAGCTGGGCGGTGCCGATCTCGACTGGGCCAACCTGGCTGAGGCGAATCTGACCCGGGCCCACCTGGGGCGGGCGGACCTCTCTCACGCCAACCTCGGCCGGGCCGTCCTCCACGGCGTGAACCTCGTGGGGGCGACCCTGCGAGGGGCCAACTTGCGGGGCGCCAACCTGAGCCACGGCGTCTTGACGGGGCTCGACCTCGCCGGTTTCGATTTGTCCGGCATTGACCTGCAGGGGGCGGACCTTGCGGGGGCCAACCTGGCGCGCGCCAACCTGGCCGACGCCAACCTGGCTGGTGCCAACCTCTCCGGGGCCTTGCTGGCCGGGGCCGACCTCACGGAAGCCGTGCTGCGCGGAGCCCGTGCAGAGCACGCCTGCCTGGCCGGCGCGAGCCTGCGGGGGGCAGACCTCACGGGGGCGAACCTGACCGAGGTCGACCTGTCCGGCGCCAGCCTTCGCCACGCCGTGTTGCGAGGGGTCGTGTTCGTCGGGGCGCGCCTCGTGTGGGCCGACATGGCGGACGTCGTCTTCGCCTTCGCGAACCTTTCCGGCGCTGACCTTCGGCGCGCCGACCTGGCGGGGGCCTCGTTCACGCAGGCCTTGGCCGCCTCGGGCGTGGTCAGGACCCTGCTCGAGGGGGCCACCTTCGAGGAGGCCAACCTCGTGGAGGCCAACTTCAGCCACCTCGAGCTCAGCCGGGTTTCCTTTGCACGGGCCTGTATGATCCGGGTGAACATGACCAACGTGCGTGCCTTCGGGACAAGCTTCAACCACGCCCGGTTGAGCGGGGCCCAGCTCTCCCGGGCCCGCCTGAACAAGTCCGACCTGCACCGCACGGACCTGCGGCGGGCCGACATGCGGGATGCCGACCTCTCCATGACCGACCTCGGGGAGGCGGACTTGAAGGGCGCGGACCTCTCCCGCGCCTGCCTGCGTCGGGCCGACCTGACCCGCGCCAACCTGGGGCTCGCGTGCCTGGCTGGAGCCAGCTTACGAGAGACCAACCTCACGGAGGCTTACCTCGGAGACGCCGACCTGACGGGGGTCGACCTCACGGATGCCCGGCGAACCGCCACCGAGGTGGCGCCTCCTCCACGGAGCGCCGGGGCGCAGGCGGACCCGGGCGAGGGAGCCCGGCCACGTGGACGAAACCGTCCGGGCAGGCGACAATGATCCCTTGACGCGGGGTGCTGACCAGAAGGAGGCGCGACGTGCGACGTGGAATGATCAGGGCGGTGGTGGCCGGCGCCTGCCTGCTGCCTGGGTCGCCAGCGCTGGCCTATCCGACCAGCTTGATCTTCGCGCCGACGGGGGACGTCATGGGGGCCGGCGCGGGGTGCCTGTCCTTCTACAACGCCTTTTATGGCACGGCCGTGGACTGCTGGACCGGCTACAACGTTGGGCTGGTGCCGAGCTTCCCCTACGGAGACACGGGCCTGAGCTTCCCCGGGTTGGAGGTCGGGATTGACGTCCTGGCCTCCCCGGGACGGTTGCCAGCCATCAAGCCGACGGGCAACGTGAAGCTGGGCCTGCTGTCAGAGGCCGACCTGTGGCCGTCACTGGCGCTGGGCTACATGTCGGTCGCCGTGCTGCACCCGGCCAACAGCCTGAATTTCGGCTACGTGTCCGCCACGAAGACCATCGAGGCAGGGGGGCGGCAGCTGGGCCGGCTCACGCTCGGCGGTGCGTACGCCGCGCCACGTGACCCGGAGGAGTTCACCCCCACCTGGCCGTTGCCTGGCTCCAACGCCACCTTCCTGGCAGGCTGGGAGTTTCCTTCGGTGGGACCTTTCAGCTTTGCGGTGGACTCCATCGGTGGCATCAGCGAAATCTCCGGGACGTGCTTTGTCATGAACCTCGAGATCGTGCCAGGGACCTTCGCGTCGCTGGGGTATGCCATTGCTCATGACCGGGACTCCACCTACCCCGACGGCTACTTCCTCCAGACCTACACCAACTTCGATCTCGGGGCCTCTTTGCGCCCCGCTCCGCCTGGGGGGGGCCCCGCGTCGGGGCAGCCCTGACCAACACGAGGACCGGCCGTGAAGCTCTTCCACAAGACCCTCCTCGCCGTGGCCCTGACCATCGTTGTGCTGGTGGTCCTCCTGTCGGTCTTCTGGCGGGACACCCTGCTTGGCTCGTACAGCAGCTTCGAACGCACGGAGATGACCCACCACATGGAACGTGTGGTGAACACCCTCCGGGAGGACGCCGCGAACCCCAGCCTGCGGCTGAACGACTGGGCCGCCTGGGACTCCACCTTCCGTTACATGGCCGACCAGGAGCCTGGCTACATCCAGAACAACTTCCCGGTCCCCTTCACGTTGACGGACATCGGTGTCCATTTTGCGGCCTACGTGCGTCCTGACGGCAGCGTGAAGCACTCCCTGGCCTGCTCGTGGGTGGGAGAGCCCCGGTGGCGTCCCTTTCCTGCTAGCCTCGCGCGGTGCCTGACGCGAGACTCCGTGCTGGTGAACCACCCGCACAACGACAGCAAGGTCGGGGGCTTCCTGGTCACGCCTGAGCACATCCTCGAGGTGGGCTCTCACCCCATCACGCGGGGCGACCGGCAAGGGGAGAGGCGTGGGGCGCTGGTCTTCGCAACGGTTCTCACGGATGAGGAGATCAAGCGGCTGGGGGACATCATCCAGGTGCCGTTCGCGGTGGCCAGGCTTGACGCGGGGGCCGCCCTGTCCCCCGACCTGGCTGCGGCAGCGGGTAGGCTGGCCGGCCGACCGCCGGGCACCGTCGACGTCCTGCCCATGGATGCGGGGCGAGTGGCCGGGTTCGCGGTGGTCGAGGATGTCCACGGCCAGCCCGCGCTGCTGGTCAGCGCCGTGATGCCAAGAGCCATCTATGCCCAGGGCCTGGAGGTCGCCAGCCAGTCGTTGATCCTGCTGGCCGTGATAGGCGGTGTCTTCGGCCTGCTGAACATGCTGCTCCTGCGTGGCATCGTGCTGGGACGCCTGGCGGCTTTGTCCGAGCAGGTGGCCGCGATCGGCTCCGCCGGGGGCCTTTCGGCCCGGGTGGAGGCCAGCGGTCGCGATGAAATCAGCACGGTGGCAGACAAGGTGAATGGCATGCTCAGCCAGTTGGAGGCAAACCAGGCTGCCATCCTTGAGCTCGAGGCCTGGCGCAAGGGCGAGCAGCGCTACACCGAGCTCATGGACGCCTCACCGACCATTGTGTTCATCGTGGCTGACGGGGTGGTGGTCTATGCCAACCCCAACGCGGGTCGCTACTTCGGGGAGGCCTCTCCGCAGGCGCTGCTCGGCCGGAGCTTCGTGGACCTGCTCGAGCCAGGAGAGCCCCGGGAGGCCTTCGTGGCGGCGGTGGCTCGCCTGGCTGCCGGCACCCAGGACCTCCTGCGAATGGAGGTAAAGGCGCTGCGCCGGGATGGTGAGCGGATCGACCTGGAACTGGCGGCCAACATGATGCAGTTTGCGGATTGCCCCAGCGTCCAGGTGTTGGCGCAGGACGTCACCGAGACGAACAGGGCGCAGGATCGTCTGGCTCAAATGAACAAGGAGATGGAGATCGCCACCCGCATCCAGACCGCCCTGGTGCCGCACGAGATGCCCATTGACCGGTTTGACATCGCGATGGGGTTGGTGACGGCGAGCGAGGTCGGCGGTGACCTCATCGACTACATTCCGCAGGCAGACGGCCGCTTCTGGCTGGCAATCGGGGACGTCACCGGGCACGGCCTCACGCCGGGCCTGGTCATGATGATGGCCCAGAGCATGATCACCGGGTACGTGCTGGACAACCCGCACGCCAGCCCCGCCGAACGGCTGGTGCGGATCAACGAGGCCTTGTTCCACAACGTCCGCAACCGGATGCGCAACGACAACTACATGACGCTCCAGCTCATTCACCACGAGGGAGACGGCCGCTTCGTGGCTGCGGGCATGCACTGTGACCTGCTGATCTGGCGCGCCGAGACGGGGCTGGTCGATCGGCTCGAGGTGCCGGGCTTCTGGACCGGCCTGATCCCTGACGTGGCCGAGGCCACCACCGATTTTCGCTTCGAGCTGGCGCCCCGGGACGTGCTGCTGCTCTACTCTGACGGCCTGATCGAGGCCTCGGATGAGGTGGGGGAGCAGTACGACATGGACCGGCTGGCGGTCGCGCTGGCCCGCCATGCTGCGCTGCCGGTGGCCGAGATCAAGGACCGGATCCTGGCCGAGGTGCAGGCCTGGCTGACAGAGCAGCTGGACGACATCTCCCTGATCGTGCTCCGGCGACACCCGGACGCGGCGCCAGGTGGTGGGCTGGTGGAGGCTGCGCGCGTGTGACCCTCGCGCCCGGGCGCGAGTGCCACACGCCCCCCGTCACCGGGCCAGCGGTCCCCACTGAAGCCCTTGGAGGCGCGCCAGGTCGGTTACATCCCGTGCGCCGCGCGCGGTCATCATCGGCGTGAGCTGTCCCGTGCGGCGGTCAAAAACCTGAACCTGCCCGGCGCGCTCGAACGCGATACGCTGGCAGCCTCCGTCGAGAAACTGGGCGTCGCGGATCAGCCCACCGAGGCCCAG
>JAYKHL010000226.1:0-3015 GCA_035284865.1 Candidatus Sericytochromatia bacterium | reverse complement strand
GCACCTACGCCGACACCCTCACGGGCCGGGCCCCGGGCCGGGCGTTGCCCCGGCTGCAGGATCTCTTCTGAGGCACCGCTCCCGCCCGGTCGTGGTAGGATCGCGGGGCTTGCAACGAGGATCGCGCCGATGACCGCCAACCCGGGGCCCCAGCACCCCTTCGACCACCTTGCCACCTTCCTCGCCGGGCGCGCCCGGGAGCTGGGCGTCACGGAGCAGCAGCTGTTCCACCTGCTGGGCATCAAGGGCGCCGTGGGGCCCCTGGAGGCGTTGCTCTCCGGCCGTCCGGCCGCTCAAACGCTGCCCGAGCTTGCCAACAACCTCCTCGGGGGCACGGACGCGGTCGCCAAGGTGGCGCGACAGCAGGTCGAACAGGCCCTTCCCGTGGTCGTGATGGACGAGCTCAAGCCGCTGCTCAAGAAGGTCTCGCTGCTGAACGAGGAAGGCCTCAAGCAGCTCGAGACCTACGTCAACTTCCTGATCACCCAGGGGCACACCAAGACCTGAGGACCGCTCACGTGGCAGAGCCGGAGGCTGCGTGCCGAGGCCTGGCGCGAGCCGGGGGCTGATCAGGCATCCAGGAGAAGCGCCGCGCGCCCCACAACCTGCTGTCCTCGCCGAGCCACTGCGCGTGCTCAGGGGTCCCGGGCTTGAGCGCCAGGCGCTCGATGGGCGTGATGTCCAGGTTCGTCCAGGTGACGGGCCCGGTGCCGAGGTTGTTGTAGGAGCCAAAGGCCAGCACCACCGTGCCATCCTCCCTGACCTCCACGACGTTCACGGCGTGGTTCACCTTGCCGTCGCCCTCCCAGTCGTAGAACAGGATGTCTCCGGGCCGGAGGTCCTCGACGTCGACCTTGCCAGTGCGCGCGTCAAAGCCCGCGACCCCGTTGCCGTTGGCGTCGTTCACGCGACGCGTGTGGCCCTTCGCCAGGTTGTCCGCTCCGATCTGCGGCAGGAAGTAGGTCGGGCCATTCACGTTCGGCAGGCCACCGGGGCGATGCTGGTCGTACACCTGCCAGTTCTCGCCCGCGGCCCCCATCGGGTTGGGAATTCCCACCGCCTTGCAGAAGTCCGACAGCAGCTTCATGGTCAGGTCGGCGCAGTCGATCTCGACGCCCATCAGCTGCAGCGTGCCCACCCGCTGACGCACGTAGGCGGCGTGGGCGTCGGCCGCGGCCTGGCTCCAGCGGCGCACGTGGGGATCGTCAGGGGCGGCATCGTAGCGGTCCTGCAGCCCGTCACCGTCTCGATCCGAGGTGGCCGGGCGGGGCCGCCCGGGCTGGGCGGCGGCCGCCCGCGGCTTTGGCGCGGCCGCCGCAGCCCCCCCGGGGGCAGAGGTCGGAGCGGGGAGCCGCAGCGTCACGCCCGCCCGCAGGCGCCGGGGGTCGTCGCCGATGCGGTCACGGTTGGCCGCGTGAAGCTCCGGCCACCGGGCAGCAGCCCCGAGCACCCGCGCCGCGATCGCACTGAGCGAGTCGCCGGGGCGGACCACCACCGAGGTCGACGATGGGGCGTTGGTGGGGCGAGAGGCCGCGCGGACCGGGTCGGGCATGGGGCTCCTCCTGACGGCGCCCGGACGACCCGGGTGCCGGGGAGGTTATCGGGCCACGGCGCGCCACGCCTGGTTATCAAGATGTTAAAATACCGCTAAATAAAACTCCACCCCCGGCGCTCCGCCGCCCCCCCGTCGGCTGCGGTATGATCGGGGCCATGGCTACCGCTCCCTCCGCACCCGCGTGGCTGGACGAGCTGCGCGCTGCCTTGCCGGCCGACGCCGTGCTGGCGGATGCCGCGCACCAGCTTGCTTACGACTGCGACGCCTACACGATCGCGCGGGCCACGCCCCGCGTCGTCGTCCTGCCACGAAGCACGCAAGAGGTCAGCGCGGTGATGCGGCTGGCGCACCGGCACGGCGTGGCGGTTGTGCCGCGTGGCGCCGGCACGGGCCTCGCGGGCGGCAGCGTGCCGGAGGCCGGGGCCATCCTGTTGGGGCTGTCCCGGATGAACCGTGTGCTGGCCGTGGACCCGGCCAACCGGCGCGCCACCGTGGAGGCGGGCGTCGTGAATGCCCAGCTCTCCCGGCTCGTGGCCCCGAGCGGCCTGCACTTCGCGCCCGATCCCAGCTCTCAGAGCGCCTGCACCATCGGCGGCAACATTGCCGAGAACGCCGGCGGCCCGCACACGCTGAAGTACGGGGTGACCGTCAACCATGTGCTGGCGGTGGAGCTGGTGCTGCACGACGGGGAGGTGGTGTGGCTCGGCAGCGAGCACGACGAGACGCCGGGCTACGATCTCGTGGGGACCGTGGTCGGATCCGAGGGGACGCTGGGGGTCGTCACCCAAGCCGTGGTGCGCCTGACGCCTCTGCCCGAGGGCGTGCGGACCCTGCTGGCGATCTTCCCGGACGTGCGTGGAGCCAGCGAGGCGGTCTCGGCCATCATCGGTCGCGGGCTGATCCCGGCCGCCCTCGAGATGATGGACCGGGCGATCATCCAGGCGGTGGAGGCGGCCTTCGGCCTCGGGCTGCCGCTCGACGCCGGCGCGGCCTTGATCGTGGAGCTTGATGGGCCCGAGGTGGGGCTCGACGAGGAGGCCAGAGTGGTGGAGGCGCTCCTGCAGAGCCACGGCGCCAGCCGGGTGGAGCAGGCCGCGGACGCCACGGCCCGGGAGCGGCTGTGGCTGGCGAGGAAGAAGGCCGTGGGGGCCGTCGGACGGCTGGCGCCCAGCAAGGTCACGATGGATGGGGTCATTCCGCGGACCCGCTTGCCGGAGGTGTTGGAGGCCATCGGAGAGGTCGCGGCGGCGCACGGGCTCCAGGTCGGCAACGTGTTCCACGCGGGTGACGGCAACCTCCACCCCATCTTGCTGTTCGATGAGCGCGTCCCCGATCAGGTGAGCCGGGTGCTGGCGGCCGGCGCGGAGATCCTCCGGCGCTGCGTGGAGGCCGGTGGCAGCGTCACGGGTGAGCACGGCGTGGGCGTCGAGAAACGCGACCATCTCGGGCTGATGTTCAGC
>JAYKHL010000225.1:0-19834 GCA_035284865.1 Candidatus Sericytochromatia bacterium | reverse complement strand
TGGTGACCTTCGCGCTGCTGTGCGCCCTCTACGTGTGGCTCCCGAACCGGGTCACGACGGTCCGCCAGGCCTGGCTGCCTGCAGCACTCGCCACGCTCGCCTGGGAGGTCACAAGCGTCGGCTTCGGCTGGTACCTCGGCCACGTCGCCGGCCTGAGCTGGGTGTACGGCTCGCTCGGCGGCATCGTCGGGCTGCTGATGTGGCTCTACCTGTCCAGCGTCATCGTGCTGTCTGGCGTCGTCCTCATGCGTGTCCAGCAACCTGCCGTGTCTGAGCCGTGATCGGCAAGATCCGCGCCGTGCCATCAACAACAGAACCTGAACACCCGCATGTTTTTCAAGTAAACCCCCTTCACGGCCCAGCGAGCCCTTTGGCTATACAAGCATCTCCACAGGCAAGGCCACCAGAAGGTGCTCCAGCCCGCGCAGCCAGTCTGTTATAGCAAGCACCCGGGGCCCAAGCAGAGCTTCAACAGTGA
The DNA here is from genome assembly GCA_035284865.1 of Candidatus Sericytochromatia bacterium. Lineage (GTDB taxonomy): Bacteria > Cyanobacteriota > Sericytochromatia > S15B-MN24 > JAQBPE01 > JAYKHL01. The sequence goes on along the minus strand of JAYKHL010000225.1, from coordinate 19,356 downwards.
AATCTGCATGTTTTCTCAACGACAGGCCAACCCGGCCTGCCGGCTGGTCCAGACGGATGACATGTTTTATCATGTGGCCCCAGGCAAGGAGGGTCCTATGAGTCTGCTAAGAACCTACATCACCGCACGGCGTGAAGAACTGAAGCTCTCACAGCGGCAGCTCGCCGCCCTCTGTGACCTGCCCCTCGGCACGGTGGCCGGGATCGAATCGGGTCGTGAGGTGACGGCACCCCGCCCCGCCACCCTGGAGAAACTGGCCCGCGGATTGAAGACCACCTACGCCAAGCTCGACGCCATGGTACGTGGCCTGGATGGGGACAGCCTCCAGGCCCTCCAACGTTGGGAGGAAGACTACTACTACAGGATGTTCGACCAGGTCATGACCCATCCAGCCGTGCCCGAGACGGAGCGGCTGCTGTTGCTTGCCAAGCTCAGGACGATCTGGCAGACCCACGGCGACCACGAAATCCCGCTGTAGGGAGCATCGCCCTGACTCTGCGATGGCCTCTCACCCGGCCTGCGGCCAACCTCTTCCTGAGGGAGGGGGGAGCGCAATCCTGTATCACCCGAGGGGTGCGGACGTGGTTCGCTCCCCTCTTCCACGAAGAGAAGAACCGCATCAGCGTGGATAAGGCGCGACAGGTTCCCAAAACCATTGCACCACGCGGTTTTTGAACAAATGCTTGCAAAAACAAGCGAAACGAGGCGACCCCGAGCCACGGGGGAGACATCCCACTTGCCTTCTCAAGCAGCTCGCAAAACCCAAGGCAAGGCCCTCGCTTGCAAGAACAAACGAATCGGAGACCCTGGCACTCAAGGGAAAGGAATTCGCTTGAAATGCCAATCAAGTCGAGTCCAGTCATCACCCCCTAGGCAGGCTTCACTTGTCATAAAAAGCGCCAAAAAGCTTGAGCAGCCAACTAATTGCGAAAACATGCAGCCCGATAAATCGCGTGTTGCTTTGACTTCAGGGCTCTGAATGGTCCCCTGAGCCTGTCCCCGGCGGGGGTGCCCCCGGGCCGTCGGGCGGGTATATCTTGGGGAGCGTCAGCCACCCGGACCGCACCCCAGGGAGTTCCACAATGTCCACCCCGATTCGCATCCTCATCGGCAAGCCCGGGCTCGACGGTCATGACCGGGGCGCGAAGGTGGTGGCCCGCGCCCTTCGGGATGCCGGGATGGAGGTGATTTACACCGGCTTGCACCAGCGCCCCGAGGACATCGTGCAAGCAGCCGTCCAGGAAGACGTTGATGCCGTCGGACTCAGCCTGCTCTCGGGGGCTCACCTGACGCTCGTCCCGGAGGTCTGTCGGCAGCTGCGGGCGCAGGGCGCGGCAGACGTGCTGGTGTTCTGCGGCGGCATCATCCCCGAGGCGGATGTGGCGACGCTTCGGGCTGCCGGCGTTCACGCCGTCTACGGGCCAGGCACCCCCACCGACGCCATCGTCGAGGCCATTCGACAGGCCGTGTCAGCCCGGCAGGCCTCCTGACTGACACAAGCTGAAGCCCCATCCAAGCTATATAGCGCGCAGAGGGTCACGCGCACCCTCCTGACCAGACCTGTGCCTGGCGCTTGCTCGCGCCTGTTGTGAGGAGCCGTCCCCGATGTCCGACACCATCCCGTCGCCCTTCCAACCCCCTGCCGGTCCGCGCCTGTCGGGCTCCCCGTCGGCGGCCTCCCTGCCAGGGGCCGTGCCAACGGCCCCTGGCTCTGCCGTGCCTCCGACGCTGGACAGCATTCAGCTGACGGCAACTCGCGCCGCGACGCCGGCCCAGGATAACGCGGCCACCCGGGCGGAGCTCGCAGCCTTGCAAGCGGACCTCGCCCGCCTGGGCCAGCAGGTCGAGGCGATGATCGCGCGCCTCGATCCAGCACCGGCGGCGGCCACGCCGCCGGTGGCCGAGCAGCCAGCGGCGGCGACGGCCGAGCCGCCAGCGCCCCCGGCCCCGGCGGCGACCCCTTCCCAGGCTGCGGCGGCCGGAGGCTCCCACGAAGTGAAGGCGGGGGATTTCCTCTGGAAGATCGCCGTCGAGCAGCTGGGTGATGCCTCCCGGTGGCCGGAGATCTACGCCCTGAACCGGGACGTGATCGGTGACAACCCGAACCTGATCCTCCCGGGCCAGAAGCTCCAGCTGCCAGGCCGCCCGGCCGTGGCCCCCGGCGTGGGCCAGCCCCCTGCTGCGCCCGCACCGCCCACGGTTCCGCCGGCAGGGGTCCAGCCACCCACCGTGGCGCCCACACCGCCCGCGCTCCCGCCGGCAGGGGTCCAGCCACCCACCGTGGCGCCCACACCGCCGGCGCTCCCACCGGCAGGGGTCCAGCCACCCACCGTGGCGCCTGTGCCGGTGGCCGCCCGGCCGGATGTGCCGGTCCCTGCCAGCTCGCGCCAGGTGTCGGACGCGGAGGCGGTGCGCCTCGCGCAGGAGTTCGGCCTGGCCCCGCCGAACACGCCTGCCTCGCCTGCCCTGAAGGCCAACGTGGCGCAGTTCCTGGACGAGATGGCTGCCTACGAGGGCAGCCAGCGGGGCAAGGTCTTCGGCCCCGGCATGGAGGCCCTGGCCGCCACCCCCCAAGAAGGCGAGCAGATTCGCGCGAGCGTGAAGCAGATCCAGCAGGCGCTCGACCTGCTGCTCAAGGCGGGCAAGCTCCGGGCCACGGATTCGCAAGGACGTCCCGTGACCTCCCTGCCCGTGACCGGCTCGTTCTTCCAGCTGGACGCCCAAGGTAAGGAACGAAAGGACGCCGCGGGAAACCCGATCATGGATGACGCCTTCGTCTCCGCCGTCACCCAGTTCAAGCAGAGCCAGGGGATTCACCAGACCTACAGGCTCGCGGACGGGACCTTCGGCATCAACGAGTACGTGGGACCGGCGACCGTCGAGGCCCTGAAGAAGGCGCTGGTCGAGTTGCAGCAGCCCAGCTGACGCCCCACCCGGCAGCCTGACACCCCGCCCCCGGCCCGCTGGCGTCGGGGGCGGGCTCAGGCTTCTGGCTGCCCGAGCCTCCCGCAGTAGCTGAGCCAGGTGTTCTCGAGCAAGGAGGCAATGGTCATCGGGCCGACGCCGCCCGGCACGGGGCTGAGCCAGCCAGCCACCAACGCCACCTCCGGGTGAACGTCCCCCACCACCGTGCCATCCTCCCGCCGGTTGATCCCCACGTCGACGACCGCCGCACCAGGCCGGACCATCTCGGCCGTCACGAACCAGGGCCGTCCGATCGCCACCACAAGCACCTCAGCCTCACGGGTCAATGCAGCCAGATTCCGGGTCCGCGAGTGCGCAACGGTGACGGTCGCATCAGCCTGAACCAGGAGGGCCGCCAGGGGCTTGCCCACGATCGCGCTGCGGCCCAGAACCACGGCCCGCGCCCCGGCAAGGGAGATGCCGTGGTGACGCAGCAGCCGCATGACCCCGGCGGGGGTGCAGGCCTGAAGGCCCGGCATCCCAAGCACCAGCCGTCCGATGTTGAGCGGCAGCAGCCCGTCGACGTCCTTGGCGGGGTCGAGCCCTGCGAGCACGACGTGGGGATCCATGTGGGCAGGCAACGGCAGCTGAACCAGGATCCCATCCACGTCAGGGTCGTCACTCAGCGTCGCGACGCGCGCCGCCACCTCGTCCTCGGGCAGGTCGTCCGCCAGGCTGACCCGCACGGGCCGAAAGCCCACCTCCTCACACGCCCGCTGCTTGTTGCGAACGTAAACGGTGGAGGCGGGCACTTCCCCGACCTGGACGACGGCCAGGCAGGGCGGGCGACGACCGACAGGCCGGCCCGCCACCCGCCGGGCCAGGTCCTCGCGGAGCTGAGCGGCAAGCGCCTTGCCATCGAGTGGGGTGGCTGCAGACATCGCGTTCCCTCGGGTGGTCGGCCCCGGTGGTTGACCGGGGCCTCATGATACCGCGGGCAACGACAACGTGCTGCGCGCCCCTGAACCATCAACGGCGCGCGTGGGAGCCCTTGCGCGAGCCGGCCTGGACCCTGTCCCGCAGGGCCTTGCCAGCCGCGAAGGCCGGGGTCTTGCGCGCAGGAATGCGGAGCACCGCTCCTGTGCGCGGGTTACGGCCTTCCCGCGCGGCCCGGTCACGCACCTGGAAGGTGCCGAACCCGACGATCGTGACGCGCTCCCCGCGCGCAAGGGCCTGGGCGATCGCCTCGAGCGTCGTCACCAGCATGGTCTGCGTGTCCTTCTGGGTCGAACGGGTCCGATCCGCCACCAACTTGACGAGGTCTTCCTTGTTCACTGTGCTCCCTCCGCATGTTCGGGTGCGTGACCCAGCGGGCAGCCCACGGTCACGCAGGGGTTATAGCAGCCCAGGATGACCTTGTAAACAATAATCGTTTCTGAATCAAAATGCTCGCTTGCACGAGAGACGGCCGAGGTGGGCCTCAACCGGTCCACAAAAAAAAACCACCCGGCCCGCCGGGGCCGGGTGGTGGGGTGGCGCTCGCTCAGAAGAAGGACGCCGGGTTCACGGCCCGGCCCTGGATGCGGACCTCGAAGTGCAGGTGCGGCCCGGTGGACCGGCCTGTGCTCCCCATCCGGGCAATCAACTGGCCGGGCACAACGGCCTGCCCTGCGGAGACATGCACGCGAGAGCAATGGCCGTAGCGCGTGACCACGCCCCCCCCATGGTCGATGTCGACGGCATAGCCGTAGGCCCCCATCCAGCCTGCCGAAACCACGACCCCTTCCTTGGCGGCACGGATTGGCGTGCCGACCGCGTTGCAGATGTCGATGCCCGGGTGGAACGAGTACCCACGGATGCCGAAAGGCGAAGACATCTGCCCGCTGGTGGGCCACGTCAGCTCCCCCACGCGGCTGCCGAAGGCCCCCACGAGGCTGCGGGAGGTACTCAGGCGGGAGGCCCAGCGTCCACCCGTCCTGTAGCTACGTTCCGACAACCGCGCCACGGGCGCCTCGCGGTAGCGCAGTTCCATGGCGCCGGGAATGAAGACGGGACGCCCCACAGCGAGCTTGTCGCCCTTCAAGCCCGGGTTGTGAGCCCGCAGGGACGCGAGTGGTACCCGGTACCGCCGGGCCAGCACCGAGAGAGTCTCTCCTCCCACGACACGATGGTAGGCCCCATCCGTGGGCGTGATGACGAGCCGCTGGCCCGGCCGGAGCCTGGCCCCCTGCGGCAACATGTTCACCAGGCGGACCGTGCGCGGCCGAAGCCCGTAGCGCTCCCCGACACTTGAAAAGTCATCACCCTGGCGGACCACATAGACCACGTTGGTGAGTCTGGGCCCCACCTCGAGCGCAGGCCTGGCACCCCGCGAGTATGCCTCGATGACGGGGAGCTTTGCCGGCAGATTCTGGCCCGCGATGAGCAGCGCCGCCGGGGCCTGGGCCCTGGGCCCAGGCGTGACGAGGCGGCTGAGGCCCAGCCCGAGCGTGACCCCGAGCAGGGCGGCCGCCAGCGCCACCGCCCCCGCCCCGAGCAACAGACCGCGGCCGGGCGCCATGGAGGCAGCAGCCCGGTAGGGACGGGCGACAGCCCGGACCCTCACCAGGGCAGGCCCGTCGCCCAGCTCCATCGCCGTCGGAGCCGCCCCGGGGCGCCCCCAGGCGGCCCCAGGACGGCCTCCCGGCCAAGCTCCTGAGAGCCCCTGCTGCGACAGGCGCCGCAAGGACGTGCGCGACAGCCGAGGGGCCTGGTACTGATGCAGCCGCGGCCGAGGCGCCTGAATCACGTATGCGGGGATCTCGGTCGAATCGCGGTGAGACGCTTCAGTCGGCTTCAATTCGACCAAGACGCTTCCTCCGAGTGTGCGAATGCCATGCAGCCGACAAAGGACACCCCGACCGGGCACCGCGCACAACCGAGGCGTGGGACCGGTCCGTCACCACGAACGAAGGGCCCGAAATGGTGGCTTGACATGGCCAGTAGAGTTAGTGAATCGTATCACTCGCTTGGTTCCCGGTCAAACAAGCGCGGCCCACGCGTCAGGCCTCGGCACCACGCCCGCGAGCCGCCTGCCAGTCAGCCAGGAAGCGCTCGATGCCAGCGTCCGTCAGCGGGTGCTTGAACATCTGCTGCAAGACCTTGAAAGGCATGGTCGCGACGTGCGCCCCCAGGCGCGCCGCCTGGGTGACATGAATGGGGTGGCGGACGCTCGCCACCAGCACCTGGGTCTCGAACCCGTAGTTCGAGTAGACATCGAGGATCTCCTCGATCACCTGCATGCCATCCTGCCCCACGTCGTCGAGCCGCCCCACGAAGGGGCTCACGTAGGTGGCACCCGCTCGCGCGGCCAGCAGGGCCTGGTTGGCCGAGAAGACCAGCGTGACGTTGGTCTTGATGCCCTCGGCGGAACACGTGGCGACCGCCCGCATGCCGGCCTCCGTCATCGGGACCTTGACCACGACGTTGGGCGCCCAAGAGGCGTACTCACGGGCCTCCCGCATCATCGCCTCGTAGTCGAGGCCGATCACCTCGGCGCTGACAGGCCCGCTGGTGATGCCGCAGATCTCGAGCACCACCTGCTTGAAGTCGCGCCCCTCCCGAGCCACCAACGAAGGGTTCGTGGTGACGCCATCCACCTGGCCCCAGCCCACCGCCGTCCGGATCTCGTCGACGTTGGCGGTGTCCAGAAAAAACTTCACGGCCTTGCTCCTCACAACCAGCAGAAATAGGGCGCGTCTCATCTTACACCAGGCGGGAAAAGGTCGGCAGCGGCGGGTGAGCCCCCGCCGCCGCCACCCCTGTGCCCAGGGTCACGTCCCGGGCGGCAGCCTGCCTCTAGGATGGGGGGCACGGGACTCCCCTCGCCGCCTGGGCGACCGGCCTGGATCTGCGTCGCCGCGTGGCAGCGAGTCAGCCATAGAAAGGCAACCAGCACCATGACCACGAGCAAGAAGAAGGCGGCGCCACGCTCGGGCGAGAAGGCCAAGCGCTCCACCTCCAAGGCAGGCGGACGGACGAGCAAGGCGCAAGCCGCCGTCATCTCCGCCCCGGAGGCCGGCGAGACCACCCCGGTGGTGACCACCGTGACCTTCGCCGCCGAGCCCGAAGCGGCTGCGCCCCCCGTCCCACCGGTGGCCGAGGCCGCCCCGGAGCGGCCTCGGCCGCTGATGGTGTACGAGTTCCAGCAACGGCTCGCCGAGCGGGGCTTCTACCCCGGCCTCATCGACGGCGAGTACGGGCCCTTCACGCGAATGGCGGTGGCAGCGTGCCAGCGAGCGCACGGGCTGCCCGTGGACGGTGAGCCCACCGCCGACACCCTGCAAGCCCTCGGCTTCTGAGGCCCGCACGGCGGGGCCCCCCACCTGACGGTGGGGGGCCCTTCTGCCTGGCTGGTCGGTCTCCCCTTGGCGGTCAAAGGAGCCCGGTCAGCACCGCTGGCCCTGAACGCCGGTCGCAGCCGCCGCCATCACTTGAACAGCAGTTCCGCAGTCTGCTCCACCAGCACGTCGCCTCGCTCGAACACGGTGCCGGGTGGCACGACCTCAGCCTCGGCCCGAGCAGCGAACGGCTGCACCGCCGTGACGCGCACGGTGCCCAGCTCTCGCGGTTTCAGGTTGAGGGGGTGGCGGAACACCCGAAACAAGGAGCCCGGCGTCACCCCATCTGCCGCCCCGAGGTCGAGGATGATCTGATCCTCGTCGACGTCCTTGACCAGGCACCGCAAGGGGTCCGCGTGCCGCACAAACCCGACGAGCTGGTCGGCCAGCGCCTCGACCGAGGCTGCCTCCCCCAGGAGTCCCAGGTCGCGGCTGAACTCCCCGGTGCGAAAGTCGAACAAGCGGACCGTCACCTTGACCTGGCCCCCAACGGCCTCGTACCGGCCATCGACCAGCAACTCGAGGTTGGCGGCGGCCCTCGCCTTCCGCGCGTTCTCCAGCGTCAGCGCGCCGTTGAGGGGGATGGCCTTGAGCTTGGCCCGGGCAGCCACCCCATCAACAACATCGAAGCGGCGCGTGGCGTTGAGCTTGGTCCCCAACGAGGTGACAAAGGGAGCGGGGGCATTCGCGATCGCCACCCCCAGCCGAGGCTTGTCCGCCACCGTGTCCGCGCCGGCAGGCAGGGCCAGCAGCAAGGTTGCAAGCAACACTCTCCACACCAGCACGCGCGAGGCCTCCTCCTGCCGCCATGGTACAGGGCCCTGCGTCCCCAAGCGTGGGCGGTCGTCACGCGCCCACGGGGACTCTCGTTTCCTCATCGGCCTGTCGGCCTTCCCCCTGAAGCGTCAGCCGAGACGTTGAAATCAAGTTAAGCTTGAGCGGTTTTGTGGTTAATGTGCGCAAGCGCCCCGGCGCTGCCCGGGATGAGTTCCGGAAGAGCGGGCGCAGCTGCCTGCGCCACCACGGAGAGCCGGTCCAAGATGCGTTGTCGCCAGGCCAAGCCCCTTGCCCTCTTTGCCGCGGTGCTCACGCTGGCGGGCTGCGGCCGCGCGACCACGACGGCGGCGCTGATCACCCGGCCTGGCGCCACCACGCCGCGGCCTGCGGCTGCCGCGCCCCCCCCACCGCACGCCGCCGAGGCTCCTCCCAGCGTGAGCGTCCTGCGCGCCCCGCAAGCCCCCGAGCGTCCCCCACAGGCTGGCGACGAGGTCATCGTCAAGTTCCGCGACCGGGCGCGGGACCTCCCGGGGGCCACCCGGTTGCGTTCGCTGACGCTCTCCGGCACCGCCGTCTACAAGCTCAACGCAGGAGGGTACGCGCTGCAGGCCGCCGAAGACTGGGAAACCGAGGAAGACATCGACTACATCGAGCCCAACTACGTCTACAGCGCGGTCGCGGCCCCGAACGACCCAGACTACCTGGCCGGCTGGGGGGTGGAGGCCATCAACGCGCCCGTCATCTGGCCCTTCACGACCGGCGAGGGGATCAAGGTCGCGGTGATCGACACGGGCGTGGATGCCTCCCACCCCGACCTGGCAGGCCGGGTGCTGCCAGGCGTCGACGTTGTGAACAACGATGGAGACGCCACCGATGCCCCCGGCCACGGCACCCACGTGGCGGGCACCATCGCAGCCATCGCCAACAACGCCCTGGGCACCGCGGGGGTGGCCCCCGGCGCCCAGGTGCTGCCCATCAAGGTGCTCAACGCGGCCGGGCGCGGCACCAACGCGGACATCGCGGCGGGGATTCTCGCGGCGGCCGACCGCGGCGCGCAGATCATCAACCTCAGCCTGGGAGGGACCGACGACTCGGAGACGCTGCGGCGGGCCATCGCCAGCGTGCAGGCCCGCGGCGTCGTGGTGATCGCAGCAGCCGGCAACGAGGGCGTCTCGACACCCTTCTTCCCCGCCGCCAACGAGGGCGTGATCGGCGTTGCCGCCGTGGACAGCAGCCGCAAGAAGGCCCGCTTCAGCAACTTCGGCGACTACATCGATGTGGCTGCCCCCGGCGTCTCGATCGGCTCGACCCGGCGCGGGGGCGGCATCGCCACCCTGAGCGGCACGAGCATGGCCGCCCCCCACGTGGCTGCCGCCTGTGCCCTGCTGAAGGCGCGCTTTCCGGCCCTCAAGGCCGGCCACCTGACCCGCCTGATGCAACTCTCCGGGCACCCCACCACAGGCTTCACCCGGGGGGTGGTGCCCCGGGCCCTCAACGTCGAGGAGGCCTTCGTGCAGGTGCCGAACCTGGACATGCAGCCCCCCACGGTGGTGACAGGCCTCTCCGCGGCGGCTGGAGCACCAGGAGAGGTCGAGCTGGCCTGGGCGCCGGCGACCGACAACAGCGGGAGCGTCAGCTACAGGGTCCTGCGCGATGGCCAGCCAGTGGGCACGACCGGGGGGACGGCCTACACCGACCGGGGGGTCACCGCCAGGGCCACCTACCGGATCGTCACCCTCGATGCGCAGGGCAACGAGGCGGCTCCGAGTCACCCCGTGGCGAGCGAGCCCGGGAAGGCCTCCACGAAAATCATGGCCGTGACTGTCAGCAAGCGGTCGCGCGACAGCGTCACCCTGACCTGGCGAACCACGGAGCCGATGCGCTGCCTGGTCCAGTGGGGCACCTCCGCCTCGCTCGGCAACGGCACCGCCTGGGAGACCGTGCCCAGCACCGCACACACGGTGACGCTCTCGAACCTCAAGCGCTTCACCACCTACCACCACCGTGTGGTGGCGGCCACCAACGACAGCACCCTGCACTACACCAACACGCGCAAGACCCGCACCAAGCTCTTCTGGCTGTTCTCGCTGCCAGGCTGAGCCCCAGCCCTCAGCCCTTGGGCAGCACCACCCGCACCAAGGTGCCCTCGCCGGGCTCGGACGTGAGGGCGATGTTGCCGCCGTGTTTCTCCACGATCCGACGACAGAGCGACAAGCCCAACCCCTTGCCGGCCCCCACGGCCTTGGTGGTGAAGAAGGGATCGAACACGCGCCGGGAAACCTCCGGGGTCATGCCCTCGCCGTTGTCGGCCACCTCCAGCACGACCCCGTCGCCCGTCTCGAGCACCCGCACCCGGAGGGCCGCTGTGTCATCCGGGAGGGCTGCCACAGCATCCACAGCGTTGAGCACGAGCTGGTTCAACAGGTGCCGAAGCTCCCCCACGTCGCCAGCCACCAGCGGCACGGGCTGAAGCGCCACGGAGAGGTCCAGCCGCGCGACCCGGGGCTGCGTGGCGAGGCTCCTCAGGCTGTCGCGCACGAGCCCCCCGAGGTCGATGGCCTGACGCTCGACGGGCGTGGGCCGCGCGTACGCCAGCAGCGCTTGCACAATCTCCTGGCACCGCCGGGCGCCCTGCTCGATGAGGTCGACGCTCTCGCGCTGCTCCTCTTCCACGACCTCCCGTCGCAGCAGCTGGGCGTTGACGAGCACGGCCCCCAGGGGGTTGTTGATCTCGTGGGCCACCCCCGCAGCCAGCGTGCCCACCGTGGCCAGCTTCTCGGTCTCGAGCAGCTGGGCCTGCGTGTCCCGCAGGGCCAGCATGGCCGCCTCCAGCTCCTGGGTGCGCGCCGCCACCTTGGCCTCCAGGCCCTGGTTGAGATCCCGGATCGTCTCGAAGGCCTGCGCGTTCTGCAGCAGGAGCGCCAGGTGCGAGGCGATCGCCCCGAGCACGTCCAGGTCCTCCCGGGAGAAGGTCTTGATCACCGTCGAGGAGCTCACGTACAGCATCCCGAGCAGGTCATCGGCGAGCACGAGCGGAACACACATCACCGACCGCACGTTGCGCAGCATCAGGCTCTGGGCCGCCACCGCCTCCTGGTCCTGTCCCACATCGAGGATGGTGACGGGGCGACGCTCCGCCATGACGCGGCCGCGCACGGTGCGGCTGGTGTGGGCAGGGTCGGGCCGTCCCCCCGCGTGATCGAGGCTGGCCCTGCAGGCCTGGTCTGCCCCGACGAACACGAAGGCCTGCTCCCCTTGAAAGATGGCGAGGACCTGGGCGAGCGCCTGCCGCAGCAAGGCATCAACGTCGAGCGTCCCGGCGAGGGCCTGATGCAGCTGCGTCAACAGGCTGGAGCGAGCCGCCTTGCGGGAGACCGCTGCGTCCACCATGGCACGGGAGAGCACCAGGCCAGCCCGCTGGCAGAACGTCCCCAGGCCATCGACCTCCAGCCCCCCCCCGGGGGGCAGCTCGACCAGCGCCAAGGCCCCTGCAGCACGCCCTGCCATCGGCAACGGCAGGGCCACGAGCCGCCAGCCCGGGTGAGGCTCGCCCAGGGCCTCGCTCCCTCGCAGGGCACCCCCTCCGTCTCCCACCACCACCTGCTGCTCGAGCCAACCGGCCGCCAGGACCGCCTCACGGAGTTCCTCCCACTCCCAGGTGGCGCCAGGCGCGGCCGCCTCTCCGTGCTCGGCCAGCGGCACCCGGTCACCCGGCTCCAGGTGAAGCTCAGCCCGTGTCGCCCCCCAGGCCTGACACAGCGCGGTGCAGGCGTGTCCACCGACCTCCTCGGGCGTCGGGCCCTCGCCGAGCAACCTGAGCAGGTGCTCGGCCGCCCCCCCGAGCGAGGTCGCAACTTCCCAGGAGAGGGCCGGCCCCTCCCCGTCTGGCTTGACGAGGCGCAGGGCCTCAGCCCGCTCGCGCCAGGCCAGGAAGTCAGCTCGCTCGGCCTCGGCCAACGGTGCCAGCAACACGTGGAGGAGGGCCGCCGCCTGGCCCGCGAAGGTGGAGCGCGCGGCTGGGTCGTCCGTGGCGCGAGCCACGCCCCCGAAGGCGAGGGCCTTCAACAGGGGCCCGCCGGCAGCCTCGGCCAGCCGGAGGGCCTCGGCGAAGGCTGCCAGCGCAGACGGCCGTTCCTGACAGGCCAGGTGGTGCTCACCCCGCCGCCACGCCACCTCCGCGAGCCAGCCCGGCACGCCCGTCAAGGCGGCCAGCTCCTCCGCCTCATCGAGCCAGGCCGCGCCATCGGACATCGCGCCGCGCACCCGCGCCAGGAAGGCCCTCACGAGGGCGTCCCGGGCCGCGGTGGCCGGCCGCGACGTGCGGGCCTCGCGAGCCTGAGGAGCTGACAGCCACTGCTCCCCCAGCGTCACCTCGCCCAGGCGGGCCGCAGCCTCAGCCCGCACCAGCCGCTCCGTGGGCTGGGCGTCAGCCGGGCCCGCGCCAGGCTCCCGGATCAGCTCGCGGAAGCAGCCCAGGTGCAGCGTCACCTCCAGCGCGAGGCCTGTGAGGCGTTCCGCCCAGGCGTCGTCTCGCTGGTGACAGACGGCCTCCCTGGCCGCCTCGAGGTACGCCCGAGGGTCGCCTGCGAGGCCCAGCGCCTGCTGGCAGACGCTGGCCAGCGCCCTGGCCACGGGCTCCAGCGCGCCCCCGAGGGGCACCTCCTCGAGCCGGACCAGGGCCCGATGGTGGGCGCCGCTGCACAGCAAGGCCCACACGTGGTCCAGGGAGGCAGGCAGGTGTCCGAGGGCCCGGTCAGCCAGGCCCCAGCGCTCGTGGTGGAGGGCCCACGAGCCGAGCGCCAGCCACAGCTGCGCAGCGGCCTGGTCCTGCCCCAGCGCCTGAAGGCGCTGGGCCGCGTCAGCCGCCGCCGGGCCAGCGGCAGGGTTGAAGGGAGCCGTCCAGAGCGCCACGCGGGCAAGATCCCCCTCCAGCAGGGCCCGCAGGCACCCCAGGCGGCCCACCTCGGTGGGCGCCCCCACGTCAGGCAGGAGGCTTGCCAAGGCTGCCAAGGCCTCCGCCCACCGCCCCTCGGCCTCCGCGATCAGCGCGACCTCTCGCCCCTGCAGGACGGCGAGCAGGGGATCCGTCGCGGGCCCCTCGAGGAGCGCCCTCGCGGCCTCCAGCTGCCCGGCCAGCCTCGCCCGCCGGGCCTCGAGCCAGCCAGCCTCCGGCACGTCAGCAGGCGTCCCGGGCCACAGCGCCCCCAGCTCGGGCTCGAGCAACGCCAAGCCCAGCTGGAGCCGCGACGCCCCCTCCTCCGCAAGGCCAGGTTCTGCCAGCGCCTCGCGCACCACAACGGCCCAGGCCTGCTCCCCCCCCACGGGCAGCAGTTCCTGCGCGGCCCGAAGCCCGAGCGCCACGGTCAGTCCCTCCACGCCCCCGGCCACGGCAGCCTGGAGGCGCCCCAGCGGGGGACGCGAGGCCGCCGCCGCGATGCGCCTGTGCCAGCGCATCGTCTCGGCCCGGCTCAGCTCGGCGAGGATGCCGGAGACCTCCGCATCGGCCGTCAGCCCAAGGCCACCCGCGAACGACAACAGCCAGCCCCCGGCGCTCGCCCGGGCCAGGAGTTCATCCAGGGCACCCTCCGGCATGGCCATGACAGCCGCGAGGTCGGTCAGCGAGACCCACCCACCCAGCATCGCGACGGCGCGCTGGAGCTCCCGCACGCCGTCATCGGGCCTGTGCGGCAGGCCCCCGAGATGTTGCATCACCCACCGTCGAAGCGCCAGCCGTCCGGCCGAAGACCCCCGCCAGGCCTCATCCGACATCGGCTCCGGCGCGCCCCCTGCCAGCTCCGCGGCCAGCGCGGGTGACAGGGGCCCCTCATCGAGCACCCCTGCCAGTGGCAGCCCCCCCGGCAGCCCAGCCCCGCCAAGCAGCACCACGAGCGGCCCGTCCGCCGCCCCCCGGCCCAGGCGCGCGAGCCACTCGTGCGTGAGCGCATCGCAGCGAGCCGCGTCCGCCAGCCCGAGCACCAGCGGCCCCCGGGCCAGCGCATCCCCCACCGCGGCGTCCAGGCGCGCAAACAGCGCCTCCTTCGCGTACCCTCGCACCTCAAACAGCAAGCCATCCGGGGCGGCTTCCGGCTCGGGCCACGGCACCCCCGCCAGCGAGAGCCACGCCCGGAGGGGTTCTCCCCAGCCGAGGACGCCTGAGCAGCGCGCCGCCCAGAGCTGGGCCCCCGCCAGGCCGAGCGACAGCGCCTCCATGAGCTCGAGCTGGTGCAGCACATCGGTCAGAGCCAGGTGCCAGCAGCGCGGCTCGCCCGCCGCCACCCCCTCGCGCAGCGGCTCCAGCAGCGCCTCTCGACCAAGGAGGGCGTGAGGCCGAAGGCCCGCCGCCATGCCAGCCGGCGCAAGGAGGGGAAGAACGGTGGGCTCGGCCTCGGACATGCCTGTGTTGTACCCGCGAGCGTTGCTCACCCCCGTCCTCCCGGGCTCGCGGCAGGCCTGGCCGTGCGCTAGAATGCGTGGGCCCAGCCTGGATGCTCTGGAGGTCCCGATGGCAGAACTCGACAACGCCCTGCACGCGAAGCGTCGGGAGCGCTTCATGGCCGCCATGGCGGGAGGCGGGGCGTTGTTCCTGGCCGCGCCGCCCCAGGTACGGACGCGGGACACCGAGCACCGCTACCGGCCGGACAGCGACTTCTACTACCTGACGGGGTTCCGCGAGCCCGCCGCCGCCCTGCTGCTGGTGCCCGAGCACGCCGAGCACCGCGTGGTGGCCTTCGTGCAGCCTAAAGACCCCCACATGGAAACCTGGCACGGACGCCGCCTCGGCGTCGAGGCGGCCCCTGCGGTGCTCGGGGTCGATGCCGCCTACCCCATCGAGGACCTGGAGGCTGTCCTGCCGCGCTACCTCTCGGGGGTGGACCGGCTCTATTTCCAGCTGGGGGTCTGGCGCGACCACGACGACCTCGTCGTGCGGCTGCTCCCGCGCCTCGGCAGCCGCCACGTGCTGCCCCCCGAGGCGGTCCTCTCCCCGGGCTCCATCCTGCACGAGATGCGGCTGCGCAAGGACCCCGTCGAGATCGACCTGATGCGTCGAGCCGCCGCCGTGACCGCCGCAGGTTACGGCGAGGCCCTGGCGGCCATCCGGCCAGGGGGCTGGGAGTACCAGGTTCAGGCAGCCCTGGAGCACGCCTACCGCAGGCTCGGCGGCGGAGACTCCGCCTACAACGCCATCGTCGCCGCGGGGGAGAACGCCATCATCCTCCACTACCACGAGAACGACTGCGCGTTGCGGGACGGTGACCTGCTGTTGATCGATTCGGGCGCCGAGTTCGGCCACTACGCCTGCGACGTCAGCCGGACCTACCCCATCAGCGGCCGCTTCACCGCGGCCCAGCGAGCGGTTTACGACCTGGTGCTCCGGGCCCAAGAGGAGGCCATCGCTCGCGTCCGCGTCGGCGAACACGTGAAGGGCTACCACGAGCATGCCGTCCGCGTGCTCACGGCGGGCATGGTGGAGCTCGGGTGGCTGCACGGCGACGTCGACCACCTGATCGAGACCGAGGCGTACAAGCGGTTCTACATGCACGGCACGGGGCACTTCCTCGGCCTCGACACCCACGACGTCGGGCGGTACAAGGCGGGTGACGCCTGGCGTCCCATCGAGCCCGGCATGGTCTTCACCGTGGAGCCGGGGCTGTACGTGGCGCCCGGAGCATCGGGCGTGGATCCGGCCTTCTGGGGCATCGGCGTTCGCATCGAGGACGACGTGCTCGTGGGGGCTGATGGACAGCCCGAGAACCTGACCGCCGCAATTCCCAAGGCCCCTGACGCGATCGAAGCACTGCTGGCCGAGGCCTTTCTTCATCATTCGTAACCAGGGGCCAGTGGCGGACCTTGTGAGGCTCTCAGCCAGCCAGGCAGGGCCTTGAGGCCAGCCTGAACGGCGGCCCGGTGCCGGTTCCGAGGTATGCAGGAGGACATCCCCCCCCCGGAGCCCCTGCCCTTGACCCGACGCGACTTTCTCCTCCATACGGGTGCGAGCGCCCTCTCGCTCGCCTGGCCCGCCGCCCGCGCCGTTGCCACGCCGGCGGGGGCCGGCCTCCCGCTGCTGCGGTTCGCCCACCTGACAGACCTGCACTTCACGAACCGACGGCAGGCCCGGTACCCCACCAGCCACCGCCACATTCGCCACGCCGTTGCCAGGCTCAACGAGCAGCCGCTGGACTTCGTGCTGCTGACGGGCGACATGTTCCACTTCCCCGAGGACCTGGGTCACGAGATGGACGCCCTGCACGACGCGCTCGGCGCGCTGCGCCACCCCTGGTACGCGGTGTTTGGGAACCACGACGCGGAGGGGCCGGGTGTGCGGGCGCGCAAGTCCTTTGTGAGCCGCCACCTGGGCGACCAGGGGCTGGCCGGGGGAGACGCCTGGTACCACTTCAGCCCGATCCCCGGCCTCCGGGTGGTGGTGCTGGACACCACCGACGTGGACACCGATGGGTACCACGGCTGGGCGGGGGTGCTGGGAGACCGGCAGCGCCGGTGGCTGACCGAGGTGCTGGTCAGACATCGACACGAGACCGTGATCGTGGCCATGCACCACCCCCCCGTGACGCCCTACCCGTTCCTCGACAACCTCAAGTTCGCCCCCCGCGACGCGGCCTGGCTGGCCGGGGCGCTCGGAACGCACCCGAGCGTCCCGCTGGTGCTCGCGGGGCACTTCCACTTTGGAGCCCTCGAGTCGTTTGGCCGCTCCCGGGTGCTGATTGGCCCCTCCCTGGTCGAGCACCCACACCCCTACCGCATCGTGGAGCTGTGGCAGCCAGCTGCGGGGCCACCCGAGTTCCGCTTCAGTTGGCACAGCCTGGATCTGCACGGCCCAGACGACGCGCCTTGTGCCCTCGGCCCGGCCGGGTGGCGGGCCTTCGGCCTGATGCGCCTCAGCTACGCCCACAGCGGAGCCGTTCGCTTGCAGCCCTCGGGGTGAGCGCCTCCCGCCGTGCTGCCGGGTACGATAAGGGCGTCCCGCCCATCAGGAGCCCCTTGCTTGTCCCAGCACGCGTTGATCGTCCAGGCTCCAGTGCACCGGGTGTACGCCTGGTGGTCGCGGCCGGAGAACCTGCCACGTGTGTTCTCCGGGCTGCAGGGGGTGGACCTGCTCGGTCCGGACGAGTACCGCTGGCGCTTCGCCGTCGACGACGCCTCCCTGGCTGCGTGGCACGTCAGGTTGGCCTCGGATCTTCCCCAGCGGGAGCTGGTCTGGGAGGCCACCGGCCCGGCCGCCGTGACGCTGCGGCTGGAGTTCGAGTCGCTGAGCCAGGGGCGCACGCGCCTGACGCTCACCGCGCTCAGCCCCGAGGGCCGCCTCCCGCCGGCCCTCGGCCCGTCGCCGCCGCTTGCGCTGCAGCTGTTCGACCAGGCGATCGTGCAGGCAGGCGCCCTGGCGGAGCCGACGGGAGAAGGCACCTATCGCCCGCTGTTCCTCAAGGGCATGGCTGCCACGGCCGGGGCCATGATGATCGTGGCGCTGGCCTGGAGCCTGGTGACACTCATCGAGGTGTGGGTCATCGTGCTCGGCGCCCTGCTGGTGGCGGCCGCCCTGGGCCCCGTGGTCGATCACCTGATGCGCTGGCGCGTCCCACGCCCCGCGGCTGTCGGCATCACGTTCCTCGGCGTGTCGGCGGGGGCCACCGTCTTGCTGGCGGTCCTGGTGCCCCAGGTGATGATGCAGGGGCAGGACCTGGCCGCCAGCCTGCCAGCCTACGTCGACCACCTCCAGGACCAGCTGACCCAGCTCCACCGCAAACATCCGGCGGTGCCGGAGGGCAGCAGGCTGTTCGGCTACGTCGCCGAGACCGGGCCTCAGGTGCTGACCAACGCCTTCGGCATCACGGGAAAGTTCGTCTGGATGACCATCGTCTTCGTGTCGATTCTGTTCCTCGCCTTTTTCATGCTGCTGGACGGACGGGCGTTGCAAGACGCAGTCGTGCGGTTGATCCCGATGCGCAAGCGCAGCCAGTTCCCGGCCCTGCTCCGCCTGGTGGAGCGTCGGGTGGGGCACTACATGATGGGCCTGGGCATCATTTGCGTGCTGGCCGGCCTCCTCACATGGGCCTGCCTGGCGCTGATAGGGCTGCCTTATGCCCTGCTGGTGGGCGCCGTGACGGCGCTGCTCCAGGCCATCCCCTTCGTGGGTCCGCTGGGGGGTGCTGCCCTCGCAGGCCTGATCGGGCTATCGATCTCGGGAAAGCTGGCCCTGTGGGCCTTGCTGGTCTACAGCGCCATCCAACAGCTCATCGGCCAGCTGCTGTTCCCGTGGATCATGGGCCGGACCATCGGGATGCACCCCGTCTGGGTCGCGGTGGTGCTGCTCGTGGGAGGCACCTCGTATGGCTTGACGGGGGCCTTCCTGGCGATCCCGGTGGCGATCGCCGTGTCCATCGTGCTGGAGTGCTACTACCTGCCCTGGGCCGAGGCCCAGTTCTCCGACGAGACCCGGGGCAACTCCACCAGCCTCGCCAACCCCACGTGAAGCCTCACGAGCCGACGCCCGCGGGGGCCTTCGAGCCCCTCGCCCGGCTCGGCTCAGGCAGCATGTTCGGCCACCAGTTCCACCGCCCCACGATGGCCATAAAGCTTGGCACCAGCATCACCCGGATGATCAAGGCATCCAGCACGATCGCCACAGCCAGCCCGAACCCGAGCATCTTGGTCAGCACCACGGAGGCTGCCACGAAGGCGCCGAAGACCAGGAGCATGATCCAGGCCGCGTTCGTGATGATTCCCCCCGTGGCGGCCAGCCCTGCCGCCACGGCCCGTTCGTTGTCACCATCCCGCAGGTACTCCTCCTGGATGCGGCTCAGCAAGAACACCTCGTAGTCCATCGAGAGCCCGAACACCAGGCAGAAGATGATCAGCGGGATTGGCACAAGGATGTTGCCCGGCGGGTCGGGGTAACCCACCAGCTGGCTCATGACCCCGTGCTGAAACACCAGCACGAGGGCGCCGAAGCTGGCGGCCGTGGACAGGGCGTTCATGGCCAGCGCCTTGATGGGGATCACGAGCGACCGGAAGGACCACGCGAGCAGGGCGAAGGTCACCCCGAACACCACCACCACAACGAGCCCGAAGTTCGACAGGATCGCGTGCTCGAAGTCGTTGTTGACGGCTGCCGGCCCACCGACGGCGACCTCGAAGGCGTCGAAGCCAGGGGTCTCCTGCCATGCGCGCGCCTGCAGCCCCCTCACAAAGGCCTTGATCTCCGAATAGGGGGCATCCGTGCGTGGCACGAACTGGATCACGGTGGCCGACGCGTCCTCGCTGAGTAGGAGCGAAACGGCCT
>JAYKHL010000224.1:0-6218 GCA_035284865.1 Candidatus Sericytochromatia bacterium | reverse complement strand
GGGAGGAGGTGCTCGACATCCAGCGTGCCCAGCAGGCCTCCGGGGCGCTGGCGGCGGTGTGTCACTCGCTGCGCCACCAGCCAGGGTTCAACCTGGTGCGGCAGCTGGTCCGGGCGGGGCGGGTGGGCGAGATCCGGACGCTGGACCTCATCGAGCAGGTCAGCTACTGGCACTTCGCGCACAGCTACATCCGAGGCAACTGGGGCAACTCGGGACGGGCGACCCCCCTGTTGCTCGCCAAGAGCTGCCACGACCTGGACTACATGGCCTGGCTGATGGACGAGCCGGCTGTCCGGGTGGCTTCTTTTGGAAGCCTCTCCCACTTCCGGCCGGAGCACGCGCCGGAGGGGGCCCCCGCTCGCTGCCTCGAGGCCTGTCCGGTCGAGCACACCTGTGCCTACTCGGCGATTCGACAGTACGTGCAGGCGGATCGCACCCAGTGGCCGGCCTCGGTGATCAGCCACGACCACAGCCAGGAGGCGCACCTCGAGGCCCTTCGCACGGGTCCCTATGGGCTGTGCGTGTACCAGGCCGACAACGACGTGGTGGACCACCAGACGGTCATGTTGGAGCATCAGAACGGAGCCACGGCAACCTTCACCGTCACGGCTTTCACCCAGGCTGGCGGGCGCCGCCTGCGGGTGAACGGGACCGAGGCAGACCTGACCTTCGACGAGCACGTCGTGGTGCTGCGAGACTACGCTTCTGGCCGTACGGAGGAGCTCCGGGCGGGAGGCGATGGCCCCCACGGCGGAGGCGACGTGCGGGTGATCCGCAACTGGCTCGAGGCGGTGCGGCGCGCTGACCCTGCCTGGCTGCTCACGGACCTGGCCGCCTCGATGCCCTCCCACGCGGTGGGCTTCGCCGCCGAGCTGGCCCGGCGGGAGGGTCGGCTCGTACGGGTGGACGAGGTCCTGGGTTGATGCCGGAGCTGCTGCAGGTCCACCCGGCCCAGGCCATCGTCACCACCATCGCGATCGTCCTGACCTGGGGGGTGATCTCCCAGTTCTTGGCCCGCAGGACCGGGCTGCCAGCCATTCTGTACCTGCTGCTCGGGGGCCTCGCGCTGGGGGAGGCTGGCCTCGGGCTGGTCTCTCCTCAGGCCTTGGGGGAAGGCGAGCGGGCGCTGATCGCCCTGGCTGTTGCCGTGATTGTGTTCGATGGGGCGTTCAACATCGACATCCGGCAGCTGCGGCACGCGTCCCGGGCCGTGTTGCTGCTTGTCACCGTGGGGGCCGGGGTCACGTGGTTGCTGGCCGGGACGGCGGCGCATGTGCTGCTGGGGGCGCCGTGGAAGGTGGCCCTGTTGTATGGCGCCATCGTCTCCGTGACCGGGCCCACCGTGATTGCCCCCATCGTCAAGCGGCTGCCGCTGCCCCATCGGGTTCGGACCATCCTGGAGGCGGAGAGCGTGCTGGTGGATGCCGTGGGCGTGTTGCTGACGGGGGCGATGTTCTCGTACATCACGGGGTCAGCGACCGGGCTCGTGGGCGGGGCCGGGCAGATGATCACCCACCTGGCTGCCGGGGCAGCCGTGGGGAGCCTGATGGCCTTGCTTCTGCGTGGCGCGCTGCTGCTCTCCCGGACGGCGCCCCCGGAGCTTGTCCGGCTGGGTGCGCTGGCTGGCGCGGTCGTGACCTACGCCCTGGCCGAGGGCCTTGCGCGCGAATCGGGCATCGCCGCAGTGGCGGTGGCCGGCCTCGTGCTGGGCAGCTTGAAGCTCCCGCACCACGAGACGGTGAAGCAGTTCAAGGGAGACCTGACGACGCTCTCCCTGGGCCTGGTCTTCGTGCTGCTGGCGGCTGGCATGAACCTCACGGAGCTCCAGGATCTCGGTTGGGGCGGCCTGGTCGTCGTCCTGCTGCTGATGGCGGTGGTACGCCCCCTGGCGGTCGGGATCTCCACCCTGGGCTCTCCGCTCAGCTGGCGTGAACGGGCCTTCATCGCCTGGATGGGGCCGCGCGGCATCGTTGCCGCCTCGCTGGGCTCCCTGATGGGCCTGGAGCTGGCCGCCTGGGGCGTGCAGGGCGGAGGGGTCGTGGGCCCCCTGGTGTTGCTGACGATCATCGTGACGGTGCTGGTAGAGGGAGGAGGGGCCGCCTGGGCTGCCAGGCGGCTGAACGTGATGCCGAAGAAGATTCTCGTGGTGGGGGGAGACGAGGTGGCCCGCGAACTGGCCGTGCGGCTTCATGAAGATGGTGAGCACGTCACCCTGCTCGACAGCGATCCGGGCAACGTCCGGCTGGCTCACGCCGCTGGCTTGCACGCCCTGGCCGGGGATGCCACCTCCGAGGAGGTGTTGCACCAGGCTGGCATCGACTGGTGCCAGGCCTTCGTGGCGGCCTCGCCCAGCGACAAGGCCAACCTGATGCTGTGCCAGAGCGTGCGGGCCCGACGGCCAGCGCCCCGGATCCTGGCACGCGTCAACGACGCCCGCAACCAGGCCGCGTTCTCCGAGAGCGGCATCGCCACCGTGACCGTCACCCAGGCGGCGGCCTCGACGCTCGCGGGCATGGTCACCCGCCCGCTGGTGATGCCGATGGTGGGCGTGGGAGAGCCGTCCGTGGGCCGATTGCAGCTGCTTGAGGTGCAGATGACGAACCCCCGGCTGGCCGGGCGCACCCTGCGGGACATCGCGCTTCCACCAGACTGCCTCGTTGCCACGGTCCAGCACCGGGACGCCAGCCAGGTGGCAGACGGGGACACCGTGCTTCCGCTCGGCGCGCGCCT
Source organism: Candidatus Sericytochromatia bacterium (assembly GCA_035284865.1). Classification (GTDB taxonomy): domain Bacteria; phylum Cyanobacteriota; class Sericytochromatia; order S15B-MN24; family JAQBPE01; genus JAYKHL01. The sequence goes on along the minus strand of JAYKHL010000224.1, from coordinate 3,488 downwards.
GACGTTGATCGGCGAGCGCGATCTCCTGGAGCAGGTTCGCCTGCAGCTTGAGGATGGGGTCTAGACCACCAATCAGGTCTTCTCCCGGCGGCTGGCTCGTTCTGACGCCCAGGGACGTCGTCCCGCCTCGGTCACGTGCCTCCGGGCCCGCTCCCTCGTCGTTCCTGGCCCCTGGACGCCAGCCCGTCGCCATCCACTCGCGCTCATGACTCGAACGGGGCGCCAGCGCCGAGGACGCCGGGAGCCTGACCTGCCAGCGGCGCTCCCTCGACCGTGCTCGGGATGACCTTGGGAGAGGCTTAACCTTGGTTGAACCCGCTTGCAACCAACGCGGAACCGCCTGGCCGGACACCATGGCTGTCCGTGCTGCCAGGCCTTCAGCGCCAAGGAGGTTGCCCTGCCCCCCGTTCAAGCCTCCCGCTCCGGGTCCCTTCGCCCCGCGCTGACGGCCCGCCCCGTCCAGCCCCTCCCTCCCAACCCACCCCCGAGCGCCCGCCCCCGGCTCGGAGCCGACATGTGGGTGAGGACGGCGGACCCCGAGGGTCCGCGTGGGCCCGAATACCCCCCCTTGCTTCGGCCCATGCCGGGGGTGGTCACCCAGGGCGTTCGCCCTGGACACCCGGCGCTGGACATCGCCTGCAGCGTGGGCACCCCCGTGCGAGCCGCCCACGATGGCGCGGGACGGACGCGCTCCAGCCACACCCACGGCCTCACGGTGGAGCTGCGCCGGGAGGACGGCCTCGTGACCAGCTACAGCCACCTCAGCGGCGCCAGGCCAGCTGGCCCGTTCAAGCGTGGGGACCTTATCGGCGCGTGCGGGAACAGCGGCGCCTGGACGACGGGGCCGCACCTGCACTTCGAGTCCAACCGGCCGGGGTTGCTGAACCACCTCGCCCCCGAGTGAGGCCCAGCCCTTCCGCCAAGCCTCTGCCACGGGGCGGACGCCCCCACCAGGCTCTTTGGGGCCGGGGCATCGCCTCCGGGGGGCTTCAGCGCAGCGCGGCCAGGGCCCGGCCCGCGTTCAGCCTGCCGTGTCCGAAGCGTGCATCGAACCCCGGGGGCCCGAGGTCCTCGGCCGTCTGCTCGAGGTGCGCGCGGACGGCGTCGGGCGACCAACCCGGACGCCGGTCCCGCACCAACGCCGCCACGCCAGCCACGCAAGGCGTGGCCATGGAAGTGCCGCTCTTCAGGCCGTAGCGACCACCGGGCAGGGTCGACAGGATGTCGGCGCCGGGCGCCACCAGGCCGATCCAGGGGCCGGTGTTGGAGAACGCCGCCAGCTGGTCCTCTGCCGTCGTCGCGCCCACCGCGAGCACCCCAGCGTTGGCGGCGGGGTAGCTCCTGCGTTCCTTGCCCTCGTTGCCCATCGCGGCCACGAGCAAGACCCCCCGGGCACGGGCGTACTGCACCGCGTCGTCGATCACCTTCACGGGCTCCGGGCCCCCGAGGCTCAGGCTGATGACGCCTGCACCCCGGTCCGTGGCGTGGATGATGCCGGCCGCGACGGCCGCGTCGGAGCCGGCGCCGTTGTCGCCCAGCACCCGCACGGCCAAGATGGTCACGCCAGGCGCCTGCCCCACGATGCCTGTCGCGTTGCGTGCGGTGGCGGCGGCAATCCCCGCGCAGTGCGTGCCGTGACCGTTGCGGTCCATCGGGTCGCCATCGAGGTTCACAAAGTCCTCTCCCTTCACCACCCGGGAGGTGCGGCCGTCGCGCGAGGCCAGATCCGGGTGGCGGTGGTCCACCCCGGTGTCGACGATGGCGATGGTGGTGCGGGGCGTACCCTCCGTGACGCCGTGGGCGTCGCCCGTGCGAACCCTGGCGAGGGTGTACTGCTCAGCCGCCCGAGGATCGTCCCATGTTCCAGGGGGCACGCTCTCCATGGCGCGCAACATCCGACTCGGCTCGACCGCCACCACGCCCGGGGAGGCCAGCAGCCGGGCCCGGAGCGCCGTCAGGGGCACGGTCGGTCCAGGCTGCACAAGGGTCCATCCCACCTTCGCCAGGCATTGGGCGAGGGCGTCTCTTCGACGCAGCCCCGCCGCCAGCGGCTCCGGCTGCGCATCCACCTGCACACCTGACGTCAGCTTCACCAGGAGGGCCGGCGCTGTGACCCGGATGGACGGCCGCCCGGTCGGCTCCGTCCCGCCAGGGGCGTTTGGAACGGCGGCGCACCCGAGCACGCCCAGCGCCGTCACGCCTGGCGTCAGGACCTGCGCCCAGCGCCGGGGGCGAGCCCGATGGAGGGTGGGAGGAGCCCCGGACATCGGCCCTCAGAGCCCACCCGCCAGGGCCAGCAGCGCGGCCGCCAGGGCCCACTCATCCCCCGGTTGGTACCACGCCCCCGTCAACCAGACGGCGTGGGGACCCATCTGCCCGGAGACGCTCTGCGGCAGCACCGACAGCGACACCCGAACGGTGCCGACCCGTCCCGTGAGCCAGCCCCCCTGGGCGAAGTTGGCCTGAATGTTCCGGCCGCCGACACGCCCCTCAATCATCGAACCAAACAGCGACATCGACACGGTGACGCTGGCGCCACTCTCCCGCCGCAAGGTGCCCGCGATCCGGGGGCCCCATACGCTGCCGCTGAACCGAGCGTCGCCAGCCTCGGCCTCGACGGCCCCCCCGAAGGGCACCCAGACCTGGGCCCGCCGCGTGCCGAGGCGCCCGCTCCAGGTGCCCTGGACCTTCACGTCGTCCCCCGGGGGGGCCTGGACGGCTGCCTCCGCCCCGCGGGCGGCCACCGCCAGGCTTGCGGTGGCACGGGGGGAGCCCGCCAACGAGGCCGTGCCGCAGCCAGCCAGGGCCAGCGCGAGGGCAAGGGGAAGCAGGCGCGTCATCGGGGTGGCTCCGGGGGGGGGAGGGGGGAGAGGGGACAAGATTTAAGGAAAGGTTATCATCTCCTTGCCGGCTGAGCAAGGTAGACCGCCGCCCCTTCCCGCCGCCCTCAGGCGCGCGCCGCCTGGCCGAACGCGCCGGGCTGCACCCGCACGTCGCCTCGACGGCAGCCTGGCTTCGTGAGCAGCACCTGCACCACCCCCGTGCAGCGTTCCTCGAAGCCGGCCTCGCAGTAGGCGAGGTAGTAATCCCACAGCCGGATGAAGCGCTCGTCGTAGCGGCCCAGGGCCCGCACCGCGTCCAGCCGCGCCAGGAAGGTCTCCCGCCACCGCCGCAGCGTGAGCGCGTAGTGGGGCGCCAGGTCCTCGACATGCGCAAACGACAGGTCCGTGGCCCGGCCCACGGCCCCGGCCATCGTGCCGATGGAGGGCAGCGCCGCGCCCGGAAACACGTAGGCCTGGATGAAGTCCGTGCCGCGGAGGTAGGCGGGCATCCGACGCTCGGGCATCACGATGGCCTGGAGGAGCGCCTGCCCCTCAGGCGCGAGCAGGCGGCTGCACGTCGCGAAGTAGTCATCCAGGTATTCAGCCCCGACGGCTTCGATCATCTCGATCGACACCAGCTTGTCGTGGGTTCCGGTCAGCGTCCTG
>JAYKHL010000223.1:0-20526 GCA_035284865.1 Candidatus Sericytochromatia bacterium | reverse complement strand
GGGACCTTTTCCCCCAGCTGCCCCTCAACACGATCATGGGATGGGAGATGGAGGACCTGTACCCGCACCACGTGACGCCGATGGGCTCCTACCAGGTGGGGGCTCGCCGCTTGACGAGCAACCAGGTCACCACCGACCCGGCCAACATCCTTGCAGGGTACTTCGAGGGGTGGCTGGGAGCCTTCTCTGCCACCATGCTGCTCCAGCCCCAGCGTCAGGGGCACCTGCTGACGACCACGCTGCGTCTGGCAAGCCAGTATGGCCGACACCCCATCGCGACCCTGCTGCTCAACAGGCTGCTGACAGAGGTGCATCTGTTCGAGCCTCGGACGGTCTACCAGCTTGAGACCTGAGGCCTTCCCTGGAGGCGAGCCACCGCTGCCTCCCCCGCCCGCCGTGGCGCTGCCGATTGGCGACGCCGACCCGAACTACCACTGCGCGAACTGCAAGTTCTTGCCGGACCCCTCGGACCCCCGGGGTGGCTTCTGGGCGTGTCAGAACCTCTGCGTGCGCGACTGAGGGCAGGCCCCCTGCTCAGGCCTCCAGCCTCAGCACATAGCCGGCGGGGTGTCGCAGGAGCCACTCCGGGGCGCTCGGGTTCCCCTCCAGCTTCTTGCGGAGGTTGCGAATGTGGGTGTGGATCAGCTGGGGGCCGCCCAGGCTGACGGGGCGGCGCAGCGCTGCCTCCAGCAGCCGCTCGACCGGGACGGGGCGCCCGGCGGCCTGCACGAGCGCCACCAGGACATCCAGCTCGGAGGGCGTCAACACGGCTTCGCGGCCTGCCAGCCTGGCTGTGCGGCTGGCGAGATCCAGGCAGAGGGGGCCGGCTTCCAGGCGGTCAGGCGCTGAACGGAGGACGCCGCGGAGGTGAACGCGGGACCGCAGGCCGAGCTCGGTGCCGTCCAGCGGCAGCTCCATGTAGTCGCTGGCCCCGACGTAGAAGGCCTGGTACTTTCGGCGCTGGTCTCCTCGAGGCCCCAGCACCATCACAGGCACGTCGGCGGCCCCGGCCAGGCCGCGGACCCGGTGACACAGCGCCAGCCCGTCGAGCTGACCAGGCAGGTCGACCGTGGCCACCAGCATGTCAGGCAGCTCGCGCTGGATGGCGGACAGGGCATCCAGGCCGTTCGCTGCCTCCAGGAAGTCTGCAGGCACGCCCTCCTCGATGCGTCGCCGCACCTGCAGACGCAGCGCCGGCTCGGCGATCGCGAGCAGCACCCGCGCCCGTCGCAGCCCCGTCACGTGAGGCCCGCTGGGCCCTCGAGGGCGGCTCGCAGGTCTGCGGGCAGGGCCACAGGGCGGCCTGTGCGATCGAGGCACACGTGGGTGGAGCGCCCCTCTGCCACCAGCGTCTCCCCCTTTTGCAAGCGGTAGGCAAACACCAAGCTCGCCCAGCCCACCTCCTCCAGGGAGGTCCTCACCACCAGCGCATCGTCGTACCGAGCCGGAGCACGGTACTTCACGGACACGTCGGCCACCACCATCAGGTGACCCCCGGCCTCGAAGGCGTTGTAGTCAAAGCCCTGTGCACGAAGAAAGGCCCCACGCCCCACCTCGAAGTAGATCACATGGTTGGCGTGATACACGATGCCCTGGGCGTCCGTCTCGGCATACCGCACACGGATGGGCTCATCGACGGGAGAAGGAAGGCGCATGGGGGCTCGAGGGGTCGTGGCTGCTCGCCAGCATAGCACGACGGCAGCCACCCTGGCGTCTCCTGCCAGGAGGTTGTATAACACCGCCATCCCCCCCTGCGACCGCCTGGAGGCTGCCTCGATGCTTGTGCGACGTGTGGGTTTCCTGCTGACGATGGTCGTCGCCCTCGGGGGGGGCACGGCGGTGGCCCTGCCCCGTCCGATGTCGGCGGACGAGGCGCGCTTCGCCGGTTTCCTGGCCGACCTGCCCGCCAGGGCCACGCCGGGGGCGCGGGCGGCCGCCGTCGGAGAGGCGCTGCTGGGGCGCCCGTACGTGGCGAACCCGCTGATGGGCGCCGTCGGGGCTGGCCGGGCTGAGCCCTTGACCGCACGGCTGGACGGCTTCGATTGTGTCACCTTGGTGGAGACCTGCCTGGCGGTGGCGCGCGCCCAGGAACGTGCCCGCACGTGGCAGGCCTTCACGGAGGAACTTGAGCGGCTCAGGTACAGGGACGGGCAGCGGGCCGGGTACACCAGCCGCCTGCACTACTTCAGTGACTGGCTGCGTGACAACGACCGGCGTGCCACCGTTCGAAACCTGACGGCCGACCTGGGTGGCGTCCGGGACACCCGACCGCTCACGTTCATGACGCGTCACCGGAGCGCCTACCCGGCGCTGGCCGACGAGGCGGTCTTCACCGGGCTTCGCCTGGCCGAGGCGGCTGCCTCCAGGCAGCCCCGCCACGTCATCCCGAAGGCCCACATCCCTGCCGTTCTGCCGCTGCTCCAGCCTGGTGACGTGCTGGCCTTCGCCACCGACATCGAGGGCCTGGATGTCGCCCACGTGGGCCTTGCACACCGCACGCCCGAGGGGGCAGTTCACGTCCTGCACGCGCCAGCGCCGGGACAGCCCGTTCAGATCAGCCGCGCGCCCCTGGTGACTTACACGGCCAGGCACGCACGCCACGTGGGCTTGATGGTCGGACGCTTGCTCCCGGTGAAGGTATCCCTGCCGGCGGCCGGCATCTTCGGTCAGGGGTAGAAGCCGCGTAGCCGCGCCGCTTCGGCAAATCGTTCGAGGGCGATGGCGTGGGCTGCCTCCCGAAGCGAGAGCCGATCCCGTTCACCCCGGGACACCACCTGGGACCAGACTCGGTTCATCAAAGACCGAAGCCGGGCCGTGACCTCCTCCTCGGTCCAGAGCAGCTGGTTGTTGTCCTGAACCCACTCGAAGTACCCGACCACCAGGCCCCCGGCGTTCGCGACGAGGTCCGGGAGCACCGCCACGCCGCGTTCCGCAAGCAGGCGGTCGGCCTCGGGCGTCACGGGCATGTTGGCCCCCTCCACCACAAGGCGGGCCTGCACCCGGTCGGCGTTGCTGCGCGTGATCTGGGAGGAAAGCGAGGCCGGAATCAAGACGTCACACGGCCGGAGCAGCAGGTCCGCCTCGGACACCGGCTCGGCCCCCGGGAACCCTGCCACCTGTTGCTGGGTGTGCACGTGGGTCAGCAAGCCTTGGATGTCGAGCCCCTCTGGTTGCCAGACGCCGCCGCTGCGATCGCTGACACCCACCACCCGTGCCCCGTCCCGGTAAAGCTGGTGGGCGAGCGTCCGCCCGAGCTTGCCAAAGCCCTCAATCACGACGCGGGAGCCCCGGATCGTGAGCCCGTGCGTCCGTTCGTACTCGCGCAGCGCCAGCCAGACACCTCGGCCCGCCGCCTCCCCGGCCAGCTGGCTGCCGCCGATGGCCAGTGGCTTGCCCGTCACCGCTGCGGGGATGGCATAGCCCCGGTTGACGCTCAGCGTGTCCATCATCCAGGACATCTCTCGCTCACTGGTGCTGACATCGGGCCTCGGGATGTCCTTCAAGGGATCGAAGACCGTCACCATGTCGGAGGTGAAACGCCGCGTGAGGCGCTCGAGTTCCCCGTCCGACAGGGTGTGAGGGTCGACCGTGATGCCCCCCTTCGCGCCCCCGAACGGGACGCCGAACAGCGCCGCCTGCCAGGAGCCCAGGATGGCGAGCGCGGTGATCACGTCAAGATCGACCTCGGGGTGGAACCGCACCCCGCCGTAGTAGGGCCCCATGACGTTGGAGTGCTCAACCCGGTACCCCGGGAAGACCCCGACCTCGCCGTTGTCGAGGCGCACTGGCGAGTAGGTCTGGACCACGCGGTCCGGCGCGAACATCCAGGCCTCGAAGCCAGCACCCAGCCCCAGCCGGGCGCAGCCCGCCATCAACCGATGCCGCACCTGGCCGAGGAGATCCCGCCGACCCTGGTATTGGACGGGAAGAAGCGGCGGGGCTGCAGGCTGGGTCGGGGGGGGCGGCACGGGTCACCTCCGCGAGACGAGGGGGGCCAGGCGAGAGGACCAGCATAGCATGAGCCCTCTGCGGTTGCCTTGAGCCCTCGCCGGGCGCCGGGTAGAATGGGGCGGAGTGCGCGACCGTGCGCGCTCCGCCACCGCCACATCCGAGGAACGCTCGCCCCATGGCTGACGCCCACGCCCATCCACCCCAGGATCTCAACCTCCTCTTTCAGGACGGCCGCTCCCTGACGGCGAGCCGGGATGCCCTCGATCGCCTGGTGACCACGGGGCCCTCCATTGCCTCGTCCCAGCCAGGCGCGACCCTTCGCGGCTTCGGGCCCTGGCCCAGCTGGGACGCCAACCGCCGCCAGGGAACCCTGACCGAGCCCGATGACGACTCCGGCCTGTTCGAGCCGGAGCGGCTGTTCGTGCTGCGCGAGCAGTACGCGTTCTTTGCGCCGCCTGACGCCGCCGGGGTGCCCACCGTCTCGCTGGGTCCCATCGACCGCGCATGGTGGACGGGCACCGAGCACGTCGTGCAGGCCCGCCAGCGCGCTGGCAAGCACTGAGGCGGGAACAGCACTGGGGCGCCCCGCGGGGCGCCCTTTTTGTTTGCCCCTCAACTGGCAACCCCCCCGCAGCTTGGCCTGCGGGGGGGTCACCGGGGGGATAGGGTACCGGTGTGTGGTAGACCGGTCCTTTCGGACCACTGGCATCGCCAGCAATCTCATCGTACGAGGGGCGGCACGATCGAACTAGGACATCGGTCACAGGTCCTGTGAACCGGGGCGAAAGATCTGGCCTGTCCGATTGACGTGGGGAGCGCAGGGGATCACCGAACGGGTGGCACGTCGCCTCTCCGTCGGCAGGCTGGCCGCCTTGGCAGGGCCCCCCCCCGGCGCCCTGTGCGGGCCGGGGGCCGGGGCGGCAGGCAGACGGCGCCAGGTTGGGGCCGGGCAGGCTCTCGGTGCTCGACGATCCCCCGAATGCGCTCCTTGACGCGGGTTCGAGCGAGGCGTAACCTGAACGCTGCGCCCGCTGACGGGCCGAGACTGACCAGGTGACCCCGATGACGACCACCTCTCCGAAGCCCTCCTGGCTGAAGGTCCGCCCGCCTGCGGGTGAACGCTACCACACGATCAAGCAACAGCTGCGCGAGCTCGGGCTGGCAACCGTCTGCGAGGAGGCCCGTTGTCCGAACGTGGCGGAGTGCTGGGGTGGGGGCACGGCCACCATCATGGTGATGGGGGACACCTGCACCCGTGGCTGCAGGTTCTGCGCCGTGAAGACCAACCGCAATGGACAGCCACTCGACCCGGAGGAGCCTGCCAAGGTGGCAGGCATGCTCGCCCCGCTGGAACTCGATTACGTCGTCATCACCTCGGTCGATCGGGATGATCTTGCGGATCAGGGGGCCGGGCACTTCGCGGCCGTCATCCGGGCGGTGAAGGCTCGGCGCCCCGACATGCTCGTGGAGGTGTTGATCCCCGACTTTCGCGGCGACCACGGGCTGCTCGGGGTGGTGGCCGAGGCGGGGGCCGACGTGGTCGCCCACAACGTCGAGACCGTGGAGCGGCTGACCCCGAGGGTCAGGGACCCCCGAGCGACCTACCGGCAGTCCCTGGATGTGCTGGCGGGGCTGAAGCGCCACAACCCGGGGTTGCCCACGAAGACCTCCCTCATGCTGGGGCTCGGGGAGACCCGGGAAGAGGTTGAGCAGGCGCTGCGGGATCTCCGCGCCATCGATTGCGACATCGTCACGTTCGGGCAGTACCTCCAGCCTACCCCCAAGCACCTGAAGGTGGAGGACTGGGTGACGCCGGAGGCCTTTGCCGCCTACGAGGAGCTGGGCAAGGCCATGGGGTTCCGGTATGTCGCCTCGGGCCCCCTGGTGAGGAGTTCGTACCGAGCCGGGGAGCTGTTCATCAAGGGGATGATTGCCGAGCGTCGCGGCCCCTCGGCCTGAGCATCCAAAGGAAGCCATCACCGTGCCCACCATGAACATCATTCAGGCCGTGAACGATGCCCTGAGGCTCGAGATGCGTCGAGATCCGGGGGTGGTCGTGCTCGGAGAGGACGTGGGTCGCTTCGGGGGGGTGTTCCGGGCCACCACCGGGCTGCAAGAGGAGTTCGGGGAGGGGCGCGTGGTGGACACGCCGCTCGCAGAGAACGCCATCATCGGGGCCGCCATCGGCATGGCGCTCAACGGCCTCAGGCCGGTGCCGGAGATGCAGTTTGCCGACTTCGCCTTTCCCGCCTTCGAGCAGCTGACGAACGAGCTCGCCAAGTTTCGCCACCGCTCGGGCGGGCAGTATACCTGCCCGGTGGTGGTGCGGATGCCCGTCGGAGGGGGCATCAAGGGAGGGCACTACCACTCTCAGCAAACTGAGTCGTACTTCATTCACACGGCGGGTCTCGTCGTGGTTGCCCCGTCGAACCCGGTCGACGCCAAGGGGCTGCTGGCGAGCAGCATTCGGAGCGACGACCCCGTGATCTTCCTGGAACCCAAGCGGGTGTACCGGGCGGCGCGGGGTGAGGTCCCCGAGGGTGCCTACACCTTGCCGCTGGGCAAGGCGTCGGTCCTGAGGGAGGGCCGGGGCGTCACGGTGCTGACCTACGGCGCCGTGACCCACACGGTGCTGGAGGCGGCCGTCGAGGCGGAGCAACGCGGGCTCGACCCTGAGATCCTCGACCTGCGCACCCTGGTGCCACTCGATCTGGATGCCGTGCTGACCTCCGTGCGGAAGACGGGGCGATGCGTGATCGTGCACGAGGCGCCCCGCACACTCGGGTTTGGCGCGGAACTCGCGGCGCTTGTCACCGAGCACGCGTTCTGGCACCTCGAGGCCCCGGTGTTGCGCGTGACTGGTTACGACATCCCCTTCCCTTACACCCTCGAGCATGAGTATTTGCCTGACCCGGCTCGCATCCTCGATGCGTTGGTCCGGGTGTCCCAGCCCTGAGAAGGAGCCCGTCATGAGCCACGTCACCCTGGTCGAGATTCAACCTGGCGAGTTCGAGTTCCGCCTGCCTGACATCGGTGAGGGTGTCGTGGAGGGCGAGATCGTCAAGTGGCTGGTCGGCGAGGGAGACAGCGTCAGCGAGGACCAGCCCGTCGTGGAGATCATGACGGACAAGGCCACGGTCGAGATCCCCAGTCCCAAGGCAGGCACCATCCGGAAGCGCTGCTGGCAAGAGGGCCAGATCTGCCCGGTCGGACAGGCCCTGATCGTGATTGGAGGCGCGGCGGCGGCTGCGCCCGCGGCGTCGGTGCCGGCGGCCGTCGCGGCTGGTAATGGCGCCGGCGGCCCTGCGCCGGCCGCGCCCGCGGTGGTGGCACCCGCCTCCAGGCCGGCGGGCGAGCGGGCCCTGGCGGCCCCTGCCACGCGGAAGCTGGCTCGGGAGCTCGGGGTAGACCTGCACGTCGTGCCCGGGACGGGGCCCCACGGCCGCGTCACGCGCGACGATGTGACTGCCTTTGTCGGCCGCGGAGCCCAGGCTCCGACCGTAACGCCGGCGCCGGCGCCGGCGACCCCCAGCGGGGTCGCCACTCCTCCTGGCAGTGCCGCGCCAGCAGCTGCCGAGGAGCGTCGCCCGCTCCGGGGGCTGCGCCGCAAGATTGCGGAGAAGATGGTGCAGTCGGCGTTCACGGCCCCGCACGTGACGACCTTCGATGAGGTGGACCTGACGGCCCTCGTCGCCTTGCGCCAGCGCATCAAGGCCCGGGCCGAGGCCCAGGGCGTGAAGCTCAGCTACATGCCGTTTTTCATCAAGGCGGTGGTGGCGGCCCTCAAGCAGTTCCCGGCCTTCAACGCCAGCCTGGATGACGCCACACAGGAGATCGTGGTGAAGCGCGAGTACCACATCGGGTTCGCGGCTGCGACGGACAACGGGCTCCTGGTGCCCGTCATCAAGCATGCCGACCGCAAGAGCCTGCTGGAGGTTGCGAGGGACATGGCCGGTCTGGCTGAGCGCACCCGGGCCGGCAAGGCCAGCGCGGACGAACTCACCGGCAGCACGTTCACGGTCTCGAACGTCGGCTCCATCGGGGGGCTCTTCGCCACGCCCATCATCAACCACCCCGAGGTGGCCATTCTTGGCGTCAACAAGCTCCAGAAGCGGCCAGTGGTGCAGGCTGATGGCACCATTGAGGCGCGTGACATGATGTACCTCGGGCTGTCCTTCGACCACCGGGTGGCGGATGGCGCGGAGGCGGTCCAGTTCCTGAACCACGTCATCGCCCTGCTGCAGGATCCCGAGGTCCTCCTGCTCGCGCTGTAGGCGCACCACCCGGGTTTCCTCTCGCTGGGGCGAGGCACCACCAAGGAGCAAGCGCATGGAACACAAGCAGTACGACGCCGTGGTGATCGGGGCGGGGCCGGGGGGGTATGCCTGTGGCATCCGGCTGGGCCAGTTGGGGCTGAAGACCCTCGTGATTGAGCGGGGCTCGGTCGGAGGCGTCTGCCTGAACGTGGGCTGTATCCCCAGCAAGGCCATCATCCACGCGGCCAAGACGCTCGAAAAGACCAAGCACGCGGGGGCCATCGGGGTGGTGGTCGAGAGCGTGCACCTGGATTTCCAGCAGGTTCAGGCCTGGAAGAACGGCATCGTCCGGAAGCTGACGGGGGGCGTGTCCTCGTTGCTCAAGGCCAACAAGGCGGAGGTGTTGCGGGGTGAGGCGCGGCTGGCCGGCAGCGGGGTGGTGGAGGTGGTCACCGAGGCGGGCCCCGTGCGCGTCGAGGCCCCTCACATCGTGATCGCCACGGGGTCGCGCCCCATCGAGATCCCTGGCTTCTCCTTCGGTGGGCCCATCTGCAGCTCCACCGAGGCCCTGTCTCTGCCCGAGGTGCCGGCACGCCTGGTTGTCATCGGCGGCGGCTACATCGGCCTGGAGCTGGGCCAGGCCTACGCAAAGATGGGGGCCTCCGTCACCGTGGTGGAGGCGGGGGATCAGCTGCTTCCCGGGCAGGACCCGGAGCTTGTCGGGGTGGTCGCCAAGAAGCTTGCGGCCCTGGGCGTCACCGTCGTTACGCAGGCGAAGGCGGTGGGCTGGGTGCCAGCAGGGCAGGGCGCCCGCGTCGAGGTCGAGGTGCAGGGTCGGCGCGAGGTCTTCGAGGCGGACAAGGTGCTGGTCACCGTCGGCCGCCGGCCCAACAGCGAGGGGCTCGGGCTCGAGGCGCTGGGCGTGGCCCTGGACCGGGGCTTCATCACGGTGGACGCCCAGCTTCGCACAAACGTGCCTGGGCTGTACGCCATCGGGGACGTCGCGGGCCAGCCGATGCTCGCCCACAAGGCCTCGATGGAGGCTGAAGTTGTGGCTGAGGTCATCGCCGGCAAGGCGGCTGCCTGGGACGTGACGGCCATCCCGGCCGTCATCTTCACGGATCCCGAGATTGCAACCGTTGGGCTCACGCCGGCCCAGGTCGCGGAGCGTGGCCTGGCCGTCCGTGTGGGGAAGTTTCCGTTTGCGGCGTCTGGCCGCGCCATGACGACCGGCGACACCGACGGCTTCGTGAAGGTGCTGGTGGAGCGTGATACCGAGCGGCTGCTCGGGATTGGCATCGTGGGCCCACAGGCCTCGGACCTTATCGCAGAGGCGACGCTCGCCCTCGAGATGGGGGCTCACGTGGACGACGTGGGCCTGACGGTCCACGCCCATCCCACGCTGCCGGAGGCTTTCATGGAGGCCGTGAAGCACGCGGTTGGCGCGGCCGTGCACACCGTCAACCAGACCCCAGCCGCGCGGCCCTGAGTCCTCCCGGGGTCCTCAGGGCTTCCCGGCGCCCTTCTCCACGGCCAGCCTGCACTGGTTTCGGCCCGCGTCCTTGGCTTCATACAGCGCTCGGTCGGCGCGGGCGAGGACGACGTCAACCGTGGCGTCCTCGGGGGTCCAGCCAGCCACGCCCAGGGACGCGGTGATCGATCTCAAGGGTCGCCCAGCCCGGTCGCTGGGGGTCAGGTCCGCGATCTGCGCCCGAAGGCGCTCTGCGAACGTCATGGCAGAGGCGGGATCCGTCTCCGGGCACAGCACCGCGAACTCCTCGCCCCCGAGGCGGGCCGGCAGATCCGTCTCCCGGGCGGCCTGCAGCAGGCAACCTCCCACCAACCGAAGCACCTCGTCACCGACCGAGTGGCCGAAGTCGTCGTTGAACCGCTTGAAGTGGTCCACATCCAGCAGCACCACGGCCAGCGAGCGTCCCTGTCGCTTGGCAAGCGCCAGCTCGCGATCGGCCGTCGCCATGAACGCGCGCCGGTTGCGAAGCCCGGTGAGCGCGTCGAGGCCAGCTGCGGCCTCGGCCTTGCGGACCTCCACCAGCGTCTTTTCCAGCTCGGCGGTGTGGCGCTTGAGGGAGTCGTAAAGCAGGGCGTTGTCAAGGGCGATGGAGGCGTGGGCCGCGATCGCCGAGAGCTGGTCGAGGTCTTGCAGCGTGTACGCCTTCAGGACGGCCTGACTGTCGACATACAGCACGCCCATGCACCGCCCCTTCACCATCAGGGGCGCGCACATGACGGTCTTGAGGTTCAGGGCCGCCACCGATTTGCCCGGCTCCAGCCCTTCCGCGCCGGCCCCATCCATCAAGGCAGCGGCCTCGCCGGTCGCGGCCACTCGCAGGCAGATGCTCATGGAGAATTGCTGCCCCAGGACGTCGCGCCCGTGCCGGTCGCGACCGGCCCGGACCAGCAGGTCCTCGTAGCGGCCCTGGGTCTTGAGCAGGATGTAAGCGCGCTCGGCACCCGTCAGCGCGAGTGCGACCTGCAGCACCGTGTGGGCCACGTCGTCGAGTTCGAGCGAGCCATTGATGGTCCTGGCGAGCTCGTTGAGCTTCCGAAGCTGCTCCCGCTTGGCCCCCCACGCGTCGATCATCAAGCCGTAGCTGGCCGTCACCCCTGTCAGCTCCGCGCTCAGCCGGCCGAGCCGGTCGAGCATCGATCGGTGGGTTTGGCTGGTCATCGACAGCCCGCCCTCTCCTGCCCGCCGGTCAAAGATGTGACGGAGCTGTCGGCTACCCTCGAACAGCGCGAGGGCGCCCTCCCCCAGGCCCTTCGAGGCTTGCCGCAAGATCCGCTGGGCGTCCGCGAGGTAGGAGGAGGCCTCTGGCGCCAGCGGGCTGCAGCGACCAAGGCCGTCCAGCGCGCACGCCCGCAGCACCGTGGCGCCTGTCGCGTCCGCGATCATCCGGGTGACCTGGAAATGCCCGGCAGCATCGGAGCCCCCCGATCTCAGGGCTGCCTCGCCGGCGATGAGGCGTGCCTCCGCCACCAGGATGCGCCCCTTGCAAGCGAGCGCCTGCTGCTCGGCCTCCAGCGCGTGCCGGATCGCGAGGGCGTAGGCTTCGGCCTGGAGCGCGGCCAGGGCACGCTGGGTGGCAGCCCGGGCCAGCCAGTGGGGCACCTGCGTCTCCCGGGCCGCTTGATGGGCCTGTTCGGCGAAGCTGTGTGAGGCGAGGGGATCGCCGCCGAGGGCGCTCACCTCGGCCAGGGCCAGGTGACCGGGCAGCGCGCCGAGCCCGCTGGAGACCTCCTTCGCGCCCTGCTGAAGCAGCTCCCGGGCCAGGCGGGCGGCCTCGTCCATCCGGCCGAGCACCAACAACCCGCGGACGCAGCACAGGGTCAGGAGGCCCCGCAGCCCTGCCGGCGCCTGAGCCAGCCCGGGAAGAGCCTCCTCGAGGTCCCTTTCCGCGTCCACCAGGTGTCCGAGCAGCACCCGCGCCCCGAAACGCAGGGCCGCAGCCGTCGACCGCCAGCTCGGGTCGTCCGCCTCGCGCCCGACGGTCACCACCTGAGCGGCCATCCTCAGCGCCTCGTCCGGCTGGCCTAGCTCCAGCAGGCTGGCCGCGCTGGCTGCGGCAGCGCGGTTTCGGGCCTGAGGCTCGGCATGGCTGCCAGAGAGGGCCAACAACCGGGCCCCCCAGGCCGTGGCATCTGCCCAGCGTCCCAGACGGAAGCCCCCTGCCACCATCACCCCGAGCGTGTCCAGCAAGCCCCGGTGATCGCCGATGCGCGCCTGGCCCGCGGCCGCCCCCACCAGATCGTCGAAGCCCGCGGCTTGCGTCTCGGCGTCCCCCTCCAGGGCCAGCTGCCCCCGGAGGGCCAGCGCCCTGAGCCAGGCGAAGCCTCCCTCCCGGTCACGGTCCGCCAGGAGCCCTGCCACCGCGTCGGCAGCGGATCCGCGCCTCCCTGCCTCGAGGTGAAAGTGGGCCTCCTCCAGCGTGAGGGCGTCCAGCATGTCGGCCTCGCCGAGCCGCCGAGCCACCGCGGCGAGCTCCTCCAGCCGCCCGGCAGCCTCGTCATCCGATGGGCCTGCAGGGCGGGTGTGCCAGAGCGCAGCGAGCAGCAGCCGGGTGGCCCCCGGGTGATCAGGCTGCGCCGCCACGGCCCGGCGCGCCTGGTCGACCAGCTCGGTCGCCGTCGGCGCCGCCTCGGCGTGACAAGCCAGCAGGCCCAGCCCGACCTCGACCGCCAGGCGGGGATCCGCCGGCGCTGGCAGGGCACGCAGGTGATCGGCCACCTCCTCGAACAAGGCCCTGGCTTCCGGCAGGGCACCTGCGGCCAGGCAGCGCCTGGCTGCCTCCAGGCCGACCGGCGCAGCTCCCTCAGCCGCGGGGGGTGCCAGCATCAGGCGGGCGCGATCGAGGAGGCCCTGCCAGGGGCCCGCCTCTGCGGCCTTTCCGCTCGCCACCAAAGCCCGCAGCCTGGTCAGGACGGAGGCGCGGGTCGCCGGCTCGGTGTGGGCCAGGAACGCCGCGCGCGCGCCGTTGCTTGTGAGGGCCAGGCCCTCGGCGCGCAGCGCCACCAGGCCACTCGCGAGCAGCTGGCGGGCGGCCCCCACGACCTGTGGCGTTGACACGTCCAGCGCCTGGGCCGCCACCTCGAGGTGCAGCGCCACGGACGGGGCCAGGGCCAGCACGCCGCCAAGGGCGCGCGCGTCATCGGACAACGCCGCGATCAGGTGTTGCTCGAACTCGCCCCCGCCCCCGCTGGCCGGCAAAGCGCCTGCCCAGAGCACCTCAGGCAGGCGGAAGCCTGCGGCGTGGGACGCCACGACGCCTTGCGAGATCAGGTGGCGTAGGGCCAGCCGGGCGATGCCGGGCCGCCCTGCCGCGTGGGCGTGAAGGGCGGCGGCAAACCGCGGGGGCACCCCAGCTCCGCCCATCACCGCGGCCAACCACGACCCGAACGAGGCCTCGTCCAGGCCGTCCAGCTCCACCGCCTGCCAGCCGGGGTGCTGCGGGCCGTGGCCCGCCAGGACCACCATCCCCACGGGGGACGCGCTGGTGGCGCAAAGCGCCTGCTGCACATGCACGAGGGCGGCCTGGCTGCCGGCATCCAGCCGGTCGAAGTCATCGACCACCACCACGAGCCCTCCCTCCGCCGCCGCACACCCGATGGCGTCGAGGCTGGCGTCCCGGAGTCGCGCGCGCAGCAGGTCTTGCTGCTGGGCCCCCGTCGGAGGCCGCAAGCACAGCTCATCGAGTGCCTCCAGCACCCCGGAGACGGCCCCCGCCCGGGTGGATCCGGCTCGGGCCCTGGCGAGCGGCAGCACCGCCTCCAGCAGGCGACGCCAAGCCCCCCAGGGGGCGATGTGATGGGCTCCCTGGAGGGCCACCACGGGCAGGCCTGCCAGCTGGGCGCGGGCCACGCAGGCCTCGGCGACGCGCGTTCGGCCCACCCCCTCGGCACCATGCAGCCACAGCGCCTCGCCCAGGCCTTCCCCGAGGCCTTGCAGCAGGCCCTCGAAGCGCTCCAGGGCGCCCCCGTGGCCGGCAAGGGGGGCCTCACCCAGGGCCCGCTCGCCCGAGGCAGCAGGGGGGTGGCCCAACGCCTCGCGCACGGCTGCCATGTCTCGCGGGCGGGCCGCGGGGTCCTTCGCGAGCATGGCCGTGATCACCTGATCGAGGCCAGGTGGGATGCCGACCCTCTGGCCTGAGAAGCGGTGCACGGGCTGTGTGAGCACGGCTTCCCGCAGCGCCGCAGGGGTCGGGGCATCGTGAGGCGGCGCCCCCGTGAGCAGGGCGTGCGCGACAGCTCCAAGGCTGTACACGTCCGCGCGACGGTCGGGGCGCCCCCCTCGCAGCACCTCCGGAGCGACATAAGGTAGGGCGGCAGAGACCGGCGGCAGGGGCGCCTCGCCCTCCAGCATCAACCGATGCCAGCCCGTCAGAACGGCCTGACCCGTGTCATCGATCAGCAGGCTGTCGGGTCGCAGCGAGCCGTGGAGCCAGCCCCGAGCGTGCAACCTGCCGAGCGCCTCCGCGAGGGTTGAGAGCAACCTCTCCACCTGCAGGGGGGGCAGCGGGGCGAGGGCCGTGGCGGCCGTCCCGTCCACCCACCCAGCGGTGACGTAGCCCTCGCCACCATCGGTCGTTCCCCACTCGCCAGGTCGCACCGCGGCCGGGTGCGCGACCTCTGACCAGGCGGCATGAGCAAGGCTCAGCCGCGTGGGGTTCACCTCCGAGGCGGGAAGCGACTGCCAGCAGACCTCCTGGCCATCCCGCGTGTCCCGGACGCGGAAGGCGGGGGAGCGGTCAGCCTGCAGGGGCTCGACCAGGGCGTAGCGCGGGGAGAAAGGGAGGCGTGGGTCATCCATGGCTCGAACCGGGTGGGGGCGGCTGCCCCGCTCTTATACCCCCGGGCCTGTCCCTTCGGCGGGGCGCCCACGGCTGGTATCATGGGGCCACCATGACGGTCGTGCCTTCCCCGTCCTTGCCGCCCCACAACGCGTCCTCACTGGAGGTGCGCTGGCTGGGGCGCCAGCCCTACCAGAGGGTTCATGCCGAGCAACTGGCGCGCGTCGACGCCATTGCCGGCGGGCAGGCATCCGAGATTGCGCTGCTGGTCGAGCACGACCCCGTGATCACCGTCGGCCGGCGTCGCGAGGCGCTGGGGAACGTGCTCGACCCGGGCGACGTGCCGGTGGTGGAGGTCGAGCGAGGGGGAGATGCCACCTACCACGGCCCCGGGCAGCTGGTGGGCTACCCGCTGCTGCGCCTCGGTCCGGGCGAGCAAGACCTCCACGCGCACCTTCGGCGGCTGGAAGGCGCCTTGATCGCCGTGCTGGCCGCCTACGGCCTCGAAGCAGGCCGTTGCCAGGGCCAGAGCGGCGTCTGGATCGGCCCGCGGAAGGTTGCGAGCGTCGGGGTAGCCGTGCGGCGGTGGGTGACCTACCACGGGTTCGCCCTCAACGTTGACACCCCCCTGGCCCCGTTTCACCGCCTCAACCCCTGTGGGCTTCCCGCCGGGGTCATGACCACCATGGCCGAGGAAATGGGCGGGGCCTGTCCCGGGCTCGGGGAGGTGGCCCGTGCCCTCCTCGAGGCCCTGCCCGGGGCGCTCAACCGTGCGGGCAGAGCGAGGTGACGCGTCGCGGTGGCGGGGAGCCGCGGGAGGTGCTGGCCCGGCTGGCGGACCAGCACGAGGAAGAGGCCTTCGGGGCGGCAGCCAGGCGGCTGGTGGAGGAGGCCCCTGAGCAGGCCATTGCGCTGCTGCCGGGCTTCGCGGGGCTGCGCCGGGGGATCGGCCGGGCCGCGGTCCACGCCCTGACGTGGCTCGGCCCCGCTGCTGGGGCTCCGTTGCGGGAGGTGCTGGCCCACGGTGGCCCACTGGCCCGCACCCACGCGGCGTGGGCCCTGGGGTCGGTGCCTGGCCCGGAGACCCGGGAGGCCCTCCTTCAGACGCTGGAGCACGGAGATGCCCCCGAGGCCTTGCAGCGGGCCTGCCTGGCCTCGCTGGGGGAGCTGGCGGATCCCCAGGCCGTCCCGCGCCTGATGGCCGCGTCGCGAGGGTGGCAGGCGGCAGCGCTGCGAGCGGCTGTCGCGCGCACGCTTGGCCTCTGCGGCGACGAGGCTGCCGTGGGCTTCCTGGCGCCCTGGCTGACGGACGCAGCCCCGGGGGTGCGGCTGCAGGTGGCCGAGGCCCTCGTGCGCCTGACCGACACGCGGGGCTGGCCCGTCCTGTTCGCGTTGCTTCGCGGGGACCACGCGCCGTCCAGGGAGGCCGCTGACGCGCTTCGCGCCCTGGGGGACCTCTCCAGCTCGGCCCCCCTGTTGCTGGGCGGAGGCGACGACGGCTACACCACCCGCAGGGACGCCGCGGAGGCGCTCGGGGCGCTGGGTGATCCGCGCGCGCTGGGGCCGTTGCTGGAGGCCCGCCTTGACCCCAACCCCTGGGTGCGTGGCGCGGTGGCCTATGCCCTGGGCCGGATCGGCGAGCCCCGGGTGGCTCCCTCGCTCGTGCTGATGCTGGGGGATGCCTCGGACTGGGTGAAGATCTGCGCGGCACGCGCCCTCGGCCTGCTCGGAGAGCCGAGCGCCCGGCGGCCCTTGGCCCGCCTGATGGAGGCTGCCAACGTCGAGGTGGCGGCAGCCGCCCGCGAGGCCCACGCCGCGATCGGTCCCTGACGGCCCTCCGGGGCGCGACGAGGATGGTGGGGCCCGCCGCGGGTGTATCATGCGGCTGTTCCCACCCTGCAGGCCACCCCATGTCCCTCTCAGCTCTGGACCGCTCCACCCACCTCGCCCGCATCCCCGCCTCGCCTTACGATCTGGTGGTGGTGGGGGGAGGCATCGTGGGGGCCGCAGCCGCCTGGGACGCGGCCAGCCGGGGCCTGCGCACCCTGCTCGTGGAGAAGGGCGACTTCGCCTCCGGTGCCAGCTCCAAGTCCTCGAAGCTCTTGCACGGGGGCCTGCGCTACCTGGAGATGGGCCATGTCGGCCTGGTGTACGAGTCGCTGTCGCAGCGCAACCACCTCTTCCACGACGCCACGCATGTGGCTGACCGGGTGAAGTTCCTGTTTCCCGTGTTCCGGGGTAGCCGTCCCCTTTCGCCGGTGCTGAGGCTGGGCCTCCTCCTGTATGACTTGCTGTCTCACGTCACGTTCCCCGGCGGCCCGTGGCACCGACGGCTGGGCGCGATCCGGGCCCGCCAGGCGGAGCCGGCGCTGAAGGCCGGGGGGCTGCTGGCGGCCTTCACCTATGAGGATGGGGTGACCGAGGACGCCCGGCTGGTCATTGAGACGCTGAAGTCGGCCGTCGCGGCCGGGGCTGACGTGCTGAATCATGCGCGGGTCGTGGCGTTCGAGCGGGATGCCCGGGGCCACGTCCGTGGCGTGTGCCTCCAGGATGAGTTGGAGCCGCAAGCCCCGCCCCTTGTGGCCACGGCCGGGCGGGTGCTGCTGGCCGTGGGGCCCTGGACGGATGCGCTCTTGCGCCTCGATGACCCGCAGGCCCAGCCACGGCTGCGTCCCACCAAGGGGGCTCACCTGCTGGTGCGGGCCATGTTGACGGACCACGCCGTGCTGATGCGCTCGGCCGATCCGAACGAGGGCAAGCCGCGGCTGATGTTTGCGGTGCCGTGGCAGGGCAGGACCCTGCTGGGCACCACGGACACGGACCCGGTCGCGGCCGATCCTGCCCGGACGTACCTTGACGCCGACTGTGAGGTCAGCCGGGAGGAGACCCGCTACATCCTCGATGCGGCAAACGCCACGTTCGGGGTGCAGCTGACACCCGCGGACGTGGTGTCCAGCTTCGCCGGGTGGCGCCCGCTGGTGGCCCCTCCCACGGCTGGCCTCTCGGCCTCGGCCGTGTCGCGGGAGCACGAGATCTTCGAGACCCCCTCCGGCCTCCTGGCCGTCGCTGGAGGCAAGCTCACCTCCTATCGCACCATGGCCCGGCAGGCGGTGGACCGCGCCGTGAAGCGGCTTGAGCCGGCCCGACGCGCGGCGCTCGCGCCCACGAACATCGAGCGCAGCCCCGTCTCCGGCAGCGAGCTGGCCGGCTGCAGCCTGGAGGCTTGGGTCGAGGCCGCGGCTGCTGACGGGGCTGCCCCGCTGGCGCCTGCCGCGGTGCGCACCCTGTCCCGTCGGTACGGCAGCAACTGGCCGGTGCTGCGCGAGCTGCTGCTCGCGAACCCGTCGCTGGCCGCGCCGCTCGACGCTTCGGCAGGGGAGGCCCATCACTGGCACGTCGAGGTCGTGTACGCGATGACCCACGAGGGGGCGGCCCTTCCCGAGGACTTCCTGATGCGCCGAACCCGGCTGTACCTCGTGGCGGAGGATCAGGGGCTCGGGGTGCTGCCGGCCGTGACCGCGACCATGGCGGCCGAGCTCGTGAAGGCCCATGGCTGGAGCGATGAACGCCGGGCGCGCTGGGTCGAGCAGGCGCAGGCCCGCTACGAGGCAGCTGTGGCCCGCGGGCGCGCCTCGCGGGCGGCTTCGGCCTCCAGCTGAAGGCCTCGGAAGGCTTGCATCAAGCTTCGGTTAAGTCGCGCACCCCTCGGCGGCGGCTCCCCGACAACGATCGGGTGCCCAGCATCGAGGAGCTTGCCGTGCGCCGTCCTTCCCTGGAAGCCCAGTACCCTGCCCTGTTTGGTGAGCGCAACGCCGTGCGAGAGCCACGGAGGCCCCAGTCGGTCGACTTGCGGCTGTTGCAATGGTGCATGCAACAAGCTGCGCGCCGTCGGCCGGGGGCCCTGCCCCGACAGGCCCCGGCCTCCCGGCCACGGCGGCCCGTCCAGCCTGGCGGCTCGCCAGGCTCGTGACGGGTGGCAGGTGCCCCGCTTCCCTCAGGCATCTCCGGGGGCCCCACGCGCCAGCCGCCGGGCCAGCCCGGACTGGCAACGTCAACGCGGGGGGCGGATGGAGCGGTTCGTGCGGTCGACCTTTTCCTCGATGCGTGCGAGCTGCTCCATCAGGAGGGCGTTGGTGCGCTTGACGTCCCCGATCTCGACCAGGAGCGCCGTGAGCAGCCCCTTCACGTCCACGGGCCCGGCCACCTCTCGCAGCCGCTGAGGCAGCGCAGCCTCCGCCGCAAGCTCGTACCAGGCCCGCACCTGCTCCTCACCCCGCTTGATGACCAGCTCCCCGTGGACCTCGTCCCCCGGTTGCTCGGGCAGCAGGCGATCCAGCTCGGCGACCAGCGAGGCGACATCCCCTCCCTCCTCCAGCTCGATGGCCGGCGTCAGCGTCGGCTGCTCGAGCGCGTCAGGGTCTCGGGCCGTGGCGGCCAGCACCTCGTAGTCCTCCTCCCCTGACGCCAGCCCCCCCGCGACACGACGCGGGGTGCGCTGGCTCGCCTTGGCCTTGGCGCGCGCGTCCGCTGCCTCGGCGGCGGCCTGCATGGCAGCCCGCATGGCCGCCAGGGCCGGCGAGGCGGCGGCGTCTTCCGGGGGAGGCGGCGGGTCAGGCGTCGGGTCTTCGAGCGGGTGGGTCATGGTGCTGTGGAGGTTATACCCCACCCGTCGTCGCGGGTGGGGGGCGCCGTCAGGGCGCGTCGTCGGCCCACTGCCCGAGGCGTGTGCGGATGCGCCGGGCTCGCGAGTCCTCGATCGCCTCGCGACGATCGTGGACGTGGAGGTAGACCCGGTAATGCTTGGCCGCGCGGGAGGCGTCCCCGAGGCGATCGTAGGTGCTCGCGAGGAGCCAGCGCGCCTCCTGCTCGTCCGGCCGGCGGGCCAGCACGGCGTTGAGGTTCTGCACGGCAGCCTCGATCTTGCCCTTCCGCAGCTGCTGACGAGCCTCCGCCAGCCGGCGCGCCAGCTCCTCCGAAAGGGGCGTTGCGGCCACGGCCAGGACCTCGTCTTCCGGGACAGTCACCGGCCTGGCGTAGTCCTGTCGGGGGAGCACGACCAGCAGCAGGAAGACGCAGAGCACCCCGCCCACGACCAGCCCAGCCAGCCAGTCCGGCTGGGCCATCAGGCGCGCGCGCAGGCCTGCGCGGGCCGCCTCGGGCTCGGGGGCGTCGGACTCGGAGCGGTCGAGCACGGGGCGGAGCACCCAGGGGGGCACTGCCCGGGTGGTTGTGGCGGCGGGGGCCGTCGCCACCAGGCCAGCCCGGCGTGCCTGGCAGGCCTCGCAGGCCTCCAGGTGGCCCCGCAGGGCGGCCTCGGCCTCGGCTGACAGCCCGCCCTCCACCAGCGCGGCGACTTCCTCGCCACGCCGGCACAGGGGCTCCAGCGGCAGCCCGCCGCCCGCAGCCCCCGCCTCGCGCCAGGGCCACCACGTCAGCCCCGCCCGGGCCAGGCGGCCCTGGACCTCCGCCTCGGCCGCTGCGAGCTCGGCATCGCTCAGGCCGAGGACGTGACCCACGTGGTGCCGCGCGGCCTGCCGACACGACAGCCGAAACACGGCCTGGGCGTTTGGCGTGGCGCCCGCGAGGGCGCTCGGCAGCGTGAGGCGGCCTCGCTCCACACCCAGATACAGCGCCCGGAGGTCGAGCAGCTGCACCCGAAGCCAGCCAGCCTCGGAGGCCACTGCCGTGCGCCCGGGAAGTCGCTCTCGCAGGCGCTCGCAGGCCCAGGTGTAGGCTGCCAGCCCCTCGTCGCAGTGGTCGGGGGCCTCGGCCCGTTCCGGGGCGGCGGAGGCAATCACCCGCAGCACGCACGCGAAGGCTCGCCGCGAGACCCGACAGTCGGCCTCGCACCACCCCATCACGGCCTCGAGGATCAGCGCGCCGTGCTGCTGCACGAACGCGTTCCAGGTGGCTGGCGCGACGGCTGGGGGCTGGGCGTGGGGGGAGGGCAGCTCGCCGCGTTGGATCTTCGTCAGCTCGTCGAAGAGCGAGAGCGCGAGCGGACCAGGCTGGCC
>JAYKHL010000222.1:0-8146 GCA_035284865.1 Candidatus Sericytochromatia bacterium | reverse complement strand
CCTCCACGGGCTCGAGCCAGATCTCGGCCAGCGTCGGGTGCAGGTGGGGGATCTCCAGGAACTGGGCGCACGTGGCCCGGAAGTACATGGCGACGATCATCTCATGGATCAGGTCACCCCCGTCAGGCCCCACCACGGTGGCCCCCAGGATCTCGCCCGTGTCGGCGTGGGCGACGACCTTCACGAAGCCGTCCGTGCGGTTGGCGACGAGGGCCTTGCCCTGGTCGTTGAAGGGGTAGCTGCCCGTGACGTGCGGGATCCCGGCATGACGACATTCCAGCTCGGAGAGCCCGACGCGCGCCACGTTGGGCTCGCAGAAGATGGCCCAGGCCAGCAGGCGGTCGTCGAAGGGCGGCAGGTCCTGCCCCAGCGCGTGCCTGGCGGCGTAGATGCCCTCGGCGATCGCCACGTGGACGAGCTGGTGGCGGCTGGCCGCGTCACCCACGGCGTAGATGTGACGCGCGCTGGTGCGCAGGTGGGGGTCGACGGGGATGCGGCGCGCGTCGGCCAGGACGCCTGCCGCCTCGAGGTGGAGGCCATCCACCGCCGGCACCCGCCCGGTGGCGACCAGGATCGCCTCGGCCTCCAGCGTGAACGGCACGCCGTCGCGCTCGACGTGGACGATGCGCCGGTCTCCGCGCCGCTCGACGCGGACGAAGGTGAGCCGGGCCTCGACCCGGAGGCCCTCGTTGGCGAAGCAGCGCGCCACCTCGGCCGAGACCTCCGGGTCCTCGCCGGCGAGCAGCCGCTCCGCCCGCACGGCCAGGCTGGTCTGCACGCCCAGCCGGGCCAGGAACTGCCCGAGCTCCAGCGCGATGACGCCGCCGCCGATGACCACGACCGAAGCAGGCAGCGCCTCCAGCGCCAGGACATCGTCGCTCGTCCAGTAGCCCGCGTCGACGAGGCCAGGGATGTCGGGCACCCAGGGGCGCGATCCCGTCGCCACGATCACCTGGTCGGCCGTGAGGCGCTGGTCTCCCGCTTGAAGCGTGTGGGGATCGAGGAAGGAGCCTCGCTCGGCGAGCCACGTGAAGCCATCCTGCCCCTGGATGCCGGCCCGCCGGTAGCTCGCGAAGTCCTCCACCCAGTGGGCCTTGCGGGCCATGATGCGCGCCAGGTCGAAGCCCACGGAGCCCAGCTTCACGCCGACCTCCTGGGCGTGGTGGGCGAGGTGCAGCACCTCCGTGCTGCGCAGCAGGGCCTTGGTCGGCATGCAGCCGCGCAGGATGCACAGGCCCCCGAGGGGGCCCGGGTCGAGCAGGGCGACCTTCGCACCGGCAGCCCCCGCGGTGCGGGCGGCCCAGTAGCCGGCGGAGCCGGCGCCGAGGATGGCAAGGTCATAGTGGGCGTCGGTCATGCGGTTCACCTTCCAGCGGGGGACAGGCCCGAATTGTACCCCCGCCTGCAGGGAGGACCACGGCAGGCAACACCGCCGCGGCAGGGACGTGCCCCGCTCCCGCCCCCGGGGTACGTCGTGATCACGCATGACCACGCTCTGGCCCACCTCCCAGACCTTCGCCGCCCCGCCCCCGCCGCCGGGCACCCTGGCCCGCGCCCTGCTGCCTGCAGAGGCCCCGCTGCCCCCCGTGGTGGTGCTGGCCGCCGGGCCCGGCTACGGCAAGACGGTGGCGCTGCAGGCCCTCGCCCAGCGCCACCCGGAGGCCCTTGGCGTCTGGCTCTCCCTCGACCCGTTCGACGCGGACCCGGGCGCCTTCTTCACGCGGCTCCTCGACGGCATGCGCAGCCACATCCCCGACTTCGGGCAGGAGCTCGAGCCCCTGTTGCTGTCAGGGCAGGCGGAGCCACGGCTGCTGACGCTGCGCTTCCTGCAGGCCGTGGCCGCCTACAACCTGCCAGGGCTGACGCTGGCCCTCGACGACTGGCACCACGTTCAGGAGGGCCACCCAGGCCTCGCCGCCACGATCGTGGCGGCCTTCGAGCGCCTCCCGCCGGGCATGCGGCTGCTCCTGGCCACCCGGAAGCGCCTGGAGGCCCCCCTCGCGCGCCTGCGCACCCGCGGCCTCGTGGCGCTGCTGGGGCCCGACGAGCTGCGCTTCTCCCCCGCCGAGGCGGAGGCCTTGGTCCGGGTGCGGGCGGGCCTCGGGGACGGGGAGCTGCCCGCAAGCTGGCGCACCCAGCTGGAGCGCCTCGACGGCTGGCCACTGGGCCTCGGGCTGCTGGCGGCCAGCACGGGGGAGGCCCCCCGCTTCGACCAGGTCTCGGGCGGCCTCGAGGGGCTCACGGCCTACGTCGCCGAGGAGTGCTGGCACGCCCAGCCGCCCGATCGCCAGGCCTTCATGCTGCGCGCCTCCGTGCTCCACACCCTGACGGAGGAGGCCCTCCGCGCGGTGCTCGACGAGCCCGCCCCCGCCGAGCGCCTGGCGGAGCTGGAGACCCACCTGCTGATCAACCGGGCGGGCGAGGGCTGGCGCTTTCCCGCGCACCTGGCGGCCTTCGTGCAGGCCGAGGCGGCCCGGGTGCTGCCCCCGACGGAGCGGGCCTCGCGGCACGAGCGGGCCGCGGCCTACCACGCCGCCCACGGCGACGACGAGCTTGCCCTGCCGCACTGGCTCGCGCTGGCCGACTGGCCGGCCGCCGTGGCCGCCTGCAACCGGGTGTTCCCGGGCCTCATGCTCTACGGACGCGCGGGCGCCGTGGCGCGCTGGCTGGAGGCCATCCCGGCCCCCGTGGTCGCCGCGGAGCCCTGGCTCCAGCTCTGGCGCGGCCACGTGCTCATTCGCCAGGGGGCGCAGGTGGAGGCCGAGGCGGCCTACGAGCGGGCCCGGGCAGGGTTCGAGGCCGGTGCGGAGGCCGCCGGGGCCTTCAAGGTCGGCGTGCGCCAGGCCACGCTGGCGATGTTCGCCGGCCACTGGGCGCGCTTCGACGGGCTCGTCGAGGCCCTGCTGGGCCAGCGGGGGTCGGCCCGGCCCGAGGACCTGGCCGACCTGGAGCTCGTGCGGGGCGTCGCCTCCGAGGGCCGCGGCAACCTGGCCCAGATGCGGGCCTGCAACGAGGCGGTGCTGACCCTGCCGGCCGAGGGCAACGCGGAGGTGGCGGCCTGCCAGGCCACGGCCCTGATGAACCTCCACACGCTGGCGCTGTACCAAGGGGAGCTCGACGCGGCCCGCCGGCATGCAGACCGGGCGATCGCCTTGGCCGAGCAGTGGCGCTTCCTGGCCTACCGGCAGTTCCTGACCTTCCTGCGCGCGAACGTGGCGCTGCTCACCGGGGAGTCGAGCGAGGCCGACGGGCTGCTCCGCGGCCTGCCCCCCACCTGGGCGGACGCCCTGGACTTCCACGAGCGGGGCATCGCCCACACCGTGCTGGGGCGCTGGCGCACCGCCCGGGGCGAGTGGCGGGAGGCGGAGGCGGAGCTGTCGCGTGCCTTTGCCACCTTCGACGAGGCCGGCCACGCGGAGGGCCGCAAGGTCGCGCTGGAGCCCCAGCTCTGGATGCACCTGGCGCGGCAGCAGCCCCAGCGCGTGGAGGCGCTGATCGCGGCCCTCGGCGAGCTCGACGGCACGAGCATCCATGACCTGGCCCTGATGGTGCCCTGGGCCCGGGCCCTGCTGGCGCGCGACGCGCCGGCCGAGGCCCTGGCGGTGCTGGGCCGGGCCCTGCCCGAGCTGCTGGCGCAGGGGGCCGCGCTGCACCTGGCGCGGGGGCGCCGGATCGAGGCTGCCTGTGCCCGGCGGCTGGGCGCCGCTGGCCGCGCGGAGGCGGCGCTCGCCGAGGCCCTGGCGATCGCCGCCCGCCAGGGCTACGCCTTCCTGGCCGGCGAGGACCCCGGCCTGGGGGCTGAGCTGGCAGGCCCGGGCCAGGCGCCCGCCGCGCCCGCCGCCCCGGCCGCAGGGGCCACGCTGACGGTCCGCTGCCTGGGCGGCTTCGAGGTCAGGCTGAACGGGGTCCGGCTCGATGCCGAGCTGCGGCGGAAGCCCAGGCTCGTGCTGGCGGCGCTGGCCGTCACCCCGCGAGGCCTGCGGGCGGCAGACCTGGCCGCGGCGCTGGGCGCCCGGACCTTCACGGCCGGCAGCCAGAAGGCGCTGCAGGGAGACATCGTGGAGCTGCGGCGCGGCCTGGAGCCCGGGCTGACACGCGGACAGGACTCCCGCTTCGTCCGCTTCCAGGACGATCGCTACGTGCTGGACTGGTCCGCCGTGGCGCCCACAGACCTGGCCTTGCTCGAGGGCGCCCTCGCCGAGGCGGAGCGCCTCGCGGCCTCGCAGGCGACAGGAGCCGCCGAGGCCTACACCCGGGCCCTGGCCCTGTACCCCGGCCCGCTGCTGCCAGACGGGTTCTTCCTCGACCACTTCCACGTGGAGCGCGACGGGCTGACGGCCCGCGTCACCCGAGCCATGAGCTGGCTCGTGCAACACCACCGCGAGCAGGGGGAGCTTGCCCAGGCCGAGGGCTGGCTGACGCGCGCCATCTCTGCCTCCCCGTGCGACGAGGAGCTTTACGTGATGCAGCTGCGGCTGCACGTGCTGAGCGGCCGCCTCGAGCGCCTCCGACAGGTCTACTGGGACTGCCGCAAGGCCCTGAAGGCCCACCTCGGGGTGGCGCCCAGCGAGGCCTTCGAGGAGGCCTTCCAGGGCATCGCGGGGATGGTGGCCGCCCCCGTGGTGGGGCGGCAGGCCGGGAGCCGCAGGCGCTGACCCCCTCCGCTTGAAGGGCCCGGCTGCCGGGAACAAGGGTTGGTGATGAGACACGCGTGCTCTCTCCGGGCCTTGCTCGGCGTGCTGCTCCTGGCCCAGGTGGGGTGCCTGCCCACCCCGGCCCCGGGGCCACCTGGCGTCAGGTCGCGCGCCGCACGGCCCCAGCAGCCGCCTCTGCCCGAAGCGACGGCGCTCCCGCCCGGACAGGCCGCTGCCACCCCCTCGCCCGCCCAGGGCTCCCCTCCCCCCGTCGGGCCGGCCTCCCCCCAGCCCCTCGGCACCGAAGCCCCGGCCCGCGTGGCGGCGACGTTGTCCGGGCTCGTCAGGGCCCCCGTGCGGCTGATCGGTGACATGGGAGGCGCGATTGTCAGCAACAACGGCGGCGGTATTGTCAGCAACAACGGCGGCGGGCTGCTCGGCGAGCGCGTGGCTGGCTACCGGCTCGGTCAGGCTCCGCCCGAGGCCGAGGCGCTGGTCGCGAACGTGGAGGTGGCCGTGCTCGACGCCACCGGGGCCATCGTCAGGGCGCCGGACGGGCGGGAGCTGCGAACGCGCACCGACGCCACGGGCCGCTACACCTTCACCGCTCCCCTGCCTGCCCACCACGTGGTGGTGCAGGCAGGGCGTTCGGCCCAGCAGGCGGCGCTCCAACGCATCATCGCGGCCGGCGTGCGGGAGGGCGACATGACGGTGCCCACCACGCTGGTGGCCGCTTACGTGCTGGAGAAGTTCGTCAAGCCTCAGCCGGACCCCCAGGCCACGCTGGACCGGCTGCCGGCCCCGGTGGAGGCCGAGACGGTGGCCATCGCCGCGACGGCAGCGGCCAACCTCAGCGCCGTGACGCTGACCCAGGCCGCCGCCGCGGCCTCCGTGGAGGCTCTTCGGAAGCAGGATTCCCGCCTCGACGGCCAGATGGAGGTGGTCAAGAAGCTGCTGATCGTGGCCGGGCTGTCCGACCTCGGCGAGGGCTTACCGGGCCTGCGGGTGCCCATGCCGGATGCCCAGCACGTCCTGGAGGCGCCGGATGGCACGCTGGTGATCAACGCCCGCGGCGACCGGCGCATCTGGCGCCTGGAGAAGGACGGCACGGTGCGCACGCTGGCAGGCCGCAAGGAGGGCGTGGCAGCTGCGGATGACATCGGGCCCATCGACAGGCTCACGTGGCTACCGGACGGCCGGCTGCTGGCCCAGGAGACCTGGCTGTCGGGGCGCGAGCGGCTGTGGAGGCTGTCGCTCGAGGGGGTGCTCGAGCGCCTGACGCCAGACGTGCCGGAGCTCGAGGCCGCGGTGGCGCTCGACGCGAAGCGCTTCTGGCTGCTTGGCAGGCGCACCGGGGCGGGAGCCCGGACCTGGTTCTGGGAGCCTGGCAAGGCGGCGGTCGCAGGCCCCGTGTTGACCGACGTCATCGGCTCGCTCCAGGTGGCGGTGGCGTTGCCAGACGGCCGCATCCGGTGCGGCGGCATGGACGGCAGGCCCGTACCCGGCGTCTGGGAGGTGGAGCCCACAACGGGCCAGGTGCAGCGCCTCGAGTCGTTGCCGAACGGCGGCCGCTGGCCGCGGCTCGACACGGCCGGCCGCACCTTTTACACCGACAGCGCCGGCCAGATGCGGGAACGCGTTGGCCCGGGCAGTGCCACGGACCCGGTGCGCCCGGAGGTGCCTGCCCTGGGGACGTTCACCGTCGATAGCCAGGGCAGCATCCTGCTGGCGCGGGACGGACAGGTGATGCGGCGGAGTGATTCCTCCGAGGAGGTCCTCGCCGGCACACGCCCCGCCGCGACCTACCCGTTGGGCTCGGCGATCCCGATGGGCTACGGCTTCGAGCCAGGGGGCGAGATGCTCCTTGCAGCGGACGGCGTCCTCTCGCGTCAGCGCCTCGGCGAGGAGCCAAGCAGCATCACGGCCATCCAGGCCATTCCCGATCCCAAAGGCGGCGCTCCCTTCAACGTCGACCGTGTGGTGGTGCTGCCCGACGGCACCGTCTTGCTGCGGGGGAACCGGGTGCCGATGTCCACCCGGGGAGACCTGGACTGCGACGCCCTGTTCACGGTCTCGGTCGGCGGCAACCTGGCGCCTTACTACCGGGCGCCCGCCAACATCGCCGAGATGGTCGTGGCCCCGAACGGGGCCCTCTGGCTGGTCGAACAGCGCTTCGAGGGGCTGAGCCCCAGGGAACACGTGGTGGTGCTGAGCCCGGACGGCGCCACGCAGGAGGTCCTCAGCGAGGCCGTCATCAAGGCGGGCATCGACTTCCTGGGCTACAGCAAGGCGGGAAAACGCCTTGGCTTCACCGCGGACGGCACGCTTCACGTGGTGAAGACCACCTACAGCGCGGATTTCAAGAGCGAGACGCGCGTCATCGTTCCCGTGGTCGCGGGCATCTTCCAGGCGCCCCTGCCCCCGGAGGCGGTGTTCCCCGAGGCGGTCGACGTCCTCGGGCGCTGGTACGAAGGGGAATACAAGGGCGTGATCCGCCGCTGGGATCCGCGCACCGGCCAGACGGAGGTGGTGGCCGGCCCCGGGGGACGAGCCTTCACGGGCACGGGCGTGAACGACGGGCTGAAGGGCGCCCGCAGCCTGCAGTTCAGCCCGGTGGGGGACCTCTACTTCCTGGACGGGGAGAACCGGCAGATCAAGCGAATCCCGGCGGCAGACCTGTGAGGGGCGCAGCGCCGCCCTTCCCCTGACGCATAATTAACAGCAAATTAACCACCAGATAAGAAGCCCTCGACCCGGGTGACCCGACAACATGCCCGTCCCCTCGCGTTGCCCGGAGCCTGCCCCGATGACCACGATCCGCCAGCCAGCCGCGGCGCCCCCGCCCATGCTCCCCGCGCCCGCCGCCACGCGGGAGGAAGCCCTCCAGCGCATGGCCGACAGGCTCGAGGCCGCGGGGCTCGGCGCCGATGCCTACACCCAGGTGGCTGGCCGGACCACGGCCGCGGGCAAGGCCTACGCCGCCACGCGGGCCGTCGGGGCCTCGGTGGCCGGCAACGTGCGGGGCGCGCTGTGGTTCACGGGCATCCTGTCCGTGGGCTGGAACGTGGGCGCCGTGTTGCTGCGGAAGTCGAGCGTCCCGGACGCCGGGGCGACGATCGCGGGCGACCTCGTGTCCAACGTGGTCGGCGGCGCCGCAGGGGCCACCGTCTCGACCCTGGGGACGATCGCCCTGGGCACCGTCCTGGGGGCCGGCCCCGCCCTGACGATTGCCTCGGCGGTGCTGGGCATCGGCGCTTTCATGGTGACAGATGCCCTCGTGAAGCGCAGCGACTTCTACAAGGCCGCCAAGGCCAGCGTCCGGGAGGCGTTGAGCTGACTACCCCGGCCGCCGGACGGGCCCCCAGTTCAGCTTGCTCTGCAGGCGCGCGAAGAAGTCGATGCGATCGAACTTCACCAGCCGAGCGTAGCGCGTGGCGCGCGTGAAGGTCACGTGGTCGCCGACGCGTACGGGGATGCCTGGCTGGCCGTCGGCCGTCAGCACCAGCTCGAGG
>JAYKHL010000221.1:0-27491 GCA_035284865.1 Candidatus Sericytochromatia bacterium | reverse complement strand
TGGCGAGTTCCGCCAAGTGCTGGAGCGCTTGATCAGCACCGATCCCCAGGCGTCGGCTTCGGCGTCGGCTTGGGCGTCGGCTTGGGCGTCGGCCTCGGCGTGGGCTTGGGCGTCGGCCTCGGCGTGGGCTTGGGCGTCGGCCTCGGCGTGGGCTTGGGCGTCGGCCTCGGCACGGCGGCAGGCGGCGAGGGGGCTGGGGACGCCAGCTCCAACACCAGGAACCCCCGCGTGGCCCGCGCGCGCCAGGCGCCGCGGAGGGGTCGATGAAGCAGCGCCTCCACGCGGGCGTTCAGGCCATCACGCCGAACGAGCACCCGCTTCACAGGCCCCCCAGTCGTCTCCCAGTCCCCCTCCATCATGCGGGCCGTCCAGGGCACGACCACCGTCAGGCGTGGCGGTCGGGCGTACTCGCGGATGGCAGGCACGCCCTCGTGCCAGGGCACCGAGAGCGCCCCGGAGGAGGCCTCGTAGCGCACCTCCGGCTCCGGAGGAGCCGGCTGCGCCTGACAGGGGGCCCCACCCAGCAAGGCCAGCGACAGCAACAGGGCAAGAAGGGGGCGCGACATCGGCTTCGTCGTGGGCTCCAACCGGCGCGAGAAAGGCGTCGCGCGGACGGCCTCAGTGTACCCGAGAACCGACGGAGAGAACAGTTGAAGGCAGCCCGCCGGGTATACTGGGCGGGTGTTGAACATCGTCCTTGTCGAGCCGGAGATCCCCCCCAACACGGGCAACGTGGCACGCCTGTGCGCCGGCCTGGACGCCAGGCTCCACCTGGTGGAGCCCCTGGGGTTCTCCATCTCGGATCGCCACCTGAAGCGCGCCGGCCTTGATTACTGGCCTGCCGTCCGGCTCGAGCGCCACCTGAGCCTCGACGCCCTGCAGGCCGGGCACCCGGAGGCCCGCTGGGTCTACACCAGCGCGCGGGCCCACCTGCTCCACACCGACTGGGCCTTCGAGCCCGGGGACTTCCTGGTCTTCGGCAAGGAGACCTCCGGGCTGCCGGCCGCCTTGCTGGCCGGCCAGGAAGCACGCACGGTTCGCATTCCCCATTGGGGGCCGGTGCGCAGCTTGAACCTTTCGAACGCCGTGGCCGTCATTGCTTATGAGGCCATGCGACAACTCCAGGTCCGTGGCCTGGCTCCCCCCCCTGTGGCCAGGCTGGCAGACCGCCACCTCGCCGAGCCTCCCCCCACGTGATGACCCGCCCCATCCCGACAGCCCTCCTGATCCTCGCCCTTGCCACCGCGCCCGCCCGCGCGGCCGACGACCCGAAGGCCGAGATCACCACCCCCCCGACGTCCCTGCAGGAAGATGCCCTGACGCGGGGGGAGATCGTGGTGCACCTGGTCAACCGCCACCCCATCTACCACCTCGATGTCTATGGCCTGGTCGAGGCCCCCTTCGAGCGGGTGTGGCGGGCCGTCACCAGTTACGACCGGTACCATCAGTTCCTCCCGATGGTGGTGGAGTCGGGCATCCGAAAGCGCAGCCGGCACACGACATGGCAGTTCGTGAAGATGCAGCCGCCCTGGCCCCTTCACCACCACTGGATGGTGAACATCAACGTCGAGCGCAAGCAGCGGGGCAACGTGGCCTGGACCATGGCGGACGGCAACCTGCGGTTCGAGCGGGGCTACTGGCAGATGACCCCGGTCGGCACGGACCGGACGCGGCTGCAGTACCACCTGACGGTAGACCCCTGGCTGGACATCGTGCCCAGCTGGCTGATCGAATTCGCCACCCGCTCGGTGCTGCCGGACGTCATCCGAGGCGTCCGGCAGCGGGTCCGCCAGGCGGCTGCAGGCTGAGCCGGGCCGCTGGCCCCGGTCGCCCGGTGTGCCCCCTGCGTCCACCCGCTAGGATGACGACAGCGGGAGCACGGGAGGCCAGACACGATGCAGCGGAGCCTGTTGGGGATGGTGGATGTTGCGATCCAGACCTTGCGAGGGGTGCGCCTCGGGACGATCCGGGACGCCTGGTTGGACCCAGGAGAGCACCGCCTGGTGTCCTTTCAGGTGGCCTGGGACGACGCGCAGGTGCTGGTGCACGGCGAGCCGCTGCCGGTGCAGGATCTGCTGGAGCTGACGCCAGAGGTGGCGACGGTGGAGGACGAGATCGGCACGTGTCGGGGGCTTGACATGCACCCCCCGGGGGATGACGGGCCGTTGCTCCTCGCCAGGGCCACGGTGGTGGGGATGTGGATAGAGGACGAGGCCAGCCACCTGCTCGGCTGCATCAGCGACGTCCTCTTCGACCCGCGTGACGGCTCGGTGCAGGCCTACGAGTACATCCCCGGAGAGGACCCCGAGGCCGTGCTGGACACGCGCCTGATCGTCCCTGGGCGAGGCATGCGCTTCGACGACGGCCGCGCGCTGATCGTGCCCGCGGGCACCCGCGCCCAGCGCCCTCCCCGCCTCGACGTCGTCATGCTGACAGACCTGGGGCTGGAGGAGCCACTCGGCGACGAGGATGTCGAGGTGCTGAGGGGCCAGCCGATGGCAGAGCCCTGAGGCCCACGTCGCCAGCCGCCGGGCGAAGCGGTGTTCGAGGGCCTAAGGGGCCTTGGCAGGTCGGGCCAGCTCGAAGGTGTCCGTCAGCCGGAGGTAGGTGGCGCCACCACAGCGGGCGATGGGCTGCCATCCCTCTCCGGGC
Organism: Candidatus Sericytochromatia bacterium; assembly: GCA_035284865.1. GTDB lineage: Bacteria > Cyanobacteriota > Sericytochromatia > S15B-MN24 > JAQBPE01 > JAYKHL01. Next base: position 24,839 of record JAYKHL010000221.1, on the reverse strand, counting down.
TTCACCAGGCCCCCCGCATAGAGTTCATCCCGCACGTGGGCCCGCACCACCGTGCCCAGCACCAGGCTTCCGCTGCCGGGGCCCTCACCGACCTCGATGACCTGCTGGGTCACACACTCCAGGCTCACGGGCGACTCCAGCACGCGGGGCGCGCGAACCAGCTCACACGGCGCTGGGGTGAGCCGGGCGGCCTCGAACTCGCTGACCTCCGGCGAGAAATCCGCGGACGTGAGGTTCATCGCGTCCGCCCAGCGCTCGTCCACAACGTTCACCACAAACTCACCGGATGCCTCGAGGTTCTTCAGGGTGTCCTTCTTCTCGGCAGTGGGACCCCGGCGCATCGGCGCAAAGCAGATCGTGAGCGGGTTGGCGCACACCACGGTGAAAAAACTGAAGGGAGCCAGGTTGGGCACCCCAGCCGGGCTCAACGTGGAGACGAAGGCGATGGGGCGCGGAACAACGACGCTCGTGATGAGGCGGTAGGCGTCGTTCCAGGTGCCGGCAGCGGGATCGAGGATCATGACGACGCCTCCTGGGCCAGCTCACGGGCCCCCCACGAGGCCCAGTAGTCCCCCCACTCGACACGGGCAGCCTCCTCGGAGAGCCGCAGGGGACGCCGGGTGTCGACCATCACGGCGTACTCCTGGGTGGCCGTCTTGGTCCAGCTCGCAGCCATCGCCTTGGGGTGCGGGCCGTGGTGGATGCCGACGGGGTGATACGTCACCATCCCCGGCGCGATCCCGTCGCGGCTGAAGAAGTCGCCCGCGTGGTAGAAGATGACCTCGTCGAAGTCGATGTTGCGGTGGTAAAAGGGCACGCGCACGGCCTCCGGGTCCTCCTCCAGCGGCCGCGGCGCGAAGGTGCACACCACGAAGTTGTGGCCGAGCATCGTGGTGTGGACGCTGGGCGGCAGGTGATAGCGGTGGCTCATCACCGGCCGAAAGTCACGCACGTTCAGCTTCCAGGGCGTGAGGTCGCCCTTCCACCCCACCGTGTCGATCGGATCGAACGGGTAGAACACCGAGGTGTGCGCCCCCGCACGCCGGATGACCAGCTCCCACTCTCCACCCGCTGCGAGGGAGGGCGCCGGGCTCGGCGTGACAATCACCCCGGGATCGAACAGTGCGTTGCGACCCAGCATCCCGCGATCGGGCAACCGCACCTCGGAGGCAGACTCGATGACCAGCACCACAGGGTCCTCGCTGGTGGGCGTGTAGCGATAGGTCGTGCCGCGGGGAAGCACCACGTAGTCGCCCTCCTCGAGCACCAGAGGCCCATAGTCGGTCTCCAGGCGCCCGCCGCCGCGGTGCACGAACCAGACCTCATCGCCGTCTCCGTTGCGGTAGGCATAGGGCATCGGGGCCCTGCGGCGCGAGATGCGCAGCGCCACGTCCTCGTTCTCAAGGAAGGTCACCGGCGTTCCCCGGGGGTCCTCCGCGTCCCCCGGCACCAGGGCCAGGGCATTCAGGGCGCGCGGCCTCAGCGGACCCTCGATGCGGAGCCAGCTGGTGGGAGGGTGCGCGTGGTACAGGTGGGACACCCGCCCGAAGAAGCCGTTCCGACCGTGCTCCTCCTCGAAGGTGCCCTCCGGGAGACCCACGTGGGCCTGCGGCGCGTAGCGCCCCTTGGCAAGCATGAACAGGTCTTCCATCAGCGTGTCTCCTCGTCAGGCGCGGGCCTCGGCGCCCGGCCTCAGCAGGGGCATCGGCGCCTCGCTCCTGGGCCCCACCACGTTTCGCAAGGTGCCGAGGCCTGCGACCTCAAGCTCGACCACGTCGCCCGGCTCGATCCAGCGGTCGAGTTCGAGGCCGCAGCCCCGCCCCACCGTGCCGGATGCCAGCACGTCTCCCGGGTACAGGGTCTCGTCCATCGACACGTGGGCGATCATCTGTGCAAAGCTCCAGTAAGGGTTGCCGGCATCACTCTCGGACCACACCTCGCCGTTGACCCGGATGGTGGCCGGCCACGGGCTCCGGCGCTCGAGCTCGTCGGGCGTGACGAGCCAGGGGCCGAGCACGGTCGCGAAATCCTTGCCCTTCGCCGGGCCGAGCCGACAGGCCATCTCCTTGCGCTGAATGTCGCGCGCGGAGACGTCGTTCAGGATCGTGAAGCCCGCGATGTAGGATTCCGCGTCCTCCACGGCAATGTTCCGCCCCTCACGGCCGATCACGACCGCCACCTCCAGCTCGAAGTCGAGCCGCTGGGTGTAGCGAGGCCAGGGGAGAAGGGCGTCAGGGCCCAGCATCGTGCGGTGGTTGCCCTTGTAATAGACGGGCAGCTCGTACCAGGGATCAGGGATGGCCTCGCCCCGCCGGGCGAACCCGGTGCGCACGTGCTCCTCGAAGGCGTAGAAGTCGCGGAGGCTCTGCGGGCAGGGCACCGGGGCCAGCAGGGTGAACGAGCCCGCGGGGTGCCAGAGCCTCGCGTCCTCCGGGCCTGGAGGCAACACGTCGAGGCCCTCGAGCGCGGCCAGGGTGGCCTGAAGCTCCTGAAAGGCCCGAGGTCCCACCGCCAGGAAGGCCACCAGGTCCGGCGGGCAAAGCACATCTGCCACGGCACGCCAGGCGGGCTCACCGGCCTGCAACAGCCGCCAGGCGGTGGCCAGGTTGAGGTCCAGCACGCCGTCCCGGAGGGGCATGCCAAGCCGTCGGTGGCGACCCAGGACGGTCTGGAGTTCAATGGTGACCAGGCGCATCGGGATTCGGAGCCCTCCTGAGGGTGAGCTGAAAATGAAAGACCCCGCCAGGGCGGCGGGGTCTCGTGCGGCGGGGCTCAGGCCTGAGCTGCGACCGCGTTCACCCTCTTCATCATGCGGGACTTCAACCGCGCCGCCTTGTTGGGGTGGATGACGCCCTTGCGGGCCGCGCGGTCGATGGCGCTGATGGCCGTCACGGTGGCGACGGGCACCTCGCCCTGGCCGTCAATCGCGGCCTTCACTTGCTTGATGCGGGTCTTCACCTCGGACTTCACCGCGATGTTGCGCTGGCGGTTCCGCTCGGCGATTTCAACGCGCTTGATGCCCGACTTGATGCGCTTGGCCATGGTTCAATCTCGCTCCAAAAACGTGGTGTTCGGTGGTCTGCGCAGCGACCGTCGGCGCGCTCCGGGGCCGCCGGTGGGCTTTGCTCAGGGGCTTGACCCGGCTCTGTTAGCCTATGGCTAAGGTGCGGGCAAGATGAGGTCAAGAGGACTGGTGCCAGTATACCGAACGAGGCCGCCGCATGCAATCGGAGCGATCGGGATTCTTCAGGGCCACACCAGCACGCCTCCGTTGAACGGGGGGATCACGCGACCATCGGCGTGGTGCCCCAGGGGTGTGGTCAGCGCCTGCCCCAGCTGGGCCAGCGTGACCACCATCGGCCCCGCCGCGAGCGGATCACACAGCGTGGCACGGTCCCCATCGATGGCCGTGAGCAGCGCGAAGTGACCCCCATCGTAGCGGCTCGCCAGCTGGTCCACATAGGCGGGCGTGGGGTTGAGGTTCAAGACCACCAGCCGGCCCGGGGCCCGCATGGCCTCCCGGATGGCCCCGAGACCATGGACGAACTCAGCGTGCAGGCCAAACATCCGGGCCCCGGCCGCGATCTCGACGGGGTAGGTCCAGACGCCCTCCTGCACGGCCCCCGTCATGGCCCGCCGCACGCGTCGGATGAGGGCGGCCTGGTCGGGCGCCTCCTGCACGTCAGGTCGCAACCCGTAGGCGCAGAGGGCCATCGCGAGGGAGGTGGGGCCGCAGTTGGCGTTCGCCCGGCGGGGCTCGTTGGGGTTCCAGCGGGCGTGTCGGTACTGGCTGATGAAGAACCGGTCGGCCCGCTGCAAGGCCGCCTCGAGCTCCGTCGTGCCGGCCTCGGCAGCCCGGGCAGCCCCCCCATCGAACAGCCGGTGCATGGCCGCCAGGGGAGACCGCGAACAGCTGAAGGACATCAACAGGGCCACCAGGCTACCCCACAGCACCGAGCGGTACCGGTCCATCTCCCCCTCCATCAGCGCCAACCGGCCATCCCCACCATCTCCACCATGTGCCCAGCAAGCCTCGCCGTAACGCGCCCGGCCCCGCAAGAACGTGTCGTTTTGTGAAGCCATGGCCCCCGGCGGCGCCAGCAGGCCGCTCAGGCGGGCCCTGACCATTGACAGAATCCCTCCGGGCGGTCAGCATGGGCCAGGTGATAATAATTCTCAAAAGCCGATGACCCTCCGCACCGACCTCAGCCACGCCCAGGAAAACCTCCGCCAGAGCGGCTACCGCGTCACGCCGCAGCGCGACACCATCCTGCGGATTTTCCACGGCCTGCCCGAGGGCACCCACCTGAGCGCCGAAGAGCTTCAGTTGAGGCTGAAGCAGGACGGATGTGGCATCGGCCTGGCCACCACCTACCGCACGCTCAAGCTGCTGGCCTCGCTCGGCCTGCTCCGGGAACTGGACTTTGCTGAAGGCCACAAGCACTACGAGCTTGCCACCCGGGAGGCAGCGCCTCACCACCACCTCATCTGCACGGCCTGCAGTGGCACCATCGAGTTCGAGCAGGCCCCCCTGCTCGAACTCGGCCGCGACGTCGCGGAGGCTCACGGCTACAAGCTCCACGACGTGCAACTCAAGGTCTTCGGCACGTGCCCAGCGTGCCTCGTCGAAAGGAACGGACGATGACGCTCGACCAGGTAAGACCGGGCCAGCGCATCCGCATCCAGGGCATCCCTGCCGCGGACGTGCGCTCCCAGGCCCTGCGGCTCGGCCTCGGCGAGGGCGCCGAAGCCATCTGCCAGGCAACCTTGCCCCGCGGGCCGATCGTGCTCGGGCGAGCCAACCAGGAGATCGCCATCGGCCGCCCCCTGGCCGGGGCCATCCTGGTGGAGGTCCTGGGCGCGTGACGACTGCCCGCCTCACGGCAGCCCCCGAGCGGCGCCTGGTCCTCGTCGGCAACCCGAACGTCGGGAAGTCGGTCGTCTTCAACGCCCTCACGGGGCTGTACGTTGACGTCGCCAACTACCCCGGCACCACCGTCGACGTGAGCCGAGGCCACCATGCCGGGCTGTCGGTGCTCGACACCCCCGGCGTTTACGGCGTCGGCTCGTTCAACGACGAGGAGCGTGTCGCACGGGACATCGTGCTGAGCGCGGACCTCATCCTGAACGTTGTGGCAGCCCCGACGCTGGAGCGCGACCTGTTCCTGACCCTCCAGTTGCTGGATATGGGGCTGCCGATGGTGGTGGCGTTGAACCAGATGGACGAGGCCGAGGCCACCGGCGTGCGTATCGATGTGGACGCCCTCGCAGGCCTCCTGGGGGTCCCCGTCATTCCCTGCGTGGCCATCCGGGGCGAGGGGCTGGACACCGTGAAGGCCCGGCTCCAGGAAGCCTGTCCGGGCCACGCGGACCCTCTGGTGACGGGCTGGCTGGCCGCGCTGCCCGGCGAGGCCGGCAGCCGGCAAGAGCGGCTGCTGGCCCTGGAGGGCGACCCCGTCGTGGCCCAGCGGCTCGGCCTGGACCCGGCCGCCCCCGGGGTGGACCGCCGCGACGAGGTGTACACCGCCCGCCGCGAGCGCGCGGATGCGATCGTCGCGACCGCCACCACCTCGGCCAGCCTGGGCGTCCGCCTGAGCACCCGGGTGGGGCGCTGGCTGCTGACCCCGGTTTGGGGCACCATCGCGGCCCTTGTCGTGATGGCCCTGCTCTACGTGCTGGTGGGGGATCTGGTCGCACAGCGGCTGGTGGAGGTCACCGAGGGGCAGCTGATGCAGGGCCTTTACGAGCCCTGGATGCGTGGCCTCGTCTCGGCGTGGCTGCCCGCGGGCGCCCTGCACGAGATCCTCGTGGGGGAGTTCGGCCTGCTGACGATGACCGTGACCTACGTGTTCGGCTTGCTGCTCCCCCTGGTGGTCGGCTTCTACCTGTTCCTGGCGGTGCTGGAGGATACGGGCTACCTCCCGCGGCTGGCAGTGCTGGTGGACCGCGCCCTCTCTGCCATCGGGCTGAATGGCCGGGCCGTCATCCCGCTCATCATCGGCTTCGGCTGCGTGACGATGGCAACCATCACCACGAGGCTGCTGGGCACCCAGCGCGAGAAGACCATCGCCACCGCCATCCTGGGCCTCACCATTCCATGTTCGGCCCAGCTGGGCGTCATCCTCGGGTTGCTCGGCAAGACGGGCAGCTGGATGGCCTGGGCGGCATACGTCGGCACGATGCTGGGGGTGCTGGTGGTGCTTGGCACCGTGCTGGACCACCTCCTGCCGGGCAAGTCCTCCGCCCTGCTGATCGACCTGCCCCCGCTGCGCCTGCCCCAGTGGCGCAACGTCGGTCGCAAGACGCTGACGAAGTCGGTGGCGTTCCTGCAGGAGGCCGTCCCGCTGTTCCTCCTCGCCGCCCTGGTGGTGGGTGTTTGCAAGGTGACGGGGCTGCTGACGCTCATCAGCCGTGGCCTGGCGCCCCTCGTCGTGGGCCTGCTTCACCTGCCCCAGGAGGCAGCCGCCGCCTTCCTGATGGGGCTGATCCGCCGCGATTTCGGTGCGGCCGGGCTGACGGACATGCCGCTGGCTCCGGCCCAGATCGTCGTGGCCCTGGTCGTCATCACCCTCTTCGTGCCCTGCATCGCGACGGTGGTGGTGCTCTTCAAGGAACGCGGCTGGCGAGAGGCCGCCGTGCTCTGGGGTGGCTCCTGGGTGCTCGCCTTCGCGATCGGCGGGGTGCTCGCCGCAGCGCTGGGGGCCTGAAGGATGCTGCCGTTCCTGCGCAGGCGGCAGGCCACCCCGGCCCCGGTGGCCGCCGCCCCGGCCCGGCCACCGGCGTGCCCCACCACCCCGTGCGCCACCTGTGGATGCCCGATCCTTGTGGCCTCCTTCGATCAGGCCTGTCCCCGCTGCCGGGCCGTCACACCCGCCGCCCGGGCGTGCCCCGGTGGGTGCGCGGGGTGTGAGATGGGGCGCGGAGCGTGAGCGTCGAGCCCTTTCGCCTGGAGGTGGTCCGGCCCCCGCGCCTGCCCTGGCTGCCCGCCCTGGAAGCCGCGCTGGCGGCGGACGGCCCGGTCCCGCTCCGCTGGGCCATCGTCGAGGCCCGTGGCGAGGTGCTCGTGATCGAGGGGGCACGCTGGTGTTCACCGTCGTCCACCTGATCCCCACCGGCGTCGGGGCAGCCATCGGAGGCTTCGCAGGCGATGGAGGGCCGGCCGCCGCCTTGCTCGGGGCCGTCTGCGATCGCCTCGTGACCCATCCGAACGCCGTGAACGGCGCGCAGCTGCTCGGGCTGCCACCCAACGGCCTGTACGTCGAGGGCTCGGCCCTCGATGCGTGGCTGGCGGGCCGGCTCGCGCTCCGGCCCGTCCGGGGGCGGCGGGTGGGCGTGCTGATCGACCGGGCCGTGGAGCGCCACCCGGTGGGCACCCTGGAGGCGTTGCACCATGCCATCGACGCCGTGAGGGCCGTCCACGGCCTGCCGTTCGCGGGCTGCGCCCTCACCCCGCGCCCGGTCGGCGCCCACGTGCGCGCGGGGGCTCACGGCCACAGCACCGGAGGTGTGGCGGATCCGGAGGCCCTGCTCGAGGGCGCCCGGTGCCTGCTGGCCGAAGGCGCCGAGGCCATCGCCGTCGTGGCGGACCTCGGTCCCCTCGATCCCGCCGCGGAGGCAGCCTACGACCAGGGGTGTGGGGTGGACCCCATCGGGGGCATCGAGGCCATCCTGTCCCACCTCGTCGTCTCCGCGCTCGGCGTGCCGGCCGCCCACGCGCCGCTCTGGCCTTACGAGCCCACGCAACCCCGGCCCGTGGACGCCCGGGCCGCCGCGGAACACCTCGGCCACACGTTCCTGCCGTGCGTGTTGCTGGGGCTCTGGCGCCACCCCTCGCTGGTGCCACCCTCGGCGGCGCTGCCGGGCGACCTCGGGCCGGGTCAGGCCGACGCGGTGGTCGTGCCGCGGGGCTGCCTGGGCGGCCCGGGGGTGATCGCCGCGCGCGACCGTGGGATCCCGGTGATCGTCGTGCAGGAGAACACCACGGCCGTCCCCCTGCCACCGGCAGCACTCGGCTGGCCACCTGGCCCCACGCTGGTCGAGGTGGCGAACTACTGGGAGGCGGCGGGGCTGCTGGCAGGCTGGCGCGCGGGCCTGGAGCCCTGGAGCGCGCGCCGGCCTTGGCCCCCCCGGCCCGGGCCCTGACCGGAAGGGGGCCCCTGGCTGCTGTCGCCCGGGGGGCCTCGTGCTATCATCGCTTGAGCCGTCCCTCATCCCCTGGTGGAGCCCGCTCGTGACCTCGCTGCGAGAAGACCTGGCCGGCCAGCGCCAGCTTCGCTTCCACCTCGGTGGACAGCCGGCCGCGCTGCACCTGTTCAAGGCCAGGGGCGAAAGCACCCACCACGTCTACCTCAAGGTCCTCGCCTATGCCTTCTGGTGCGATCACGGCGAGCTGACCTTCGACCCGAGGACCCAGCACAAGCTCGGCCCCACCGTGGCCTCGCTCGATTGGACCGGCGCCGTCAAGCTCTGGATCCACGTCGGCCCGCTGGCCTTCGAGAAGCTGGAGCACCTGCTGCGTCATACGAACGCGCCCGAGGTGTGCTGGGTGCTGGAGGGCGAGGCGGACGGCGAGGCCCTCGAGGCTCAGCTGGCGGCCCTGGTGCAGCGCCTCCGCCGCCACGTCCACTACAAGTACACGGACCGCAGGCTGCGCATCTTGATGTTCGCCCCCCTCGACGCCTGGTTCGAGCCTGGCAGGGTGACGCTGGACCCCGCGCAATACCGCTACCACACCTTCTGAGCATAGCGACGGTCGGATGAGAGCGGGCTGGCAGCGCGACGAGCTGGGCGCCGCGCGCAAGGAGCGAGGAGGGGGCCTGGTGGGAGAAAGGTGTAACCGACCAGCGACGCTGCGGTCGGCGTCCAGGGCTGGCGATGGTGGCCGGGATCGTGGGACCCTGGCGGTGAGGCCCGTTGCCACCCGGGCGGCAGGACGCAGGGAGGCCTTGATGGGGCGGGAGGACGCAAGATGCGGGCGCTGATGTTCTGCGGCAAGGGTGGGTGCGGCAAGAGCACCCTTGCGGCCGCCGCGGCCCTCCGAGCGGCGCAGGAGGGGGCACGGACGCTGCTCCTGTCGATGGATCCAGCCCACAGCCTGGGCACGATCCTGGGCGTGCCCCTGACGGGCGCCCCGCTTCCGGTCGCAGACCGGGTGTGGGCCGCCGAGCTCGAGCCAGCGCAAGCCGTGACCGAGCCCTGGCGAGACGCCCTCGCCTACGCCGAACGGGTTGCGAGCAGCCAGTTCGCCGTGCCCCCCGCTGGCACGGAGCTCACGCTGCTGCCCGGGGTGGTGGAGGCAGCTGCCCTGCTGGCGCTCCAGCATCACCTGAGCTCGGGGCGCTTCGACGCCGTGGTGCTGGACCACGCCGCCACCGGGTTCGCGCTGCGGCTGCTGGCCCTCCCGCACCTCGGTGGCGGGTACGGGCGCAAGGCTCGCACCCTGTACGAGCGCCACGGTGCGCAGCTGCAACTCGGGCTTGCCATGATCGGCGGACACGTCCCCCCCCCTCCCGCCGGCCTCGCCGATCAGGCCCTGGCGATGCTGGGGGGCCTCGAGGCCCTGACCGAGCTCCTGACGGACCCCGAGACAACCTCCGTGAGGCTCATCGTGCCTCCCGACGCGCCGGGCCTGGCCGAGTCCCGGCACCTCTTCACCTGGCTCAGCCTGTACGGGCTCACCGTCGACGAGGTGCTGGTCAACCCGCTGTGGCCGGCCACCATCAGCGATCCCCTGGTGGGGCTGTGGCGGCAGCGGGAGGCCCGTGCGGTCGAGGAGATCCAGGAGACGTTCTCCCCGCTCCCCGTGGTGCGTGTGACGCGGCAGGCCGAGGCGCTGGTGGGGGTGGAGGCGCTGCTCGAGCTTGCCGCGACCGTCTGGCCAACGCGGGGCGTGCTGCCCCGGCGAGGCTCTCGGTCAGCCCTGCGGGTCAGCCGAGCAGGCGCGACCCTGGAGGTGCACGTCCTGCTGCCCTTCGTGGCACGCGAGGCGGTGGACCTGGCCAAACATGGCGACGAGCTGTACATTACGGTGATGGGACACCAGCGCATCGTGCGGCTTCCGAGCGACGCGGCCGGGATGCAGGCCACCAGGGCACGGTTCCAGGATGGCTGCCTGGTCGTCACCCTCGCAGCCCCGGCCTGACGTCGCTTCGGCAGGTCCTTGCCCATGATCCGCACCATCACCGTCGGCCCATTCCAGGAAAACTGCTACCTCCTGGTCCGCGACGGCGAGCTTGCCATCATCGACCCGGGTGACGAGGCGGACCGGATCGCCACCGAGGTCGTGGCGACGGGAGCAAAGCCCCGGTTCATCTTGCTCACGCACGCCCACCTGGACCACGTGGGGGCGGTCGATGCGTTGAAAGCCCGGTGGGACATCCCCCTGCACGTTCCCCGTGGGGAGCTGCCGTTGCTGGCGGAGCTGCCACTGCAGTGCGCCATGTTCGGCCTGCCGCCGCTGGCGCCCCCCGTGGCCGATCACATCATCGAGCCCGGCACCGACCTGCCGCTGGGGCGTGGTAGGATCAAGGTGCTGGCAACCCCTGGGCACTCGCCTGGCGGCACCTCCTACCAGAACGACGACGACGTCTTTGTCGGCGACACCATCTTCGCGGGAGGCGTCGGCCGAACGGACCTGTGGGGAGGCTCCTGGGTCACCCTGAAGGCCTCCATCGAGACCCAGCTGTTCACGCTGCCAGACGCAGTCACCTTGCACCCGGGGCACGGCCCGACCACCACCGTCGGCGAGGAGCGCCGCACCAACCCCTTCTTCACCTGACCCAGCCCCATCGCACCTGTCGACCCGAAAGAGGACCTGTCCCGATGAACGTCTCCGCCCTCGTGTGCGCCCCCGCCGACCTGCAGGCCGATGGCCTGGTCCTCGGCATTTTCGAGGGCGAGAGCGCGCCGGCGGGGATCGGGGCCGAGCTCGACGGTGCCCTCGGCGGGCTCCTCTCCGGGGTGCTTGCCGGCGGTGACTTCAAGGCCAAGGCCAACCAGAGCCTCGTGCTCCATGCCCCGCAGGCGAAGATCAAGCGGCTGGCACTCGTGGGGCTCGGGAAGCCCGGAGAGCTCACGCTCGAAGGGGTGCGGCAGGCTGCCGGCAAGGGTGCCACGACCCTGCGGGAGCTGGGCGTCAAGGTGATCACCGTCGGCGTGGCGCTCGACGCGGCCCGCGGCTGGAAGGCCGGCGCCCCCGGGCTCGAGGCCCGGGCGCTCGGTCAGGCCGTCACGGAGGGCGCCGGGATGGCCCTCTATCAAATGACGGAGTACCGCACGCGGGAGCGGGACGAGATTCGCGTCGTCGACACCATCGTGCCCTGGCACACCAGCGACGCCGCACCCTTCCAGGAAGGCGTGGAGGCGGGCCGGGTGATCGTCGAGGCCATCACCCTGGCCCGCACCCTCATCAGCCACCCGAGCAACGTGGTCACGGCGACCCGGCTGGCAGACGAAGCCGTCCAGGCCTGCGAGGCGGCCGGCGTCGCGGTGCGGGTCTACGAGAAGGCCGAGCTCGAGGAGATGCAGATGGGTGGGATCCTGGCCGTCAACCAGGGCAGCATCCACCCGCCCAAGCTGATCGTGATGGAGTACACCGGGGGCACCCCGGGCGAGCGCCCCATCGCAATCGTGGGCAAGGGCATCACCTTCGACACCGGTGGCATCTCGCTCAAGCCCGGCGAAGGCATGGAGAAGATGAAGTACGACATGGCGGGCGGCGCGGCCACCATCGCCATCATCACGGCCGCGGCCCGCCTCGGTATCAAGAAGAACATCGTGGCGATCGTGCCCGCCACCGACAACATGCCAAGCGCCACCGCCTTCAAGCCGGGTGACATTTTCACAGCCTACAACGGGCTCACGGTCGAGGTCCTGAACACCGATGCCGAGGGGCGGCTGGTCCTGTGCGACGCGATCGCCTATGCCGTCAAGGACAAGCAGGCCTGTGCCGTCATCGACATGGCGACCCTGACCGGCGCCTGCATCATCGCCCTCGGCACCGAGGCCTTCGCCGTCCTGGGCAACCACCAGGGCCTGATCGACCAGGTGCTGGCTTCCGGCGAGCACACCGGGGATCGAGGCTGGCAGCTCCCGCTCTGGAAGGAGTACGCCGAGTTGCTCCGGTCGGACATCGCTGACCTCAAGAACATCGGGGGGCGCGAGGCAGGGACCATCACGGCAGCATGCTTCTTGCAGCGGTTCGTGGGGGACACGCCCTGGGTGCACCTCGACATCGCCGGCACGGCCTGGACCGAGAAGGAGAGCCCCTACCGGCCGAAGGGCCCCACGGGCGCCCCCGTTCGGGCCGTGCTGGATGTGCTGGAGCACTGGCCCGCGCTCTGAGGCCCCTCGGAAGCACCGTCACGTCACGCGGCGCCCTGCTCCCTCGGCGAGCAGGGCGCCGTGCCTTGCGGCCCCCACCGGGTGGCCTCGGCGACCGGGCCCCCGTCCCCGGGACCAGCCCCCCCAAGGCCCCTGGGAAAGCCAGGGCCCCCCGCCACAGCAGGGAGCGCTTGCGGCGGGTATAAGAGGGCACACACCCGCGAGGAGGGGGCTGGTGACGGACGTGTCTCCCGAACTCGGTTCGCGCTACCGCCTGCTGGGGCACCTCGGCACAGGCGGAATGAGCGTCGTCTACCTGGCCGAAGACCAGCAACGGGGGCACCAGGTGGCCGTGAAGGTCATCTCACAGGCCCTCTCAGAGGCTGAGAACCAGGCCGAGCACCTGCTGCGGTTCAAGCAAGAGTTCCGCACGATGGCGCGCCTGCGGCACCCCAACACCTGTGAGGTGTACGACTACGGCGTGCTGCCTGATGGCCGTCCCTACATGACCATGGAGGTCGTGGAGGGCAGGGGGCTCGACGTGGGCCTGCCCATGGCGACCGAGGCCTTCCTGCCGGTGCTGCGGCAACTCGGCCAGGCGCTGCAGTACATCCACCAGCAGGGCTTCGTGCATCTGGACCTCAAGCCCGAGAACATCCGGGTGCGAGCGGATGGCGTCGTCAAGCTGATGGATTTCGGCTTGATGGAAGTCACGGGCCAGGCCCTCGAAGCCGTGCGCGGCACCCTCCTGTACCTGTCTCCCGAGGTGGCCCGCCTCGACCGCGTCGACGCGCGCTCCGACCTGTACTCCCTCGGAGCACTGGCGTATCACGTGCTGACAGGCACCCCCCCCTTCACCTGCAGCTCACCGCTCGAGTACCTTCGGGCCCACCTGACGGCCACCCCCGAGCGGCTGCGTGAGCTGGCGCCGGAGGTCCCGCCCGCCATCGCCACCGTCGTGGAGCGGCTGCTGGCCAAGGAGGCGGCCGCCCGCTACCACGCCGCAGAGGTCGCACTCGCCGCGCTCGGGCTGGCGTCGGACGAGGACGCCCCGGCGACGTTGCTGGAGAGCTCGTTCGTCGGACGCGCGTCCGAGCAGGAACGGCTCGGGGAGTTGCTGACCGCCCTGCGTGGCGGGGAGGCTCACCATGTAGCGCTCACCGGCCCCGCAGGGGTGGGCAAGTCGCGGTTGCTTGGCGAGTTTCGCGTGCAGGTCCTGCTGGCGGAACGGCCCTGGCTGTTCGGGCGGGCAACGGCGGCAGCCGCCCCGTATGCGCCCTTCATCGAGGTGCTGCGCGGCGTGCTGCCGCTGGCGCGGCAGCGGTGTCCGGACCTGCTGCGACAGCAGGCCGCCGTGCTTGGCACCCTTCTCCCCGAGCTCACGCCTGCCGAGGACGCCCTGCCCATCGAGCCGGAGCCCCTGGCGGCTCGCACCCAGCTGCAACTCGCGGTGGTCGCCGTGCTGACTGCGATCGCTGCCGATGGCGGCGCCGTGCTGGCCATCGACGAGGCGCACCACCTGGACCCGCTCTCGGCCGGCCTGCTGGAGCTGCTGCGGCGCCAGGTCCCGAGGGTGCCCTTGCTGATCGTCGTGGCCCAGCGCGACGAGGCGCCCGACTGGGACGAGGTGCTTCGGCTTGGTCCGCTGACGCCGGAAGCGACGGAGGCCCTGGCGGGGGGTATGTTGGGTCTTGAAACCCCACCTGCGACCTTCACCCGCGTGCTGCACGAGGCCGCCAGCGGCCTGCCCGGCCTTGTTGTCACCTTGATGCGCCACCTGTTGCGCGAGGGCGCGCTGGCGAGGGCCAACGGCACCTGGAGGCTGCCCGAGCACTTGCCCCCGGACCTGCTGCCTCGCGATGCCGCGGACCTGTTGATGTCGCGCATCCTGACCGTCTCCGAGGCAGCTCGCAGCCTGGTCGAGTTTGCCGCCACGTTCGGGGACCCTTTTTCCCTGCAGGACGCCCGCGCCCTGGCGGGGCTGTCCGAAGAAGACCTCTTCGATGCCCTGGACGAGGCCCTGCGCGCTCAGCTGCTCGAGCACCGCACGGCCGGCTATGTGCTGACCTCCGGTGCGCTGCGGGCCGCGGTCTACGACAGGCTTGCCCCCACCACCCGGACGGCCCTTCACCGGGCCGCGGCCAGCCACCTCGAGGCGGTCTACGCCCCTGGCGCCGCGGCCGTCGCCGCGGAGGCTCTGGGGGCCGAACTCATCGGCAACGTGCCGCTTGCCACGCTGACGGCCCTCGCAGGCCACCACCTGAGAGCGGATGCCCCCGCCCGCGCCGTTCGGTGGGCCTTCATCGCCGCCGAGCGCAACCTCGAGGTGCTGGCCCTGACCTCCGCGGCAGACCTGCTCCGACAGGGCCTGGCGCTGGCGGCTCGCCACGGCGACGACGTGCCCGCTCAGCTGCGGTTCGACTTCCACAACGCGCTGGCCACCTGTTACCACTGGCAGCATGAGCTGGACGCCGCCAAGCAGCATGTGGAGGCGGCGCAGGCGGCCCTGGCCCCCCTCGACGACCGGGCGCGTCGGCTGGAGTGGCTCGTCACGGCGGGCAAGCACTACTCGCTGCGCAGCGATCACCTCAAGGCTGCCGAGTTACAGGGCGAGGCGATCGCGCTCGCGGCTGAGCTCCGCAGCGGTCGGACGGGGGTGCGCGCCCGGATCAACCTGGGTCGGGCGCTGTACTTCATGGACCGGCGCATCGAGGCGCGGGAGGCCTTCGAGCTTGCCGTCCAGGAGGCCCAGCAGCAAGGGCTGCCTTCCTGGCGCGCCAGCGCGCTGTCCCAGGTGGGCTACCTGCGAGCGGTGACGGACCCTGAGGGCCGGCCGCGCGGCATGCGTGAGCTTGCCGAGGCGGTGGCCGTGCAGGAGGCGATCGGTGACAAGAGCGGCCTTGTGTTCAGCTCCAACCTGCTGTTCGAGCTTCAGGTCCTGCAAGGCGCCCTCGAGGAGGCCCAGGCCAGTGCCCAGCGGTGCGTGACCCTCTCGGGTGAGCTCGGTAGCATCGACGATCACGTCGTCGCGCACCTGAACCATGCCATCGTGGCCCTCGACCTGGGGGACCTCGCGCAGCTCCGGCAGAGCGCCTCGGACGCCAAGCAGCTGGCTGAGCGCCACCACCACACCGTCGTGGCCCCCCTGGCTGCCTGCCTGCTCGGGCTGCTCGAGGTGCTGGAGGGACGCATCGAGCGCGGGCTGCAACAGACCCGTGAGGTGGTGGCCGCGCTGCCGGCCTCCTCGCAGTATGTCCGCACGCTGGTCGGGCTGTACCGCCTCGAGGCGTTGGTCTGGGCGCGCGCCGCGGAGGAGGCGGAGGCCTGCGTGGCTGACCTCGTCACCCTGCTCGCCGGCACTGAACCCAACGAGAACCACGTCCGCTTCGACCTGCTGCGGGCCGAGCTGGCGGCGGGCCTCGGGCGCCTCGAGGAGGCATCGCGTCACCTGGCCGAGGCCACCAACCAGGCAGCCCAGCTCGGGGCGCGCTGCCTGGCGGTGCGGGCCACCACCCTGGCGGCCACCCTGACCCAGCGCCGAGGAGACTCGCGCCGCGCCTTCGAGCTCGCAGAGCAGGCCCTCGAGGAGTCCCGTCGGCTGGGTGGCGTGTGGTATGAGGCACTTGCCCTCGTGCCGGCCATCGAGGCGCACCGCACCGAGCAGCGGCCCAGTGCCGTGGCCCTGGCCCGGAGGCTGCTGGAGCTGGCCGAGGCCCGGCAGGTTCCCTGGCTCGAGGCTGTCGCCCACGTCGAGCTGGCGCTGGGGCTGGCAGGCACGCCCAACGCCGAGGCGGCCCTCGTTCGGGCCCAGCAGCTCGTGGGGACGCTGGCCGCGGCGGTCGCCCCCGAGACCCGCGACGCCTTTCTCGCCACGCCGGACCTCCACCGCATCCAGGTGCTCAGCCCCGTGGAGGCCCGGGGCCCGCAGCATGTGACGCGGGAACAGACCTTTGAACGGCTGCAGCTCGTGAACCGCGAGCTGCAGCTGATTGCAGCGCAGTACGATCAGCTGTTCCAGGCGTGGAGCACCCAGAGCCTGCAGCTCGAACGCCTGAACGAGTTCGCCCGGTCGGTCAACCACTCGCTGCAGCTCGAGGCGGTGCTCGACCAGGCTGTGCTGCTGACGCTGGACCTCACCAAGGCCGAACGTGGCTTCCTGTACCTCCGTGATCCGGAGGGTGGCGGTGAGCCCCAGCTGGCTGCTGCCTGGGACGCCCGAGGCGTATCGATACCGGAGGCGCGGGCCTCGATGTCGGTCCTGCAGCACGCCCTGGCGACCGGCGAGCTGGTCTCGGTCGCCGATGTCGGAGCCGACGAGCAGATGAGCGCCCAGCAGTCGATCGCGGCGCTCAACCTGCGCAGCGTGATGTGCGTGCCGCTGCGCTCCACGCATGAGGTGCTCGGCGCCCTCTATGTCGACAGCCAGGCCGCCTTGCGTGCCTTCTCCCAGGACGACATGGAGCTGCTGGTGGCCGTCGCCGATCACACCGCCGTTTCGATCCGAAACGCCATGCTCTACCAGAGCCAGACGCGGCGGGCGGCGGAACTCGAGCGCCTCCTCGAGCAATCCCGCCGGGCTGACTTCGAAGCCAGCAGCGACGCCCTGACGGGGCTGCGCAACCGGCGCTTTTTCGAGGACCAGGCGGGACGGGAGGTTGAGATCTCGCGGCGGTATGGCCGACCGATGAGCGTGGTGTTGCTGGATGTCGACCACTTCAAGGGGTTCAACGACACCCACGGCCACGCGTTCGGGGACGAGGTGCTGCGGGCCATCGGGCGCACCCTGGCCGCCACCGTCCGGTCGGTGGACCTGCCCGCGCGCTACGGCGGGGAGGAGCTGGTGGTCCTGTGCCCCGACACCGATGCGACCGGCGCGGCGGGGCTGGCAGAACGCATCCGTCGCGCGGTGGCCGAGATCCATCTCGGGGAGGGCTGGCTCCAGGCGCTGCCACACGTGACGTGTTCCCTGGGCGTTGCGGCTTTTCACTCCGGTGAGGACCAGCTCGCGGACATCCTCGCCCGGGCCGACCAGGGCCTCTATGCGGCGAAGGCTGCGGGCCGCAACCGGGTCACGAGCTGGGCGCCGGACCTGCCTCAGAGCCATGGCTGAGGCCAGGCACCTCGGAGGCAAGCTGACACGCCTGCGGCGGCCCGAGCTGAGCGGGCTCCGACCGGCGGCTGGGTCGGTGGAGGGCGCCCTCGTGCGCCTCGACGCCGGAGGCGCCCCCCAAGATTGGCCCCCGTCGTTGAAGAAGGCCTGTTTGGAGGCCTTGGGGGCTGCCTCCTGGCACCATCCCCAGGCCGCGGAGGAAACCCTGCGAGAGCTGATTGCGGACCGCGCTGGCCTGCCCGTGGCCTCAACCGCCCTCTTTTCCCAAGGGGATGTGGCGCTCGCGGCCTTGCTGACCGCCTGGTGCTGGCAGGGGCGGCTGGCCTACGCCACCCCGACGCACCTCGAGTACGCCCGCGTGGCTCAGGTGCTGGGCATCACCCCGATCGCCGTGCTGTCTCAGGCCGACTTCTCCCTTCCCGTGGCGCAGCTTGTGGGGGTGGCCCGACAGCACCAGGTCCGCCTGATCCTGGTCTCCAACCCCAGCGAGCCCAGCGGCACGCTCGTGACCCGGGAAGAGGTCCTGACGATTGCGCGTGCGACGGACGCGATCGTGGTCGTCGACGAGCGCCACCTCACGTTCGGTGAGTTCACGCTGGCCGACGCCGTGCTGGAGGAGGAAAACCTCGTGGTGGTACAGGGCCTCGGAAACGCGGTGGCGGCGGGAGCCTGGGGTGTTGCCTGGGTGCTGGGGGCTGCGGAGGTGATCGGCGAGGTGGAGAAAGTCAGGGGAGCCACTCCGCTGCCGGCGGCTGCCAGCCTGGCGGCCGCCTGGGCCCTGCAGCACCAGGCAGCGCTGTCGCCGCCCACCTCCGAGCTGGCCGCTCGCCGGGAGGCCCTGCGGGGGGCACTGGCCGAGCTCGAGGGGGTGGTGACGTGGCCCAGCGTCGCGCACTACATGCTGGTGGGGACGACGATGCCGGGCGAGGCGCTGGCGCGGTGCCTGCGGGACCAGGGCATCGTCGTGCAGGCCTTCGACCGCTCCCCGCTGCGGACGTGCATCCGGGTCGGCCTGAGCACCCCGGCCGAAAACGACGCCTTCCTGTCCGCCATGCGCACGCTCTTCCGCAGGGCCCCCCACCCTTGAGGTCTTTCCGGTTTCAAAACCCACCCACTCCCCCTCGAACGTCGGGCCCCCACGGCCCTGAAAGGGACCCAGGCATGCCGCCACACTCCGTCATCGAACCGGCCTCCCTCTTGGAGGCCGCCCGGGCCTCGAGGGACGCGTTGGTGGGGCTCACCCGAACCCTCGTCCGCCTCCCGAGCCCGACGACGGAGGAGGGCGCGCTGGCGGCCGAGGTGCAGGCCTCGCTGGCTCGGCTCGGCTACGACGAGGCCTTCACGGACGAACTCGGCAACGTGGTGGGGCGCCTGCGCGGCGACGGCACCGGGCCCAGCGTGCTGTTCGCGGTCCCCCTCGATCACGCGGCCGCGGCGGAGCGGGAGGGGTGGCGCTTCGATCCCTTCGCAGGGGAGGTCGCAGATGGCGACGTCCACGGCTGCGGCGCCGCCGATCACAAGGGCGCGCTGGCCGCCATGCTCCAGGCCGGGGCCCTGTTGCGCCAGCTTGGCGTGAGGCTACGTGGCGACTTCATCGTCGCTGGCATCGTGCAGACCCAGGCCCACGGCAACATCGGGATCCGGTACCTGGTCGACCGCACCCTGCCAGGCCGAGGCATGCAGTACGACCTGGCCGTGTTCGGCAACCCCACGGGCCTCAACGTCCACCTTGGGCAACGCGGACGGCTCGCCATGACGCTCACCACCCTGGGCCGGGTCAGCCAGCCGGGCGCGCCATGGCTCGGCAGCAATGCCATCCACGACATGGTGCCCGTGCTCGCAGCGGTGCAGGAGCTGGCCTCAAGCCTGCCGTCTCACCCCTTCCTGGACCGGTCGACCCTGGCGGTGACCGGCATCGAGAGCTGGCCGGGGGGGGGCGCGAGCATCCCTGATCGCTGCGCCATCACCCTGGACCGACGGTTCCTCCCGAGCGAGTCTGCCGACGCCGTGGTCTGGCAGGTGCAATCGATCGTCAGCCGGCTCGCCGCGACGGAACCGGCCATCAGGGGGGAACTCGAGGTCCGCAAGGCCTGCACGCGAGCCTGGACCGGGGTGCAGCAGGAAGCCGCCTGCCTGATGCACCCCTTCACCACCGAGGCCGACCACGCGCTGGTGCGGAGCGCCGTGACGGCCCTGAGGGAGGTGGGCCAGGCGCCCCGGTTCGGGCGCTGGCAGTTCCCCACGGACGCCGGCTACGTCGGAGCCCTGAAGAAGATCGTCACGATCGGGTACGCCCCGGGGGACGAACACCTCGCCCAGACCCCCTTCGAACGGGTCTCCATCGATCAGCTGGTGGCCGCCCTGGCTGGGTATGCAGGCATCAGCCTGCGCATCTCCGGCTGATCCCGCCAGCGCGAGCCCCCCGCACGGTTCCCAGGAGCGCCCGATGCCCAAGAAGGAAGAGTTCTCCCTGAAGCCGAGGCTGCACGACGGCCTGCTGGTGCTGGATGCCCAGCGCCAGGTGGTGCGGCACAACAAGGCCCTGCTCGCGGCCCTCGCGGATCCACCGGGAGAGGATGGATGGGGGCGCGTGCAGGCGCTGCTCGACGAACCGCTGGTCCTCGACCTCGTGGCCCGCGCGCAGGCTGGCGGCGACCCGGCCACCGTGGAGCTGGTCGATCCGGCCTGGCTGCCGGGACGCACGATCGCGGTCAGCGCCCTCCAGCATGGCAGCGAGGTGGTGGTCGGGGTGCACGACTGGACCGCGGTCTACAAGCTCGGCACCATGCAGCAGGACTTCGTGGCCAACGTCAGCCACGAGCTTCGTACGCCCCTGACAGCCATCCGGATGGCGGCCGAGTCCCTGCATATGGGCGCGATGAGGGACGAGCGCATGCGCGCCAAGTTCCTGAACAACATCCAGGGCGAGGCAGACCGCCTCACGCGCCTCGTGAACGAGCTGCTGACGGTGGCCAACCTGATGGGGCGGCCCGTGCTGCACATGACCCAGTTCGATCTGCAGACCCTGGCGGAGCAGGTGGAATCCACGTTGCAACACCACGCCAAGCTGGCCAGCGTAACGCTGCTGGTGAGCTGTCCCGACGACGTGCCTCCCATCGAGGCGGACCAGGACCGCCTCCAGCAAGTGCTCATCAACCTCGTGGACAACGCCATCAAATTCACGCCGGCCAGTGGCACGGTCACGCTCGACATCAGCAGCGAGAAAGACGGCGCCGAGGTGCGGTGTCGCGTCATCGACTCCGGCATCGGCATCCCGCCCATCGATCTGCCCCGCATCTTCGAGCGCTTCTATCGGGTAGACAAGGCTCGCTCCCGCGTGACGGGCGGCGTCGGGCTGGGGCTCTCGATCGTCAAGGACATCATCGAGGCACACCACGGCAAGATCGCGGTATCCAGCGAGGTAAACCGGGGCACGACCTTCACCATCGACCTGCCCGTCCGTCAGCCGAGCCAGGACGGCCCCGCCGCGTGAGGGCTGCCCCGACGCTGCCGCGCGGAGGTCCGCGTCAGGTGAGCTCGGAAGCGTCTGCGAAGCCACGAGGAAACGGGGAGCCAGGGGCAGGCTGGGGCCCGTGAGAACGAACGCCACGGCGGGTATACCGGGCTTGCGGGCAGAGGTCACCCCCGGTTGGTGCAACTGCTGGCGCGGTGGCGTGTGACGCCTGCCCTTGAACCCCAGACGCTGAAACGCTATCGTGCGGAGGGGGGGAGAGGCCCGTGCTGGTGTGGCCTGCTCGCCCCCTTGCCTCGGAGGAGCCTCCCCCCATGCCACACCTGCGGTCCCGCGCTGTCCGGTCGTCCCTCGTGCTCGCCGCCGCGGCCGCGGTCGCGGCGACGACCTTCGGTTGCGCCGCGTTTGACCCCAACCCCGGCGTGCTGAGGTCCGCCGCGGCGGGCCCCGCCAACACGTCGCCTGCCGGCACGCCCGCGGGTGCCTCGACCTCGCCCGGGAGCCTGTCCCCTCGCCTGGACGGCCTTGCCAGCGTGGGCCGGCAGGTCATGGCGAATGCCCAGGTGCGGGTGTTCAACGCCGCCACGAACCGTTCGGTGCCCCTGATCGCGGCGGGAGGTCGGAACTACGGTCTCCGGCAAGTGGGAGCCACCACGGATGCCAAGGGGGCATTCGGCTTCCAGATGCCCGTGCCGCAGGTCGGGGACGTGTTCCGCGTGGTCGTGAGCGACGGCAAGCGATCCGTGACCACCCTGATCGCCGCCCTGCGCGGGCCGGGCGATGGTGCGGTGCGCTTCTCGACCATCTCCAGGCTGGGTGAGGGTCCCGGGGGGGCTGCGAGCGAGGGCTTCGCGTTTGCCGTCAACCCCGCCACCACCCTGGCAGACAACAGTGTGAAGGACCTGATCCTGCTCTCGCAGTCACTGACTGACGAGGCAGAGGGCAAGCTGCTTGACGAGGTCATCGACAAGAGTGCGGACTTCGCCGCGCAACTCGACAAGAACTTCACGGCGGGAGAGCTCGCCACGCTGACCGAGCAGGTGGACCCCACGAACGGAAAGCTGCCCCCGAAGCTGCTCGGGGATGCGATGTCCAAGGCTGGGCTCGAGCGGGTCTTCAAGCAGACGGTGGCCGAGTCCCTCAAGGTGCTCTCCGACCTCCGGCAGGTCGCGAGCAACGTCGACACCACGGTTGAGGCCCCACTCCGGACCCAGGATCTGGACGTTCTCTCGGAGGCGGGCTTCAAGGTCGACCTCGCCGGCACCTCGATCTCGATCGAGGGCAACGGCGTCGACTTCTCCTTCATCGTGCCGGACGCGGTGGAGCCCCCCCCGGACAGCACGCTGCCGCCAGACCTGCCGCCCGCGGACCTTCCCATCACGGTGGAGGACGAGGACGTGGAGGCCAACGTGGCCCGTCCTGGCGTTCCCCTCGGGACGGACCCTGACACGTTCAACCCGCAGGTCAGGATGACGCACGCCGATGGGGCCTTGACCCTGCAGGTCACCCAAGGGGCCGGTCAGCAGGACGTGGACACGATCGTGGCGCGCATCTCCAAGACGTTGACCGGGGCGAGCTTCAGCGCGCCGGCGATCGGCCAGCCTCTGGCTGTCGGCTCCAGCACGGCCATCCCCGCCCCCGGGGTGCACACCATCGAGGCCGTCGGCACGGAACAGGCATCGCCAGTGGCCGTGAGCCAGCGCATGGGGGGCTTCTCGCTCACGTCGCCGGCGAGCGTGGCGCACTGGAAGTACAACGACACCGTGATCGCCCTGGTGCAGGTCTTTGACCGTCCCAGCCACGTGTATGTCACGATGAGCTACCGGCTCAACGATGCCGTGACCAGCAACGGCGGCCACCAAACGGTGATGAACGTGGCGAGCAGCGTGCTGGCGTTGTCAGCTCCCACGCTTGCGGCCACCGAAGCCCTCCCCACTGGCTCAGTGGACATCGACATCTTCTCGCGCGCCGGCAACATGATGGAGTTCAGCGAGCACATCGACGCCCAGTAAAGCGCTCGGATGTTGCGCCCGGCATTGCACCTCGGGGCGGTTGCCTGCGTCCTTGCGACAGGGCTGGCTGGTTGCGTCCAGAGCCTGCCCACCACGGCTGCCGCGGCGCTGGCCCTGTCTGATTTCTCGGATGCCGACCGCCTGCCCGGCGCGCCGGCACCGAGCGCCGCTCCCACCCCGACGGCCAGCCTGGGCCCGGTCCCGCGCCCGGAGGAGGAGCCTGAGGTGCTCTCGCCGTTCGACGACGAGCGGCACCAGGACGTCGACACGCCGACCCGGTTCACGCCCGTCCTCAGCGCCGCGTTCGACCAGCTGAAGGCAGGTGGGCTGCCCACCGCCACCCTGGACGTCTACCAGGTCAAGGGGGAGCTGGAGGTCCGAGAGCTCCGGCTGCTGCTCGAGCGGGCCTCCTTTCGCTACGAACGCCTCAAGCCGGGGGTACGGATTGGAGACGGCCGCCTCGACGTCGGGACGCCTCCCAAGATGAGCCTGCCGGCCACCATCACCGTCACGGAGACGGATGGCGCCACCTATGCGCTGGCGACGGTGAAGGCCAGCAACATGCTGGCCACCGTGTATGTCGCGGACATGCGCATCAAGCAGCAGGGAGGCCACCTGTCGGTCGTCAGCATCTCGAACTTTGCCCGCGGCAATGATCGCAACGGCCAGCACACCACCGAGGCTTCGGCGCGCATCGTGCAACGACTCTACCCGGGCTACATTCAGCTCCCCGGAGAGAGCGGGGCCATGCGGATGCGGGTCCTGATCTACAGCGAGCCGGACCCCGGCACGGAGACGGAGGGCCTGCGGGTGTTCCGGCAGACGCTTGGCGTCGCGCCCTGAGGGGCCGGTCCGGTCGGGAACCTGGCAGCGTGGCGACAGCACGGCCTGAAAGGGTTCGTGGCCCGCACCGGGAGCAGGCCTGAGGGCCCGTGACCGAGGCGATCTGGCGTCCCCAGATGCCAGGGGGGCAGGCCAGGGGCCCCGCGCTGCTCGGGTCACGGCAGCAGCGCCTCGAGGCGGCGGCGCAACACCTCGGGACGGCCCCGCACGAGCACGCGTTTCTCCCGGGCCCTTTCTCCCGACACCAGCGAGAGGTCGCCCCGAGCCACGCCCAGCCACCGGGCCAGCAGGGAGATCAGGGCGACGTTGGCCGCATCGTCGACGGGCGGTGCGGTCAGCCGCACCCGCAGGCGGCCCTCCACCACAGGCCCGATCAGCTCCCGCGACGCCCGAGGCTGCACCCGCACCCCCAGCACGACACCCTGGGAAACCTCCAGATAACATGAGCCG
This sequence comes from Candidatus Sericytochromatia bacterium, assembly GCA_035284865.1. GTDB lineage: Bacteria > Cyanobacteriota > Sericytochromatia > S15B-MN24 > JAQBPE01 > JAYKHL01. Next base: position 631 of record JAYKHL010000221.1, on the reverse strand, counting down.
GGCATGCCGCTCCTCCCAACGCACCATGCCCCAGATGGGTTGCCGCGCCACCTCGGGCGGTGTAGTTTGGCCCCATGCCCTCGCTGATGGTCTCCTTCCTCGGCCCGCTGCTGCGCCTGGCTCGCGGCATGGAAGCCGCGCGCGTCACGATGCTGGCGGCAAGCCTGAGCTACTTCCTTTTCTTCTCGCTGCTTCCGCTCATGGTCCTGCTGGTCGCCGTCGCAGGCCAGTTCCTCTCGCAGGAAGAGGCCATGCGTCGGACCTTCGCGCTGATCGGCGAGGCCTTCCCACACCAGCGCGAGCTGGTGACCACGGCCCTCCAGGGGGTGGTCGCCCATCGGGAGGGGGCTGGAGTGGCCAGCCTGGTCGCGCTGGCCTGGGGAGCCAAGAACGTGTTCCTCTCGTTGAGCCAGGCGATGAACGCGATCTGGGGGGTCCCCGGGCGCCCCTGGCTGCGAGAGCACCTGCAGGCCCTCGTCGCGGCCGTGCTGGCAGGCTTCCTCGTGGCCGCTGGGAGTGGCCTGACCGCGGTGCTCCATGCCGTGATGGCTCACCCCTTGCCCCTGACGGGCCTGAGGCCTGAAGCCATCCCAGGGGTCGTGCCCCTGGTTGCCGCACTGACCCCGCCCGT
>JAYKHL010000220.1:0-22417 GCA_035284865.1 Candidatus Sericytochromatia bacterium | reverse complement strand
CAACCTGGACACCGTCAACAGCCAGCGCGTCTACGCGTGGCTGCGCGAGCAGCACCAGCAGCACGGGCAGACCATCGTCGTCGTCACGCACAGCGCGGAGCTGGCGGCCGCGGCTGACCGGGTCATCGAGCTGGTGGACGGCCGCGTCGTCTCGGACCGTCGCACCCGTGCGACGGCGGCGCCAGCGCCGGAGGGCCCTGCGTGAGCCTCGCCTGGCCCTCGGGCGAGCGCCCGTGCGGGCACGCCCCGCCTCCCTGCCCGGCGGCCCCCGGGGCCCGGCTGGCCCGCGGCTGGCGCCAGGCCCTGGCTGCCGGGGCCACCCCATGACGATCTCGCTGAGAGGCCTTCGCGCGGCCGTGCGGGCGGCGCTGACCGGGCGCCCGGGGCCGGCTGCGGAGCCCCCGGAGGTCGCGGCCGCGGCCCAGTTGCTGACGGAGGTGGTGCAGCGCGAGGGCCGCCTCATCGAGATCGAGGCGCACGACGTGCTCCAGCTGCTCGCGGACTGGCCGGGCGAGCAGGCGGAGCTGCACGTCTTTGTGGCGGAGGGGCCGCGGGCGTCCCTCCCCCCGCTGCCTGCCTGGCTTGGGTCAGCCCGCTCGGCCCTCGTCGAGGTGACGGGCGGCCCGGACCTCACGCTCGTGGAGGTGGCCACCCTCTCCGACGCCCTGCACGCCCGCCTGCCCGCCGACGTGGAGCTGGTGTTCGGGGCGAGCGTCGTGCCGGGGGCCGACGGCCAGCTCGGGCTGCGCCTCGTGGCCCTCGCCCCGGCGGTCGCGTAGCGCCTGGGGCCTGGGCTGGCTGGACGGCTTCCCCCCCCCGGCGGCGGCGTAGCGCCTGGGTCCTGGGTCGGCCGGAGGGCCTCCCTCCCCGGCGGCGGCGTAGCGCCCGGATCCTGGGCTGGCCGAACAGCCTCTCCCGCTGGCCGGCGCGCGGCCCGACCCTGCGGCGCCTCGCGACCCTTGCGCCTACTGCACCTGAAACTCGGCGGGCGGCAGGCTCGGGTTGAGGACCATTCCGTGCAGCTCGTGCAGCAACACGCGCTTCCCGCCGCGCGCGAAGGCCTCCCGCACCACGGGCAGGCCGAGACGCCGGGACACGCCGACGTGCTCGTGGGTGAACGCCTTCCACAGCCTGGTCGACCGCACGGCGAGCCGGTCGTAGGGCTCGCCGTCCAGGGTGCCCTCCCCGGCCCACGTCACGGTGCTGGCCGGGTCGAGCAGCAGCCCGCAGAGGTGCTCCGCCGTGTTCTCGCGCATCGAGCGGCCGTAGCTGTCGAGCAGGCGGGCGTCGCTGACCGGCACGTCGAACTTCAGCGGGAGGATGCCGAAGAACCAGGTCTTGAGCTTGACCCGGCCGTTGGGGCCGAACACCAGCTTGGTGCCCACCTGCTTGCCATCGCTGGCCTCCAGCACCGTGCTCGCCACGGTGCCTGGCTTGCGGTAGCACATCCGCAGCGTGTTGGTCTCGCGCTTGCCGGTGGGGTCCACGAGCTCGGTGGTGACGCGGGCGCGCCAGGTGGCCGTGGTGGCGACGCGGGCGGCGAGGGCCTCGAGCACGCGCTGGGTCACGGGAGTCGCCCCGCCTGGGGCTGGCGTCGGGCCCGCCAGGCCCGGCGGGGCAGCCGGGGCATCAGGCTTGAAGGCGAGCGGCGGGCGGCCCCCGCAGCCCGCCAGCACGGCGAGGGGGAGCAGCCAGCAGCCTGTCAGGCGGAGGAGGGGGGCGTTCACGGCGCGCTCCCGGCAGCGACCAAGCGGGGACCGCTACAGGTTAAGTTTTGGATAAGGTGGCTGTCAAGCGTGCCGCCGCCGCGCGGCCGCCTTATGTTATAGTGAGAGGCCGAACAGCCACGGAGCATGCCGATGAGCCAGGGTCTCTGGGCGCACGTCGCGACCTTCATCAACCTGATCACCTTCTTCTTCAGCTTCTCCGCCTTCAGCGTCGGGCTGTACATCTCCGAGCGCGTGAAGCGCGCCCTCGGCCGCGGCACGCTGGCGCGCGTCGTCGACGCCTTCATCGTGGCGGCGGCGGGCCTCACCGTCCGCACCGGCGTGGGGGCCTTCGCCCACCTGCGCTGGGTGGAGCCGCAGACGGCCACCGTCATCGGGGACCTGGCGCTGCTGGTGATGGCGGGCGGCCTGTTCGGGGCCTACGTCGCGATCGAGCGCTACTTCAAGAAGATGGAGCTCCGCGCGGCGCGCGAGGCCCGGGAGGGGCGGGAGGCGCGCAGCCAGCGGGCCTTCACGGAGACCTGACGGTGGCCGTCGCCGAGCCCCTGGCGCGCCTTGCCAGCCTGGAGGCGGCCATCGCGCGCCATGGCTCCGCCGTGGTGGCCTACTCGGGCGGCGTCGACTCGGCCCTCGTGGCCGCGGTGGCGCACCGCGTGCTGGGGGCGCGGATGGTGGCCGTGACGGCGCACTCCCCCTCCCTGCCGCCGCGCGAGCGCGACGAGGCCGCGGCGCTGGCGACGGAGGTGGGCTTCCCCCACCGCGGGCTCGAGACGCACGAGCTCGACAACCCGGCCTACGCCGCGAACCCCGCGAACCGCTGCTACTTCTGCAAGGACGAGCTCTTCACCCGGCTTGGCGCCCTGGCGCGCGAGCTGGGCTTCGCCGCCCTGCTCGACGGCTTCAACGCGGACGATCGCCACGACCACCGCCCCGGCCACCAGGCCGCCCTCGCCCACGGCGCGGCCAGCCCCCTCGCCGAGGCCGGGTTGGGCAAGGCCGAGGTCCGCGCCCTGGCCCGCCACCTGGGCCTGCGGGTCTGGGACCGCCCCGCCGCCCCTTGCCTCTCGAGCCGCATCCCCTACGGCACGCCCGTCACGCCCGAGGCGCTGGCCCGCATCGACGCCGCCGAGCAGGTGCTGCGCGGGTTGGGCCTCGTGGGCGGTCGCGTGCGGCACCACGGCGACGTCGCGCGCCTCGAGGTGCCGCCGGACCAGCTCGCGTGGGCCTTCTCCCAGCGCGAGGCCCTGGTGGCCGGCGTGAAGGCGGCGGGCTACGTGTTCGTGGCGCTGGACCTCGAGGGCTACCGGATGGGCAGCCTCAACGCGGTGCTGGCCTGATGGACGGCGAGCGGCTGCAGGCCCTGCTCACGGCGGTGCAGGGGGGCGAGACCTCGGTGGAGGAGGCCCTCGCGGCGCTGCGCAGCCTGCCCGTCGACTCCCTCGGCTACGCCCGCCTCGACACGCACCGGGCCGTCCGCACGGGCTTCCCGGAGGTGGTCTTCTGCCCGGGCAAGACGCCGGAGCAGATCGTCGGCATCCTGATGCGGCTGCGCGCGCACCACGATCGCGTGCTCGCGACGCGCTGCGAGCCAGCCGTCGCCGAGGTGGTGAGGGCCGCCCTCCCGGACCTCCAGTGGCACCCGCTGCCCCGCCTGCTCTCCTGGGGCCACGTTGCCCCGGAGCCGCCGGGGGCGGGGCGCGTGGCCGTGCTCGCCGCGGGCACGGCCGACCTTGCCGTCGCCGAGGAGGCTGCCGTGACGGCCGAGCTGGCCGGGGTGTTCGTCGACCGGGTGTGGGACGTGGGGGTGGCGGGCCTGCACCGCGTGCTGGCCGCCCGTCCGGCGCTGGAGGCGGCCGACGCCGTGGTCGTGGTCGCGGGGATGGAGGGGGCGCTGGCCTCGGTCGTCGGGGGGCTGACGGATCGTCCCGTCATCGCGGTGCCCACCAGCGTCGGCTACGGGGCCTCCTTCGGCGGGCTCGCCGCGCTGCTCACGATGCTCAACGGCTGCGCCGCGGGCGTCGCCGTGATGAACATCGACAACGGCTTCGGCGCCGGCCACCTCGCGGCGCGCATCGCGCGGCGCACGGGGAGGGAAGGGTGACGATCGCCTACTTCGACTGCTTCAGCGGCGCGAGCGGCGACATGATCGTCGGCGCCCTGCTCGCCGCCGGCGCCAGCGAGGCGCGCCTGCGCGAGGAGCTCGCCCCCCTCGGGCTGCCGGGCGTGGAGCTCGCCGTGCGCCGCCTCACGCGGCAGGGCCTCGTGGCCACCAAGGTTGACGTCCGCGTGCGCGGCCAGGTGGAGGGCGCGGCGCCGCTGGCGGAGGACCCGCCGCACGCCCACGCCCACCCGCACGGTCACGACCGTGGCCACGCCCACGCACCCTCTCACGGCCACGCCCACACCCATTCACCCGGCCACGCCCACACCCATTCACCCGACCACGCCCACACCCATTCACCCGACCGCGCCCACGCACCCTCTCACGGCCACGCCCACGCCCATCCACCCGACCACACCGATGGTCACGGCCTGCCGCACTCGCACGACCACGCCCATTCGCAGGGCCACGATGACGACCACCACCACCGCACCCTCGCCGAGGTCGAGGCCGTGCTGGCACGCCTGCCGGAGGGGCCGCGGGAGCAGGCCCTCGCCATCTACCGGCGCCTGGCGGACGCGGAGGCGCGGGTGCATGGCAGCACGCGGGACGCCGTGCACTTCCACGAGGTCGGGTCGGACGACGCGATCGTCGACGTGGCGGCCACGGTGCTGTGCCTGCGCCAGCTCGGCGTCACGGAGGTGCAGGCCTCGGCCCTGCCGCTCGGCAGCGGGATGGTGCGGTGCGCCCATGGCCTGATGCCCGTGCCCGTGCCGGCCGTGGCGCTGCTGGTGGCCGGCGTGCCGACCTACGACAACGGCGAGCGGGGCGAGCTCGTGACGCCGACCGGGGCCGCGATCCTCACGGCGCTGGCCACCCGCTTCGGCCCCCCGCCCTCGTGGCGGCCGACCGGGGCCGTCGGCTACGGCGCGGGCAGCCGGGAGGGGCAGCGGGTGCCGAACCTGCTGCGCGTGATGCTCGGCGAGCGGGTCGAGGCCCCCGGGCTGGAGGAGGTGGCCGAGCTCGAGGCCAACCTCGACGACATGAGCCCCCAGCTCCTCGCCCCGCTGGGGGAGGCCCTGCTGGCGGCGGGGGCCCTCGACTGGACGCTGACGCCCACCCTGATGAAAAAAGGCCGTCCTGGCTTCGTGCTGCAGGTCCTGGGCCCACCTGACTGCCTGGATGCCCTCGCGGCCCTGGTCTTCCGCGAGACCACGACGCTCGGGCTGCGCCACCGGCTCGTGCATCGGCGGGTGCTCGCCCGCACGCACGTGGCGGTGGCGACGCCGTGGGGGCCGGTGCAGGTGAAGCTCGGCCGCCTCGACGGGGCGCTCGTCAACGTTGCGCCCGAGCTCGAGGACTGCCGGCGGGTGGCGGTGGAGGCCGGCGTCCCGCTCAAGGAGGTCTGGCAGGAGGCCCTCGCGAGCGCGCGGCGCCAGGTGTGCTGAGGCCCAGGCAGGCGAGCGGCCGGACCTCATTCGGGGGTGTGGCCCGTGCTATACTCGCGGGGTGAGCCGCCACCGGGCCCGCCAGGGGAGGGGAGCCGCGCGATGATCGAGATGAAGGTGTCGGGGGTGATCCTCGATTCGGCCTCGCGCCATCCCATCGTGATGCTGCGTGATAAGGAAGAGCGCCGAGCGCTGCTCATCTGGATCGGGGAGCCCGAGGCCAACGCGATCCTGATGGCGCTCGAGGGCATTTCGCCTCCCCGGCCCCTCACGCACGATCTCGCGACGCTCCTGCTCGACAAGCTGGGGGCGCGGCTGGTGAAGGTGGTCGTGACGGACATGCGCGACCAGACCTTCTTCGCCGAGCTCGAGATCGAGGCCGGGGGCAAGACGCTCACGCTCGACGCGCGGCCCAGCGACGCGATCGCCCTCGCGTTGCGGGCACAGGCCCCCATCCTCGTGGCGCCGGAGGTCATGACGGCCAACGCCATCCCCATCAACCCGGCACGGGAGGAGGAGGAGGCAGAGAAGTTCCGCGAGTTCCTCCAGAACGTGAAGCCGGGGGACTTCGGCAAGTTCACGCAGGACTAGCGCACCAATCAAGTCTTCGCCCGGCGGCTGGCTCGCTCTGACGCCCAGGGACGTCGTCCCTCCTCGGTCACGTGCCTCCGGGCACGCTCCCCCGACGGTCCTGGCCCCTGGCCGCCAGCCCGTCGCCATCCACCTTCGGCCTGAGCGACGCGCCCCTGCAGGGCTCGCGGCCGTGCTGCCTGGGGCCTCAGCCCTCGCCGCCGCGCACCCGCGTCAACAGCTGGGGCCAGAGGTCACCCTCCAGGCCATCCACCTCCGTGAAGGAGCGCTCGACCTTCTCGCGGGTGCTCGCCCCCCACTCGTCCTCCTCCTGCCCCTGCAGGTTCAGCAGCACCTGCAGGCCCGCGCTGCGCACGGCGGCGATCGCCAGCATCAGGGCGGTGCCCCCGTCCGCGACGAGCTGCCGGTTGCCGTAGCGGGCGACGGACTCCGCCATCGGCACGAGCTCCATGGCGATCTGGTGGATCTGGAACGGCACCTGCACGTAGCTGCGGGCCGCGTTGCGCATCAGGTCGCGGCGGATGGTGGATTGCTCGTCGTGCTCCGTGGCACCCTTCGGGAGCGCGACGCTCTCGAGCAGCTGGTTGAACGCCTCCACCTCCTGATCCAGGAACACGAGGACCTGCTCGGCCAGCGCCCGCGCCCGCTCCTGGAGGCGCTCCATCTCCTCGGTCATGGGCTCGTATCCGGGCTTGCCGGCGGTCTGGCGGGCCACGAGGGACACCAGGGCTGCCGCCTGGCTGGCCGTGACGGCGGCCAGGCCGATGCCGCCTGGCGTGGGGCCACCCGCCGCCACGTCGGCGAGCAGGGTTTTGACGGGGGTCAGCGCGAGGGGGTCGCGGATCAAGGGGGTCTCCAGGGGGGCAGGCATTCGCTGGCGCAACGGCTCAGGCAACCTTCGGCGAAGTATAGGTGAGGCGGGGGGGGGCGTCAATCAGCAGGCGCCCGGGGTGACAGAACGCCGAACGGCTGAAGGGGGGCCAGTGATGCGGGATACGGCCCTTCGGCCGGGGGGAACCTATGATCGGTCCCAGGGTGTGCTGCCCCTGCATCGTCGAGGCCCTATGGAAGCGTTCTCCAACCACTCCCAGCCCCCCAAGGACACCATCGAGCTGCTCGAGTCGCTGAGCCGCCGCCGCAAGTCGCGGGGCGTCAACGCCGTGGTGGTCGTGAAGGCCGGTGAGGGGGAGCAGGAGCAGACCCGCAAGCCCGAGGCGGTGCTGACGCCGGCGACGCCCGCCGAGCGGATGGGGCTCGTGGTGTCCGAGGCGGTGGCGACGGCGATCGCCACGCAGTCCGACATCGCGGAGCGCTACGTGGCGGCCGCCGGCCGCCTGAGCGAGCTGGAGTACCGCTTGCGGGAGGTCGAGGCCGAGCGGGACGGCTTCATCCAGCAGCTCAACGATCGGGCCCGCGCCCACGAGCGGGAACGCCAACTGCTCGTCGAGGATTTCCAGGCCCGCATCACCCGGGTGGAGACCGAGCGGGATCTGCTGGCGGACGAGCTGCGCCTCGAGCGCGATCGGACCACCACCGAGATGGTGGAGCGCGTGGCCGAGGCCCTGAGCCCCCGGCTGTGCGGCGTGCTGGACGAGCACACGGGGTTGGCGGACCGGCTCGCCGAGGCGGTGCATCGCATCGGGATGCTGGAGGCGGAGCTCGATCTGGCCCATGGCCAGCTCCAGACGGAGCGGGAGATCCGCGAGCAGCTCACGGGGGGCTGGCGCCGCTGGTTCGGCTTCGGGCGCTGAGGCCTGAGCCGAGCTAAGGGTCCGGCCTCAGGTGGCCGCCGCTGTGAGAACCGCCCCGCGAGGGGCGTGCCCCCCACCCGGTCAGGGCTGGGGGGGCTTGTGGCCTGTCCTGGGGCCCTGGTGGGGGGCCACCCGTCGCCAGGGGCAGCAGCCCAAGGCTCGCCGCCGTGGGCGCGAACCCGGGCCTCTCTGGGGGGACCCACCAGCTGAAACCCCCCGGCCCCGAAGGGCCGAGGGGTCTCAGATGGGGGATGGGTACGGATGGGGGATGGAACAGGCTTGCGGGGCCGGCTTGCGCTGCGGCGGGTTCCGCTACCTGCTTTTACGGCTCATCTGGCAGGGAACTTGAGGCCCCCGTGTGGATTTTCCGATCCTCTTTCCGGAACGGGGCCGCGCCCTCCGGCGAAGCCTTCTAGATGTTGATGCGGGACCGGATGGCGGCGGGGTCGAACCCGATCGCCCGGAAGGCGGGCTCGTGCTGCCGCAGCAGCTCCACGAAGCGGGGGGGGATGTCGTGGTCCTCGTTGCGCAGCAGGTAGCCGTAGCCCGTGCGCTGCAAGAACATCGCGAGGAAGAGCTGGTCCGTGGCCTCGGCGGGCGTCTGGGCGAGGGCGTCATCGGCCTCGTCACCCCAGCCGTCGCCGCGCAGGCTCAGCGCCGCGTAGCGCAGCTCGCCGCCATCGTCGTGCTGCCGATCGTTGGCCCAGGCGTGGTAGAAGGTCGCGTGGTAGATGACGTAGCGGCACACCTGCGCGAGGGCGTCCCAGTCCGCCTCCGTCGGGATGTCTCCCGTCGTGAAGGGCCGGACGGCCTTGACCACCCCGTCCCGTTCAGCGCGCGGGGTCCGCTGGTCGCCAAGCTCTCCGGCATCGAGGGGCTCGTCGTGGGGCCCGAGGTCTGGCGCCACGTGGGCCACGGCGTGCGCGACCAGCTCGTCGGACATCAGCCGCAGCTCCACCCAGTGCGCGGCGATCGCGTCGCGATGGGCGGCCAGGAACTCGTCGACGTGCTGCGTCAGGACCTCCCAGAACAGCGTCGCCGCCTGCCCGAAGGTGTGGCCGGGCACGAGCGGCCGCCGGGGCCGCCAGCCGCGCCAGTCGCAACGCCCCAGCGCCTCGACGAACAGCCCATCGATGGCCCCGGAGGTCAGCGCCGAGGCGGTGGTGACGTAGCCGCGCTCGCCGAAGATCAGGTCCGTGCCCCCGTGGTTGATCAGCACGACCTCCCGCAGGTGGGGGAACAGCAGGTCCCGGACCGGGTTGCGGCGCAGGTTCCGGTAGGCCGCGACGGCGTACTGCTCCACGTTCAGGTGCGAGACCGAGAGGTGCGCGACGATCTGCCCGTGCAGCGCCCAGGCGCAGCGGAACAGGCGCTTGGCCTGCTGCCAGGCTGCCCCCTCCGTCGGCGTCACCACGCGGGCGGGCTGCATGGGGCCGTGCGCGGCCGTCACGCCCGGCTCCCGGCACTGGATGCGCAGCCGCACAGGCACGATCGCATCGCCCTCGCGCCGCAGGTGCAACTCGGCATTGGGCAGCACGTGGACGCCGTCCATCTCGCAGTGGTTCCAGTTGAACGCAACGCGCCAGAGGCCGGGCTCGCGCCGATCCGCCACGGGCAGGCAGGGGTTCAGGCCGTTGAACACGCGGTCCAGGAAGAAGGCGTCCGAGCGCGTGTGCCCTGGCCGCTCGCGCTCGAGGCGGAGCGTCAGGTTCTCGGGGTAGTCGGCCTGGATGGCGGCGAGCGAGGGCCGGTTGGGGGCCACCTTGTGCGCCAGCAGGTGGCGGGTGCGCACGAGGCCCAGCTCGGCCACGGTCTTCACCAGCGCCGTCTTGCGCCCCCGCGCGTAGTCCTGCGGGGGCTCGGCCCCGGGCGGGATCAGCACGCGCGGCAGCGGTCCCGCGTAGCAGTAAGGCCAGAATGGCACCTGGAGGTCTCCGAGGTCGAGGTGCTCGGGCGGGTCCCCGAAGGTCTCGGCGTGGACGGTGTGGGGCGTCGCCTCGGGCTCGCCGTGGGGGCCGTAGGTGCGTTGCTGCTCGATGACCCGCAGCTCCAGGCGGTGGTGCGGGTGGGCCGGGGCGACGTAGCTCAACTCGAAGACGCCATCCAGCCCGGAGCGGCCGGCGGCCAGCCTGGTGTGGCGCCCGAGCAGCCCGTGCTCCCAGATCTCGACGTCGAAGTGGTGCAACGGGCGCTGGGGGTGGCCAGGCTTCCAGTCCTGGAACAGCAGCCGGCCGCGCACGCGGTGCGTGCCCGGCGGGGGACCTCCCGCCAGCACCGCGCCCTGTTCGGCCAGCCAGGCCGCGAGGGCCTCGCGCCCTGCCTCGTCCAGCCTGGTGATTGCGCCGCCGAGCGCCTCCACAGAGGGGGCTGTCACGCCGCGTCCTTCTCTTCGGTCGCCGTGAAGCGGCGCCAGATGAGCTTGGCGCTGCTCGCCAGGGCGGGCAGCGACCGGGCCAGGTGGAGCCCGCCGAAGGCTGCCAGGCCATGGTGCCCGACCGGCGCGCCGGCGCCCTCCCCGGCCGGTGCCTCCACCGGCAAGGCCGCCTCCAGGCCCGCCAGGATCAGCAGGGCCGTCGCCATGAGGACCTGGGGGCCGGGGCGCTCCAGGACGAGGGCCAGCTTCCGCAGGCACTGGGGGCCGACCCGGGCCTTCTCCAGGTGTTCGATCCCCTCGTGGAGGGCGTGGGCCGTTCGCAGCGTGATCAGCAGCCCGGCGAGCACCACCCCCCAGTGCCAGATTCCGCTGTCCGGGTGGGGGGAGGCCAGCAGCTGGTAGGCCTCGGAGAGCCCGGCAGCCGTGACCAGCACGCCCACCAGCACCTCGGCCCGGGGGTGGGTCACGCAGGCCCGCAGCCACGCCCAGCCCCTCGGCGCCCGGGGGGCCGCCAGCGAGCCGGCGAACTCGAGCTGCAGGGCGATCTCGGCGAGCGCCCGCAGCACGACCACCACGCCCAGGAGGGCCACGCCGTGGTGGGCGGCGAGGCGAACCTCGGCCCACTCGTGGGGCAAGGCCCAGAGCGTGTGCAGGATGCCGGCGGTCGCCATGGCGAGGCCGAGCAACAGCTCGAGCCAGGGGAGCCAGCGAGGGCGCGGCACGATCACTCGCCCACCCCCACCAGGCTGCGCCGCGCCAGCCACGCCCGGGCCGCGTCAGCGCCGCTGGCAATCAGGCGCTCGATCACGGCCTTGGGGGCCTTGAAGTCGGTGGCGCGCACGCCGAGATCGTCGATGAAGATGGTGCGAGGGAGGTCCGCGGCGTGCAGGTGCTCGGCGTTGGCCGTCTCGGACAGGAAGCCCATCAGGGAGGTCGTGTAGGCCAGCAGGCTCTCCGTGTGGCCGGGCAGCGAGCTCCAGTCGCGCACGCCGGCCTCGAACAGCGCCTTCGGCTCGAGGGAGAACCCCAGCGTCTCCTCCGTGCGCGGGTGTCCGCCGCGGGGCCCGGCCAGGTACACCTCCGGGTGGTCGAAGAGATCCACCGGGTAGTTCCACGAGAGGCCGCCATCCACGAAGACGTCGTCGCCCACCCGCACGGGCTCGAAGATGAACGGCATGCTCATCGAGGCCCGCACCGCGAGCCAAACGGGCATCTCGGGGTGGTTGTCGGCACACAACACCTGGGAGCGCTGGCGCGTGAGGTTCGAGGTGACGATGTACAGGTCGTGGAAGTGGCCGGGGTGCGCCTCCGCCTTGGCGCGCAGCTGCCCGAGCGTCGTCCCGCGGTCGCCCGTGTAGCGCGCCACCTCGTCGCCGAGCAGCTCCGCGAAGTGGGCGCCCGGGGCGACGCCGAAGTGGTGCAGCAGCCTGTTGGCATCGGCGAGGAGGTTCCAGCCGATGTCGAGGAAGGACCCGAAGTCCGTCTCTCGCACGGAGCGCATCAGGCCCTCCGGTCCCGCGCCGATCGCGAGCATGGTGGCCGTGATGGCGCCGGCCGAGGTGCCGGCGACGCGCCTGACGTCCGCGAGGGCGCCCCCCTGGGCGAGCACGCCGATGGCGCCCGCGTAGGCGGAGCCCTTGACCCCTCCACCCTGGAACACGAGGTTGCGAATCGTGGGCATTGGTTGAAGACTCCCCGGTGAGGCAGGCCTGTCAGCGCAGGGGTATTATGCCACAGCCGACCCCTGGTCGGGGCGGGCCGCTTCCACCTCGGCTTCGGGCGGCCAGGCCCTCAGTGGCCAGCCCGGCGTCCGAGCTCCAGCAGGCCATCGCGGATGACGCCGCAGGCCGCCTCCCGGCTGGGCGCCCGGACGGACTGCTCCGCCAGCGCCCGGCAGGCCTTGCGCAGCTCGCGCTGCGCGTAGTGCGCCTCGAGCACGCTCAGCACCGAGATGCCGACGCGAAACCCCTGATCGTGGGTCGTGGTCGCGTCGACCATCGTGGCGCCCAGCTTGAACAAGGGGCTGCCGGCCGACAGGCTGGCTTCGGCCGACGCGGCGCGCAGGAACTCCAGCACGGGCACCTGCACGAGGTACCGCGTCTCCGGCGTCGGGGGCAGGCCCATGTAGCCGTGGCCCCGCGCCGCGAGCCGCCCCAGCAGGACGGGCACGTTGCGCTTGCCGAAGCCCGTGAGCTTGATGGCATCGATGTGCGCGAGGGCCCTGTCCGTGACGGCGAAGCGCGCCGCGAACGTCTCCTGGGTGTCGGCCTCCGCCAGCGCCAGGGACGACACCTGCCGCATCTTCAGGATGTGGGCCGGGAGGGGCTGGGGCGGCGGTTCCAGGCCAGGGCTGCCGGCCCCGGGCGCCTTGGGAGCCCCCGTGGACGGCAGGCGCTCGAAGGCCGCCAGGAGCCGCGTGCCGGCCTCGTCGGCGGCGTGCGGGGTCAGGCCTGAGGGGCCTGAAGGCCGGGCGGGAGGGGCGGCGAGGGGCGCCGCGCAGCCTGCCAGGGAGAGCGCGATCGCCAGGAACGTCGGGGTCCGGAACACGGGGCACCTCGCGCACACGGCGCAGCCGGCTGGGGGCTGTTTCATTGAAGCGAGCCTGATTTAACTTGTCAATAACCTACTTAACAGATTTTTTATATTTCCAGGCCGGCAATAAACCCCCTGTTTCTTTCAGAGAGCGGGTTTTAGCCAAATGGTCGGGTCTTGACCTGCCGGGGGCTCGTCGTTCGGTGCGCAAGGTGCGCCCGGGCCCGGTGGCGGCCCCGGTGGCCGTGGTACGCTGGCCGCTGCAGGCGGGCGAGGGGGGCCGATGATCGGAGGAATGGGCTGGCACGTGCTGTCCCTCGGCGAACAGGCCGAGCGGGTCACCGTGAGCCGGGCGCAGGTGGCGCGGATCATCGGCTGGTTCCGGCCCTACTGGCGCGAGGCGGGCGCGATCCTGGCCGTGATCGCCTGTGCGGCCCTGCTGGGGCTGCTCTCGCCGCTGCTGCTGCGACAGGCCCTCGACGTCGCCATCCCCGGCAAGGACGGGGAGCTGCTGGCCCTGCTCGCCGTCGCGATGATGGTGCTGCCCCTGGCGACCGGGCTGCTCGGCATCCTCGAGACCTGGCTCGACGAGCGGCTCAGCCAGGGCGTGATGCTTGACGTGCGGCGGGCGCTCTTCGAGGCGCTGCAGGCGCAGTCGATGGACTACTTCACGGCGCACCGGCCTGGCGACATCAGCTCGCGCCTGAACAACGACGTCAACGACCTCTCGGACATCTTCTCCGACACCGTCGTCGCCCTCACCAACAACGTGCTGATCCTCGGCTCGACGGCGGCGGTCATCCTGGCGATCGACTGGCGGCTGGGGCTGCTGGCGCTCGGGGTCGTGCCCCTCTTCATTCCGCCGGCGTGGTGGGTGGGCAAGCTGCGCCAGCAGGTCGTGGCCGAGGCCAACCGCAAGCGCTCGGACCTGCATGCGCTGGCGCAGGACACCATGAGCATCAACGGCTTCCTGATGCGCCGGGTGTTCGGGCACCTGCCGGAGGAGCGCGCCCGCTACACCCGGATGGCCGAGGAGTTCGGCCGCATCGCGATGCGGCGCATGCTGCTCTGGCGCTGGTTCATGCTCGTGCTGGGGCTGTTCTCGGTGCTCGGCCCCGCGATCATCTACTGGTACGGAGGGCTCCGGGCCATCGCGGGGGAGGTCACCATCGGCACGCTGGTGGCCTTCGTGGCTTACCTGGGGCGGCTCTACGCCCCTGCGACGGCGCTGGCGACGATGCATGTCCAGGTGATGTCCGCGTTCGCGGTGTGGCAGCGCCTCTTCGAGATCCTCGACGCCGTCCCCACCGTCCGGGACGCCCCGGGCGCGCGCGAGCTGCCGCCCCTCGCGGGCCACCTGGTCTTCGAGGACGTCACCTTCCGCTACCGGCCCGACGTGCCGCTCCTGGAGGGGCTCTCGTTCGAGGCCCGGCCCGGGCAGCTCGTGGCCCTCGTGGGCCCGAGCGGGGCTGGCAAGACGACGGTCTCCTACCTGATCCCGCGCTTCCACGACCCGATGGCCGGCCGCATCTCGCTCGACGGCCACGACCTGCGCGACGTGACCCTCGCCTCGCTGCAGGCCCAGATCGCGACCGTCACCCAGGAGCCCTTCCTCTTTCACACCTCGCTTCGGGAGAACCTGCTGGTCGCCCGGCCGGACGCCACGGAGCCCGAGTTGTGGGCCGCGTGCCGGGCAGCCCACCTCGAGGCCGTGATCGCGGCGCTGCCTGAGGGGCTTGACACCGTGGTCGGCGAGCGAGGCTACCGGCTGTCGGGCGGCGAGCGACAGCGGCTGGCGCTGGCGCGGGTGATCCTCAAGGCGCCGCGGGTGCTGATCCTGGACGAGGCGACCTCCAGCCTGGACTCCCGGTCCGAGGCGGTGATCCAGGCGGCCCTGCAGCCGCTGATGGCGGGCCGGACCACGATCGCGATCGCGCACCGCCTCTCGACCATCCAGGGGGCCGACCTGATCCTCGTCGTCGACGGAGGCCGCATCGTGGAGCGGGGCACGCACGGAGACCTGCTCGCGGCGGACGGGCTGTACGCGCGTCTGCACCGCGAGCAGTTCCGCTGAAGGCTGGCGATCCGGGCGCTTGCCAGCGGCCCGGCCCGCGCGGGACACTGGGGCTTCCCCCTCGATTGCCGCCCGGTGGCCCCCATGACCGACCCCAACGCCGATCCGATCTCCCCTGAGCGCGACGTGCAGGTGCTGCGCGTCGATGAGGTGGCTGTGGCCGACGTCGTGCCGAGCCCCCACCAGCCGCGCAAGGCCTACGACGCCCTGGTGCTGGCCAGCCTGGTGGAGAGCATCGGCGCGGTCGGCGTGCTGCAGCGGCCGCGCGTGCGCGAGGTGGAAGGCCGCTACGAGCTGGTTTTCGGGCATCAGCGGGCCGAGGCCTGCCGCCAGCTGGGCTGGGAGCGCCTGCCCGTCGAGGTGGTGGCCTGCTCGGACCTCACGGCCCGGCGGATGACGCTGCACGAGAACATCAAGAGCTCGCGGCTGCACCCGATCGAGCACGCCGAGGCGATCGTCCGCTTCCTGGACGCCACGCTCAGCCTCAAGCCCGGCTACGACCGGGTGCCCGGGGAGGTCCCCGCGGAGCGGGTCGCGACGCTGCTGCACCACCTGACGCACGCCCCCGAGGAGCCCGGCGCGGCCGACCCCGCGCGGGCCTTCGCGGCGGAGCACGAGGCCCTGATCCGGCAGGTGCTGCGGGAGATGGCGAACAAGGAGCCGAAGACCTTCCTCAACGCCGACGTCTCCTTGCTGCAGCTGCCCGAGACCATCATCACGACGACGGTCGAGAAGGGCCTCAAGAAGGGCCACGCCCGCGCGCTGGGTCAGCTGCTCGCCCGCGAGCCGAACATGTTCGATGAGGTGCTCTCCAAGGGCATCCCCGTGCAGGACGACGACGCGGGCGAGGCCTGGATCCCGCTCGAGAAGGCGCCGGCCTCCGCCATCCGCAACCTCTACCAGCCGCAGCGGCGGCGGGAGTTTGGTGAGGAGCCCCGCGAGGGGGCGGCAGATCGCCGCTACATCCCGATTGGCGTGCCCGGTCGCGCGGAGGCCACGGCGACGGCCACCGCCCGCCTCGAGGACGACGAGCTGCCCCCCTGGGAGGAGGCGGACGACGCGCTGACACCCGTCTTCGGCCTGCCCCTGGCCTCCCTGAGCGAGGCCCACGGCGCGCTCACCACGCTCGGGCCCAGCGAGTGGGCGGCCATGATCCTGGAGTCTGGTGCGGAGGCGTCCAGCGAGGCGCGGCGCCAGTGGGAGGCGATCGCCCGGCTGGCAGGTGAGGTGCGCGCCCTGCTCGGCCAGGCCGCCGGCGGGGAATAAGGCAGGCGGGCGCGGTGGGCGTGCCCCGCGAGGTAGCAGCTTGTCCGTCGCCAGGCCCCGGGGCGTCGTTATCCTGAAGAAGCCGCCTGCCCGCTTCGCCTTCCTGCGGCGCTGGCGAGCTGCCGTGGCTGCCGGGACGTCCCGCGCGGCAGCGCTGCTGGGGCGGCTGGCGCTCGTGGTCTTCGTCTGGCTCTCGGCCGCTGCCGCCTGGCTGCCGCTGCTGCCGCGCCTGCCGTCGGGCGCCAGCGCCACGGGCTGGCAGCTGGCGGCCAACGAGGGCGTGGCCCGGGGGCTGGTCTTCGGCCAGGACCTTGTCCTCACGGTGGGGCCCTTCGCCGCGGTCTTCAGCCACCTCTACCACCCGGCGACGGATCTGCTCGCGCTGGTGGGGGGCCTGTTGCTCGCGGTCGCGACGGCTGCCACCCTGCTGGCGCTCTCGGAGGGCGTCGGGGTGAGAGTGCTCGTGCCGCTGGGCCTGCTCCTGACCGGCCTGGGCGCTGGACGCGACGCCTTGCTGCTGGCCCTGCCCCTGCTGGTGGGGCTGCTCGGGCATCGCCTGGCCTCGCTCCGCATCGACACGGCCGCGCTCGCTGCGACCCCCCGGCGGGTGGTCGCCTTCGGCGTCGGCTGCGCCGTGCTGTGGCTGCTGCCGCTGGTGAAGCTCTGGACCCTCCCGCTGGTGGTGGGGCTCACGGCGCTGATGGCAGCCTACCTCGCCCAGATCCGGCGGCACGGGCTGGCGGCGGCCGCGTTGGCGGCGCCGCTGGCGCTGCCCCTGTTGTGGGTGATGGCGGCCCAGCCGCTGGAGGCCTTGCCCACCTACTTCCTGACGGCGTGGCGGGTGTGTGTCGGCTACGCGACCGGGATGGCCCTGGCGGGCCCGGCCTCCGAGATCGTCGTCTACCTGGTGGTGGGCCTGGTGCTGCTCGGGACCGCCCGTGGCACGGCTGACCGCTCCCGGGATGCCCGCCTGTTCCTGACGCTGGCCTACGCCCTCACCCTGGCCGTCGGCCTGAAGGCGGGCTTCGTGCGCCACGACGATCATGCGCGGATCGCCGCTGCCTTGCTGCTGGTGCTCGCGGCCACGCTGCCGATGTTGGGGGCCCGGGCCGTCGCCGTGCCGGTGCTCCTGAGCGTGCTCGGCTGGACCTACATCGAGCACCGGCATACGCCCACGACCACCCGCAGCGTGGTGCAGGCCTGGGAGGCGCGCTACGGGGGCCTGCTCGCGGGCCTGCAGGCCCGCGAGCGCGGCCTCGAGGCGCTTCACGCCGACTACGCGCGCACGATGCGGGGCCTGCAGGCCCCCGTCCCTGCGGCCGTGCGGGGACGCAGCCGGGAGGCCTACCCGGCGGAGCCGCACACCCTCCTCGGGGCGGACGGGGCCTGGAGCCCCCGCCCGATGCTCCTGAGTCCGGGCGTCGTCGATGCGCAGCTGGCCCAGGCCAATGCGCTCCACCTCGAGTCCGAACGGGCGCCTCAGGTGGTGCGCTACGCCATCGCGCCGACCGACGGGCACCTGCCCGCCGCCGAGGGGGGGCCGAGCTGGCCCGTCCTGCTGCGGCAGTACCGCGTGGCCGCTGGCGACGAGAGCCGCCTCTGGCTTCGCCGCCGCGCTGCGCTGGAGGCACCTTACCAGCATGTCACCTTGCTGGAGGCTTACCACGGGCTCGGCGAGGCCGTGGACGTGCCTCGCGGTGCCGCGGGGCCGGTCATGGCTCAACTCGAGCTGCGCCCCACGGACCTGGGGCAGCTGCTGATGGTGGCCTTCAAGCCGGGTGGCCTCGAGCTTCAGCTCGAGCTCGATGACGGCGCGACGGCCACCTTCCACCTCACGGCGGGGCAGGCCGAGGCCTCCTTCCTGCTGTCGCCGCTGGTCGAGGACATCGGTGAGTTTGCGGCCCTGTTCGACTGGGAGACGCGGCCGCAGCCCCTGCGGAAGGTCCGGCGGCTCACCGTCACCCGCACCCTGGCGTTTCCTGAGACGTGGGAGCTCGACTACCGGCTGCGACTCACCTCCCTCAAGCCAGTTGGGGCGAGGCTCTCAGGGCGTGATGGGGCAGAGGGGGGGGCGCGCTCGCCGGGCCGGGTGTAGAATGGCGTCGTGTTGACGGAGGGCTTCCCTTGGCTGCTTCTTTCCCGCGTGACCTGGGCCGCGCCCTGCTGACGGCCTTGCTGCTCGCCGCGCCCGCGTGGGCGGCGGCTCCGGGGCTCGTCCCGGGCTCGCCCGGGCCCTCGCCGTCAGGGGCCGAGCCGGCCACGGCCCGCCCTGCGTTGCTGGCGGACCTGGCTCCCGGGCTGACGGCGCGCACCTTGATCCGGGCGGGGGACCCGCTGGCAGACGGCACCCGGTTCGCGCCCAAGAACGACCTCACGGCCTACGTGCCGCTCAACGCCCGGGAGGGCTTTCTGATGGTCGGTCACGAGCTGCGCTGGGGCAAGGATGCCCTCGGGGGACGCCTCACGCGGCTGTTCCTGCGCGATGGCGAGGTGGTCAGCGGGCGGCTGTGGGCGACGGGCATGCACAACAACTGCGCCGGGACGCTCACGCCCTGGAACACCATTCTGACGTGCGAGGAGTACCCGCACGACGTGTACCCCGGCGAGACGAGTGAGGTGCGCAAGCAGGCCTACCTGCACCAGCGCCTGTCGTCCCGCCATCCGCTCGCCTCGTGGGGATGGGTCTACGAGGTCGATCCGACGGGCGGCACGCCCGCCGGGCAGCTCGCCCGCCGCACCGCGCTGGGTCGCTTCAGCCACGAGAGCGCCGCCGTCTACAACGCGCGTGAGGTGTACCTCACGGAGGACTTTGACCCTGGCTTCCTGTTCAAGTTCGTGGCGGATCGGCCGCGGGACCTCAGCACCGGGCGGCTCTACGCCTACGTGCGGGGCGAGGCTCGCTGGGTGCCGATCATCGACACCGTGAACGCGCACCATGCTGCGGCGGCGGCCGGGGCGACCCCGTTCGTGCGCCTGGAGGATGTCCAGGTGGGGCCTGACCGTGCGCTCTACATCGCCGAGACCGGCCACCCGGCTCGGCAGGACCCCTACGGGCGGCTGCTGCGGCTCGACCCCCGCACGAACCGCATGACCGTGCTGGCAGAGGGCGACGGCAGCCGGCTTGCGCAGCCAGACAACCTGTCGTTCGATCGACAGGGCAACCTGTACGTCTGCGAGGACCAGTACGAGCAGAACCTGAAGACCTTCGGCGGCAATGAGCTGCTCCGGCTGGACCGGCAGGGGCGCTGGGCCCGGCTCGCCACCTTCCCCCGGGGGGCCGAGCCCTCCGGGCCCTCGTGGACCCCCGACGGCAAGGGGATGTTCCTGAGCGTGCTCTGGGGCGATCGCAGCGGTGTGATCGAGTTGCGAGGCTTCTAGCGCACCCATCAAGGCTTCGCCCGGCGGCTGGCTCGTTCTGACGCCCGGGGACGTCGTCCCTCGCTCCTGGCGCTCGACGCCCGGGGCGTCGCGCTGCAAGTCCGATCTCAGTGGCCCGCCGCCGTCAGCGGAGGTTCGTGCCGAGGCCCACCACCAGGCCCTGGCCCTGGCGCTTGCCCACGCCATACAGCACGTACAGCGACTGGTCGCTGCGGTTGGCCGAGCCCCGGTTCGTCTCGTAGAACAGGGCCCCGTAGGTCACGTTGGTGGCGGTGCCGACAAAGACCTGGCCTCCCGCAGCCGCGGTCGGTATCCTGCCGCGCCCCAGGGTTTCGGGGCGAAGTGGCAGCGCGATCGGGCGCCCGGAGGTGCGCGCAGCGGTGAGCGTCCAGATCCCGGCGGCTGCGTTGGTGAAGGGGGTGAGCTCGTTGACCTGGAACACCGACGGCCGCCAGGGCGTGGGGGGCAGGGTGTTGCCCTTGATGTACTGCCGGTTGAACAGGGGGTTCAGCAGCACCTGGGGGTCCTCTCGGGCGTTGCTGGCGTTCCGGCTGAGGAAGGCCGGGAACTTGTCGAAGTCGGCGTGGTAGGCCTGCAGGCCCAACTCGACCTGGCGGACGTTGCTCTCGACCTGGCTGTTGTTCGCGCGATCCCGCGCGCCGGCGAACCCCCGGGCCGAGATGGCGACCAGCACGGCCATCAACACGGCGACCGTGAGGATCTCGGTCAAGGTGAAGCCCCTTCGGGGGCCAGGCCCAGGCTCCGTCATGCTCAACGCGCACCCTCCACCCGCTGTATACCCGGTTGCCCGACCCCTTCCGGGCGAGGCCTGCACCGACCAGCCCTTTCGGCCCGGATGACCGAGCACCGCGTGGCTGGATCAACTGACGCCAATTCGGTTTGAGGCGCATGAAGAGACCTTCACTTGGCCTGGCGAGGCTGGACCACCAGGGGGCCCGGAACGACGGCGCGGAAGGCCACCCCACGCTGCCATCGCGCGGTCTCCCCACGGCCTGGAACCCGACTGGAACCGGCCACCCCGACAACGCGGACACCCCAGTCACCCCAGCAGGAGGCCCCTTGAACGCCCTCACCCCCCGTCCCTTCGCCCTGCCGACACCTCCCCAAGCCCCCGCGCCACTGGCGCCGCCGCCCGCGCCCGCGCCCGCACCGCCGGCGCTGCGGGCCGCGCCGCCCCCCGTGCCGCAAACCATCCTGCCCCAGCCTCCCCACGCCTACCCGCCTCCCCCCCCCGGCGCGGTGCGGCCTGCGCACGTCGAGCAGGAGGCCTGGTACTGGGTCCGGTTGCTGCGCTTCGTCGCCCCGGCCACGGCCGGCCTGGGCCTGGTGGTGGGAGGCGCCATCGGGCTTGCCGCCGGCGCCCCCGCCCTGGGGGCGGCCTGGGGGGCGGCCGTCCTGACGGGCGTGCCGGGCGTCACGCTGGCGGTCGACCGCCTGCGCCACACGGCGGGGCACCTGCTGCGCGGGGAGGGGCTCGGTCCTCGGCCCGGGGAGGATCTGCGCTTCGTCGGGGGCGTGCTCCTGCCGACGGGGGCGGTGGCGCTCGGCACGGCCCTCGCCGTCGGCACGGGCCTCGCGGCCTTCGGCGGGCTGCTCGGTGCCGGCGCGCTGGAGCTGGCGGGGCGCGTGTACCTGCGCGGCAGGCAAGGCTGAGGGCCGTTCGCCCCTGGGAACCCCTGGCCCCCGTTGTTCCGGCCCTGCCCCAAGGGCAGAGTGGCTGCGGGCCCCTGGGGGCCGTGGTGCCTGCCCCGGCCGGGCAGGGCCTCACCGCAGGGCACCGTCGTACAGGAAGCGCAGGGCCTTGGGCAGTCGTCTGCGCCAGGCTCGCTCATTGTGAGAGCCTCGCTGGTCTGGACGCCACAGGAGCTGGCGCGCCGCGGGCGAGAGGCCGCGAGCGGCAAGCAGCGCGGCGAGGTGGGCGCCGTCGCGCAGGACCTGTCCGCCCATCTCCCGCCCTCCCGCGTCGAGGTACACCCGGGCCAGCGAGGGCCACCGGCCCTGCAGCGCCAGCCGGTGCAGCTCCTCCCGGTTGACCCAGCAGGAGGGGGACATCGCGAGCACCCGTCCGAACACCTCGGGGTGCCGCAGCCACCCGTACAGCGCGGCCAGCCCCCCCAGCGAGGAGCCTCCGAGCAACGTGTGCTCGGGGCCGGAGAGCGCCCGCAGGTCCTCCTGCACGTAGCGCCGCAGCGTTCCCACGATCCAGTCGAGCAGCGCGTCCGCGCGGCCGTGGTGGCGTCGCCCGACGCGCCAGGGCGACAGGTCCTCCGCCCGGTGGAGGCCGCCATGGTGGATCCCGACGACGATGGGCACGGGCTTGCCCTGGCTGGCGCGGCCGTCGAGGAGGCGGTGCAGGTGCCAGCCGCCCGCGTAGCTCCCGGCATCGCCAAACAGGTTCTGGCCGTCGAACATGTAGGCGACCGGGTAGCGCTGCGCGCCAGCGGGGTCGTAGCCGGGGGGCAGGTAGACGGTGCAGGCCCGGGTGCCTGGCAGCCCCGGCACCCCGAAGGCCCGGGTGTGGTGGAGGTGGCCGTGGGGGCGCCCCGGCATCATCGGGCCCTCCGGGCCGCCGCCCTGGGCCGCGGCGGCCCCCACGTCGAGGGCCGCACGCAGGCCGTGACGTGGCCCAGGGGCCTCGCCAGGGTGAGGGCGGAGGGGGCATCGGCGGTCAGCACGGTGATCAGTCTAAAGCACCGGCCAGGTCTTCGCCCGACGGGGGGGGCGGGCTGACGTCCGAGGCGGTCGTCACGCCACGGTCGTGGCGCGCGCTCTGGTTGTGCCTGGCCCCTGGAAGCCGGCCCGTCGCCATCCCCCCGGGCCCAGGAGGCGTTCGACACTGCCGGCTCAGCAAGCGACTGCGGGCCATCGCCTGCAGCGACCGGACCCTTCGACGACCGGGCTGCCGTTGACCCGCGCGCCACGCACCCCATGATGGGGAGACCGCGAGAGGCTTGCGGCAAGCGCGCTCGCGACTGGGAGGGGGACGAAAAAGATGAAGCTGAACCGGTTGACCTTGGGGCTGGCCTGTCTGGTGGCGACGGGGTGCGGCTCGACGCCCGTCGAGCCGGTGGGGGCCCCCCGCTATGAGGTGAAGCAGATCGGGTGTGGGGGGGCGGTCTGGGGCATGCCCAGCGGCGGCCGAGGCGCCGTGGTG
>JAYKHL010000219.1:0-6522 GCA_035284865.1 Candidatus Sericytochromatia bacterium | reverse complement strand
CTTGTACAGCCCGAGACTCATCGACATGACCCGGGCGCCATGGTCCGCGGCATAAACGATGCCCTCGGCGATCGTGGCGTCGGACCCTCGGCCCGTCGCGTCAAAGACCTTCACGGACATGATGCCCACGCCCGGAGCCACCCCGGCCACACCCTCTGCGTTGTCGGCGATGGCGGCCGCAATGCCCGCGCAGTGAGTGCCGTGGCCGTGATCGTCGCGCGGAAGGTTGTTCTTGTCGAGGACGTTGTAGCTGGCGGACACGATCTTGGCCTGGAGGTCCGGGTGCGCCATGTCGATGCCGGAGTCGATGATGGCGACCACCGTCTCTGGGGTGCCCATCTGGATGTCCCAGGCCTCAGCCACCTGACCGACCTTGAGGCTGTACTGGTCGGCCAGGCGCGGATCATTCACGCTCCGCTCGAGCCTGACGAGCTGGGTGGGGGCGGCGTACGCCACGGCCCGATCCGCCCGCAAGTCGGCGAGCAAGGCATCCCGACTGGCGCCGGGCGCCAGGTCAACCACCAGCGCCTGCAGCCGCTGGATCTTGCCCGTCACCCGGGGGGCCCCCCGGCCCTGCCGCGTGAGGGCCTGGGGCAACGCCCTTCCCTTGAGGCGGACGACCAGCTGGTGCCTGGAGGCGCCGGCCGTGTCGAAGCTGGAGGCCGGAAACCGCGTCTGGGCCACCGCCCCGGGGGCCACGGTCCGGGAGCCACCGGCCGTCCCACAGCCAGCCAGCAGCAGGGCAGTCACCAGGGACAGACGGCAGGTCAACGGGTTCACGCGAGGCACCTCACTGGCAGCTGGGTGGGACACCCGCTAGCCTACCAGCTTAATCATAAATTTGCAACAATTAAATCATTTCTTAACCTGACTCACCGCAGGCCGCCCTATATAAAAATGTCGGTGACGTTTCCAGTCGCCCCTCTCGGTCTGCCCTGTCCCATTGTTCTTGTGGAGGCTCCCCCCGATGTCACCCGTTCGTGCCGCATGTGGTGCCGCCATCCTGGGGTGGCTGGCGCTGCTGACCGCCTGCGGCGGGGAGGCCGCCCTGGCCCCTGTGAGGCCGGGGGCCAATCCCACGGCCCCGCCAGTGAGCCAGCCCATCGGCCTGCCGGGCGGAATGCCGGCCCTCCAGCCAGGCATTCCAGGTGCCAGCGGGCCCGCTGCCCAGGTGCTCCAGCGCCTCGCGCAAGCGTGGGCCTCGGTGAACACCTTGGGCGCGCGCTACGAGCTGCGCGAGTCCAGAGGAGGCGAGGTCGAGACCGCCTCCGTGACGTTCTACTACAAGAAGCCGGGACGATACCGCTACGAGGTGGCCCAGCACAGCAGGTCCATCAAGAATGGCAGCACCTCCGTGTTCGACACCCGGTCCCGGCAGATCACCTCCCGCCTCGGTGGCCTGGGGGGCCTCGTGCCCCTGAAGGGTACGCTGACCGATGCGCGCTCGAAGTCGCTGAGGGGCTGGACCCTGGACCAGACGGACTACGCCACCCAGCTCGAGCAGCTGCTGGCGCCCGGGGCGGCCGTGGCCTACGCCGCTGGCCCAGGCGGGGTGCCAATGCTCCAGCTCGCCCGCCCGGCGCGCATGGCGGGCACGGTGGAAGCCATGACCGTGACGCTGGATCCACAGCGGCTGCTGCCCACCCAGGTTGACATGACAGCGCAGGGTCAGCTGGTCTACCGCAAGCGGTTCAGTGCGTTGCAGGTCAACCCCGTGATCCCGGCCGACAAGTTCAACCTCTGATCGGCTCCGAGCGAGCGCAGCGCGCGCCACACAGGCTATAATCTGCGGTGATGGACGGGCACTTCCAGCGGATCACCGCGGCCAACGGCGTGGTCTACTACACCTGCGACGCCTTGCAGGCCCCGCACGGCTTCTCCACGCGCCTCGGTGGCGTGAGCGGGGGGGGCTTCGGGACCCTGAACCTGGGGCTTTCCGGCGGCGATCAGCCGGCCGCCGTGCGGACGAACAGGAGCCTGTGGCGGGAAGCTGTCGGGTTCCCGACGGAGCCCCATTGCTTGCACCAGGTCCACGGGGCTGTCGTGCACCTGCTGGAGGCGGCGAATGACGAGCCGAGCAGCAGCCGGCAAGGGGATGCCCTGGTGACGGCGGTGCCCGCACGGGCGATCGGGGTCTACACCGCGGACTGTGGCCCCGTGCTGCTGGCCGCCCCAGGCGGGGCGGTGGTGGCGGCCGCGCACGCGGGTTGGCGTGGCGCGGCAGCCGGCGTGGCCGCCAACGCCGCCGGGGCGCTGGCACGGCGGGCCGGGTGTGGCCCGGGTGCGCTCGTGGTGGCACTGGGGCCGATGATCCGCGCCTGCTGCTTCGAGGTGGGCGACGAGGTGGTGGAGGCCTTCTCGACGCAGCCGTGGTTTCAGGCGAGCTGCGTGGCACGCGGCCCGAGCGCCCGGCCGCGCCTCGACCTGCCAGCCCTGATCCGCCTCCAGCTGATGCACGCGGGGGTGCCCGGCACCCACATCCACGATCTGGGCCTGTGCACGATGTGCCTGGCGAGCGAGTTCCACTCATGGCGCCGCGACGGATCCGCGTCCGGCCGGATGCAGGCCGCCATCGCCCCGCGGGGGCTCTACGCGTGACCCCGCCCGTGCCGCCTGTGATCCCTCTCGGCCGCGCCGCGGGCGTGTGGCTGGCCTCCCTGGGCCTCATGGGGGCCGTCTCCCTGGCGTTTTACTACCAGGGGCCGCAACAGGGGATGGAGCCGTGGTTCTTCGCGACCGTGGCCATCGTCGCGGTGCTACTCCCCTCGGTCGTGGCCTGCTACTGGCCGCGCCCCGAGGCCCCCGGCCGGCTGCCCCTGTACCTGGCTCC
The DNA here is from genome assembly GCA_035284865.1 of Candidatus Sericytochromatia bacterium. Classification (GTDB taxonomy): domain Bacteria; phylum Cyanobacteriota; class Sericytochromatia; order S15B-MN24; family JAQBPE01; genus JAYKHL01. Next base: position 3,692 of record JAYKHL010000219.1, on the reverse strand, counting down.
AAGCCGGGCCCTGATCGGAGCGGCACTCGGGGTGTCGTTGCCCCTTTATGTCCTGAGCGCGGCTGTTCTGGTGTTGCTCGGCGACGGCAAGGCCGTCGGTGGCCTGCCACAGGGCTTCAGCGCGGCGCCCAGCACGCTGGCCCTGACGGGCCTGTGGCTGGCATACGCCCTGCTGCCGGCGGTTGCCGAGGAGTTGCTGTACCGCGGGATGATCCAGCCCGCGGTCACGGCCCGGTGGGGCCCTGCGTGGGGAATCGGCATCACCGCCTTGCTGTTCGCTGGCACCCACCTCGAGGCGGCGGGCGTGGCCCCCAGGCTGCTGATGGGCCTGTGGTTCGGCTGGCTGGCCTGGCGCAGTGGCTCGCTCTGGGCCAGCACCTGGGCCCACGCTTGGAACAACACCTGGGCCGTGCTCTACTTTCTGGTGGGGCAGGCCTGGGTGGCGAGCCACCCCTGGCTCGTGGGTGGCGCTGCGGCGGTCGGGTTGCTGGGGGCCCTGGGCTTGCTGCACCGGGAGGGGGCCCTTGGGCTGCCCCCCCACCCCTGGCGCCAGGGGTTGGCCTGGCGGACGCCCCGGTTGTCCTGGCGAGGGATCGCACGTCGGGAAAGACCGGAGACAGCGGCTCAGGTGGCCGTCCAGCGCTTGGTGGCCCTGCGCGCCCGGCAGGCAGGGCCGTCGCGGGACGGGGCCGACCCGGACGAGGACCTGGCGAAGGGCTGAGGGCCCCGCGTCAGCCAGCTTGGCGCGTGGCGCCCCGGTTCCCGCGCAGCGACAGCCAGATGACCATCACGAGGCCGCCGACCACCATCGGCAGGCTCAACACCATGCCGGCCGTGACGTTGGCAAACAGGAAGGAGAGGTGGGCGTCAGGCTCCCGGAAAAACTCGCACGTGATGCGCGCGGCCCCATACAGCGTCATGAAGGTCCAGAAGAGGACGCCAGGCTGGAGTTGGAGGCGCCGCATCCCCATCAGGACAACGAAGAGCACCACCCCCTCCAGCGCGAACTCGTACAACTGTGAGGGGTGACGTGGCACCTGGGCAGGATCTGTCGGAAACACCATCGCCCAGGCCACGTCCGTCGGACGCCCCCACAACTCGGCGTTGATGAAGTTGCCGAGACGACCCAACCCCAGCCCGATGGGAATGGCCGGGATGACGGCGTCGGCCATGCGGTAGAAGTGGATGCCCTGCTGCCAGCAGAACACGTAGCCGGCCAGAATGGTGCCGATGAGGCCCCCGTGGAACGACATCCCGCCGTGGTGCACGGCCAGGATCTCCAGCGGGTTCGCCAGAAAGACCAGCGGGTTGTAGAACAGCACGTAGCCGATCCGACCGCCGAGCAGCACCCCCATGAACAGGTAGAAGGCGAAGTCCATCAGGGTGTTCTTGTCGAGGGCCAGCCCGGTCTCCTCGCTGCGCCTCTTCAGCAGCAAGTAGCCGAAGAAGAAGCCCAGGATGTACATCATCCCGTACCATCGGATGTGAACAGGGCCGAAGGAGACGATGTCGGGGCTGAAGTTGGGATAGGCAATCACGACGGGGCCCTTTCTGCTGACGTCAGCGCGCATGATACCATCGACGTGCGTCCCTGCTGCCCCGAGTCGTGGAGGTCCTCGCCTGACGTGGATGCCGGCCTGCCCCTGACCGTCCTCCTGGCCCCCCTGGTCATCGCCGCGATGGCCGTGGCCGCGATGAACCTGGTTGCTCGCCCTCCCGCGCCGGGCGAGGCAGGCGGCCTGCCGGGCGGAGAAGGTCCGAATAACGCCGGTACCCTTCCGGCACGCCGGGCGCCCGAGGGTCCCCCCAAGGTGACCCTGACCCCTGCGCGGTACGTGGGGGGGCACCCCGCCCGGGGGGCCGCAACCCAGGCTCCGCTGGTGGCGCTGCACCGGGACGGCCTGTGGGTCAGCCAGGCGACCCGACGGGACCCCGCCTTCAGCATCCCCTGGGCCTCGATCGAGCAAGTCGTGACGCTGGATGCCAGCCAGATGCGCTTTGGCGCAGGCGCCGTGCGCGGGCTGGCGACAGACGCGATCCCCGAGGACCGGCCGGATGCCCTGTACCTGCGCATCCGGCACCAGGACGAGCGCGGCTGGTGGCAACACACGGTCTTCGAGCTGGAGCCCGGGCATGCCGAGGCGCAGGCCCAGGCCATCGTCGCGGCCTGGGAGGACCAGCGGCCGACCCCACCGGGCCCGGGGGGAGCCAGCGCCCCGCCCCCCGCCTGAACCTTGTCTTCTGCGCCCGCCGCGGGCAGGATCCCCACAGGGGGGCGACGCGGTGGGCAGAGGGGTCGGCGTGGGGCTTGCCGTCGGGGGGGTGCTGGTGGCCCAGGGGGCTGGGGCCACCACCCTGCCAGCGGCCGACCTGACACAGCAGTTGCAGGCGGGAGCGGGCCTCACATGGGCGGGCGCCTGGGCGCCCGGCTGGGCCGTCTCTTGCGACGCCCCGGTGGGGACCGAAGCAAGCCTGGGCGCGGGCCTGGCGGGTCGCCCGGGCGGCCTGGGGCCCTGGAGCCTCCGCGCCCTTTACCGGCTGGTGCGCGGAGACGCGACCACGCCGGCGGTGGCCGCGCTGGCGGCCGCCTGGGGGCCGGGCACGAACGCACCGGGCCCCTGGGCCCTGCCCGCTGTGGGCTTCAGCATGGCTTACACGCCCTGGCCGCGCCTCACGGTGCGTCTGAACCTGGGCTACAGCGTCCCTCCGCCGGGCCTGACGGAGCGCTGGACGTTCCTGGGGGGCGCGCCCTGCCTCGGGACGGAGGTGGGCTGGCGCGTGTCCGAGGGGCTGGAGGTGACGGCCGGCCTCACGGGGGCAGGCGAGTTGCTGGGGCTGCGAGCGCGGTTCTGAGCGAGGCGGGGCGCCCCTCCCGTCTGCTACAATCTGCAACCATGCGAGCTGCCACCCACCTCCTCGCCGCCGCCCTGGTTGGAAGCCTGCCGATGGCCGCCCCGGCGGTCGCCTCCGAGCCTCCCGAGGACGAGCACTGGCTCTGGTTGCCCAGGCACAACCCGGCGATCGCGGCCTCGCTGTCCCTGGCCTTGAACGGCGCCGGGCAGCTTTACAACGGGGAGACGGAGAAGGGCGTCGGCATGATGGCTGGCTGGCTCGCGTTTCCCCTGGCCTTCGGGGTTGACGCCCTGACAGGGGGTGGCTGGCTGAGGCTCTTCGCATTCAGCGCGAATGCCGGCATCAAGGCGTGGTCCGTGACAGATGCCTGGGCCGGAGCCAGCCGCTCGCTGCTGCCTGCCCCCCCCCCTGCAGCTCCCTGAGCGAGGTCCACGTGTCCCACCCCCCTACGTCCCGCTCCACTCCTCCTCGCTGGCTGGCCGTGATGCTCGGCGTCCTGGGCGCGACCCTCCCGCCGCCCCTGCCCGCCCTGGCAGACGCGGCTCCCAGCAGCCTGGCCGTCTGGGGGTACTCGGGCCTGGTGCTGGTGCCGACGGCCTCGGTCCACGGCTTCCGGGACTACTCGGTGGGCACCTCCCTGCTGACCAAGCAAGGGCTGGTCCCTCCCGTCGGTTACGTGACGGCAGGCATCTTCGAGGGTCTGGAGACGGGGGTGCTGTACGGGGTGCCGGCCACTGGCTTCACGGGCCTCTCCGGCCATGCCAAGTACCAGCTGGTGCGTCCCACCCGGGAGCGCCCGACTGGGGTGGCCGTGGGCCTGTCGCTGATCGGCGTGGGTG
>JAYKHL010000218.1:0-5756 GCA_035284865.1 Candidatus Sericytochromatia bacterium | reverse complement strand
TCCTGGCGGCCCACCACGGGCGCCTCGACTGGGGCAGCCCCGTGCGCCCGGCCTCCCTGGAGGCCCTGCTCGTGCACCAGCTCGACACGCTCGACGCCAAGGTCATGCACGCGTGGGACCACGTCGCCGGCAAGCCCGGCACGACGCCGGGGTTCAGCCAGCTGAGCCGGGCGGAGGAGACGAGCTACTATCAGCCTCGCCCCGACCAGGACGCGGCGAGCGACGCCGTCCCCTGAGCCCTACTCACCGGCCGGGGCGGAGGGCTCGAGCACGTTGACGTCGTCGAGCAACACCCCGAGGACCGGGGTTGACCCCACCTGGAACGCCACGTGGAAGCGCAGCTGCACGGCCTTCCCGAGGAAGGCCTCCAGCGACGCATGGTGGTGGGACACGAACGGGAAGCGGCCCCTCACGGCCTCGCCCACGGGCGTCCAGGCGCGGCCGTCCAGGCTGACCTCCGGCTGAAGGACGACGGCCTCCTCTGGCACGGTCTGGCCCCGGACGTCGAAGAACAGGTAGGGCCGCCTGGCCTTCGCGAGGTCGATGGGCGCTCGGAGGCGCAGCACAGCCTCGCCCCGCGCGTTCGCGAACGGCCTGCGGCCTGGGGTGCCCAGCAGCATGGTCCAGGCCCCGCCGCACGTGTACGCGTTCAGGTGCTGCCAGCCCACCTGGGCGGTGCCCCCCTCGATGGTCCAGCGGGCCAGGCCCTGCTCGAAGTCCTCGAAGAAGAGAAACGTGCCCTGACGCGGCACGTCGGGGGGCAGGGGCGGCGGGGTCGGAACGGCCGTCGGCGTGGCCGTCGGGGCCGGCGGGGTCGGGACCGACGGAACGACGTCCCCGGGCCCCGGGACGGGCCCACAGGCCAGCACGGCAAGGCCCCAGAGGCCTGCTGCCAGGGTGAACGCCGCGCGGTGCTTCATGGGGAAGGCTCCAGGTTCCGTACGGATGTCGGGTACAACGCAACAGGGTAGCCTGAAAGGCAGCCCGAACCATGTACCCACGAGGGAGGCTGCAGTGCGTCACATCGGGGCAATTCCCGCCAGCCTGCTGGGGCTCGCCCTGGCGGGCTGCGGCCCGGTCACGCCGGGCGGGGCGGAGCTTCTGCCGCTCAGGCTCAGCTTCTCCCAGCTGGTGCCCATCGAGCGTCGCTACGGCCACTACGAGGCCTGGGCGCGGGTGGGTGGGCAGGCCGTGAGCCTCGGCCGGTTTGATCGGACCGAGGATGGCGTCCCGGTCGGATTGGGGGGCGGCAAGCTGCCTCCCGAGCCCGTCTCGGCTGCGGCGACCGAGGTCTTCGTCACGCAGGAGCCGCCGGGGGATGCAGACGCCCGTCCCAGCAAGCAGGTGTTCCTGCGCGGCGCGATCGTCGGCGGGGAGGCCGTGCTCCGCACCCCGCTGACCGAGGCCTGGCGCGAGGCCAAAGGGGTCTACATCCTGGACAACCCCTTCACCTGGCAGGACGGCACGGACTACAACGGCATCTGGTTCGGCTACTACGACCGTGACGCCCGGGCCTACCAGACGGGCCTGACCCTGCCCGAGGCGCCAGATGGCACGATGTATGCCGGCTGGGTGATCCTCAAGGGCGTCCCGTTGCGCGTCGGAAAGTTCCGCACGGCCCTCGACAACGACGACTGGGGCGTGTACTCCGGCCGCACGGGCGCCTCGGAGCTCATCGACCCCGTCGGGCGCCCGATGCCCGGCGAGGATTTCTTCACGAACCTGCCCGCTGGCGTGGAGACCGGCCCCAACAAGCCCAACCTGGGCGGGGCCACCGTGATCGTGTCGCTGGAGGACGCCACCCTGGCCCACGAGGACCAGTACCCGGGCCCCGTGCGGGTGCTGACGGCCACGGTGCCAGAGGCCCCCGAGCACATGAAGCCCTACGCGTTTCGAAACGTCGTGGGCGAGCAGGTGCCCAGCGGCATCGCCTCGTTCCAGTGAGGAAACCCATGCCATCACGTCCCTGGCCCTTGCTGTTGCTGGCCCCCGTGGGGCTGGTCGGCTGCCACGCGCAGCCCGTGGCCACCACGGGTGAGCGCGCCGCCGCGGAGCCACGCGCGTTCGTGCGCAGCCTGCAGGGCCTCTCCGCGGCGCAGCGCGAGCAGTTCGCCCGGGGCCGCGCCCTGTACGAGAAGACCTTCACGCCGGCCGAGGGGCTCGGCCCGCTGTTCAACCGGGACTCCTGCCGGGCCTGTCACGGCCAGCCCGGCACCGGGGGGGGCTCCGCCCTCTCCGTGACGCTCGTCGCCGTGGAGCGCAACGGGGCGCAGCTCACGCTCAAGGAGCAGGGGGCCCCGATGATCCAGGAGCGGGCCCTCGGGGGCGTGCCGCTGGAGCAGATCCCGATGGACGCCACGGTGGTGTCCCACCGCATCAGCCCCCCCACCTTCGGCCTGGGGCTCCTCGAGGCCATCCCGGCGGCCGACGTCACGGCGCAGCTGGCGGCAAACCCGGCGCGCGCGGCCTGGGGCGTGCGGGGCAAGGCCAACTGGGAGTTCAACCAGCTGGGGCGCTTCGGCTGGAAGGCCCAGAAGGGCGACATGGTCGACTTCACGCAGCAGGCCTGCCAGTTCGAGCTGGGCCTGTCGAGCCCGGGACGGCCCCAGGAACACTTCCCCAACCTGCCACCGCAGCGCCTCGAGGCCCCGGCCAACCTCGACGACCCCGCGCACCCCTGGGTGAAGGCCTTCTTCACCCAGCGCGCGGCGCGCGGCATCCCGCAGAGCCAGCCGGACCTCTCGCAGGCGCAAATCGACGACATGGTCGCCTTTCAACGCTGGCAGGCGCCCCCTGAGGCGCTGCCGCGGTCGGCTGAGGCGGAGCAGGGCCGCCGCCTGTTCGAGCAGGTGGGCTGCGCCACGTGCCACGTGCCCGCCTTCCAGACCGGCCCGAACGCCCTCGGTGTGCCGGCAGGCCTGCCCGTGCGAGCCTACTCGGACCTCTTGATCCACGACATGGGCGAGGGGCTGGCCGACGGGCTGCTGCAGGGCGTCGCTGGCGGGCGAGACTGGCGCACGCCACCTCTGTGGGGGCTGCGGCACCGGACGGCCTTCATGCACGACGGCCGCACCGACTCGCTGCACGAGGCCTCGATGCTGCACGGCGGCGAGGGTGCCCGCTCGAGAGACGCCTACAGCGCCCTTTCGGAGGCTGAACAGCTCAGCCTGGAGGCCTTCCTCCGCACGCTCTGAGCGCTGTCGAGGGCCAGCCCGCAGCCGAGACCGGGCGCCCTCAGCCGCGCAGGCCGAGCAGGCTCAGCGCCCGCTCGATCTGGGCCGGCGTGAACTCGGAGAGCAGGTTCGAGAGCTGCTGCGCCGTCACGTCCTCGTCGTCCGGGCGCACGTAGCGGCTGAAGTCGATTTCCCCGTGCTCGGCGGCGTGCTGCACCACGCCGGCAAAGCGATCCACCACCGTCAGCAGGGTGTCGATGCAGTACGTCAGCTGGGCCGAGGTCAGCTCCGCGTCGATGAGGGGCAGCTCGACGACGGGGCGGATCTCGCCGTCGCTGTGGTCAATCTCGAACTGGATGAGCGGCGTCCGCCACTGGATCACACAGCACGCGAGGGCGCTCGCCGCCACGTTCTCGGGCCCCGCCTTGAAGGCCCCCGGGCAAAAGAGCTTCACGAACTCCCCGTCGCCGTAGATGCCGATGACGAGGTTGATCTGGAGGTCCCCCTCGTCGTTGCGGTAGTGCCGGGTCTGGAAGCCCGTGAGGATGTGGGGCAGGGTGCCGCTGGTGTCCACGCTGAACTGGAGATCCCGCTCTCGGAGCAGGTCGGCGAGGTGCTCGACGGTTGTTGCCATGAGGGCCCTCCTTCTGGTGATGGGGTGGTTGTACCCCGCGCAGGGGCGGAGGCGCCCCCGGACGTCGGCCTGTCGCCTGGCTCGCGCCTGCCCTGGAGCACCAATCAGGTCTTCCCCTGGCGGCTGGCTCGTGCTGACGCCCAGTCACGCCTCGGTCACGTGCCTCCGGGCACGCTCCCTCGTCGTTCCTGGCCCCCCGGTCGCCAGTCCGATGCCATCCACTCGCGCTCACGATTTGGCGGGTGCTCTAGGCCTCCGGGCCCTGGCGCCGGATCCGCGGATCCCCTGCCTCCTCCGGGGCGACCAGCACCCGCTCCGGCGGCAGCAGGCCGAGCCGCCACAAGATGAGCAGCAGCATCGGCACGACCACGGTGGGCAAGAAGGTCAGCGTTTGCGTCGTCGTCGACCACGCGGGGTGGGCACGCAACAGCGACCGGTGGGCCATCAGGCACAGGACGAGGACCATCCCGAGCCACGTCACGCGCACGCGCTGCACCTCACGGCGCCGCCAGCGGTAGGTGGGCGCAGGCTTGGAGGGGGCCTCGGGGAACGGGTCGGGTGCCATCGGATGCCTCGCTTCGGGGGCCATCATACCACCGCCCTCGCCCGCGGCCCGGGTGGAGGTTTCAGGCCGTGCTCCCTCCGACGTGGGAGACGGCGAGGCGCCCCGGGGCCCTGGCCGGGAGCCAGGCCGGGCCATCGGAGGGCTGGCTGGTGCGCCCCCGGGAGGTCGTTAAGACTGGCTCGAAGCGGGGTTCAATGGCGGAAAACCCCGGGCCGGCGCCGTGTCGTGACCGGCCTGCCCCGAGGGCCCGTGTGCCCAGGAGACCCAGTCCCCATGACGACGACGCCCGAGCCGGTCCTCGTCCCCGGTCCGCGCCTGGAGGCAAGCATCCCGGACCTCAAACCGGCCCTGTCCCGGACGGCGGCACGCGCCGAGGCCAGCCGCTGCCTCTACTGCTCTGACGCACCGTGCATCGCGGCCTGCCCGACGGGCATCGACATCCCGGAGTTCATCCGGCGCATCGCGACCGCCAACCTCGCCGGGGCTGCCCGGACCATCCTCACGGCGAACATCCTGGGCCACTCCTGTGCCCGGGTCTGCCCGGTCGAGGTGCTCTGCGTCGGGGCCTGCGTGCACAACGCCCACGACGAGCCTCCCATCATGATCGGGCGGCTGCAGCGCCACGCCACCGACTTCGCCCTCTCCCGCGGCCTGCGCTTCGAGACGCGTCAGCCCCCCACGGGCAAGCGCGTGGCCCTCGTGGGGGCTGGGCCCGCCTCGCTGGCCGCCGCCCACGAGCTGGCCCTGCTGGGGCATACCTGCGTGATCTTCGAGGGGCGTGCCCTGCCGGGTGGCCTGAACACCACCGGCGTTGCGCCCTACAAGCTGCGGACAGAGGCGGCCCTCGAGGAGGTTGACCACATCCTCGGCGTGGGCGGCATCGAGCTGCGCACGGGGGTTCAGGTCGGGCGCGAGGTCACCTTTGACGACCTCGCCCGGGACTTTGACGCCACCTTCCTCGGCGTGGGCCTCGGGCCCGACAGCCGCCTCGACCTGCCGGGGGAGGACCTGCCTGGGTCGTGGGGGGCGGTCGCCCTCATCGAGAGGCTCAAGAACGCGCCCGGGTTCACGCTGGGGGCCGCGCGCCGCGCCGTCGTGATCGGCGGTGGTAACACCGCAATCGACGTGGCGCGCGAGCTGGGTCAGCTGGGCGTGGCGCACGTCACGATGGTGTACCGCCGAGACGTTGCCAGCATGTCGGGCTACGCCCACGAGCTCGACCTCGCGCGGCAGGAGGGGGTGCGGCTGGAGGTCCAGGCGGTGCCGGTGGCCATCGAGGGCGAGGGCCACGTCACGGGCCTGCGCTGTGCCCGGGTCGACGAGGCGCTGGTCCCACTGCCGGGGGGCGCATTCACGCTGCCCGCGGATCTCGTCGTGCGTGCCA
>JAYKHL010000217.1:0-3195 GCA_035284865.1 Candidatus Sericytochromatia bacterium | reverse complement strand
GGGGGGGGGGGGGGGGGGGGGGGGTGGGGGGGGGGGGGGGGGGGGGGGGGGGGGTGGGCGTGGGCCGCGGGGTGGGGGTGGGCGGGGGCCGGGGCGCCGGGGGGGGAGATGGACGGGAGGCCTGCTGACCTGAGGCCGCGGCCTGGCGAGACAGCTGTGCTGCCACCTTCCGCAGGGCGGGATAGTACAGGACCTGAACAAGCGTATCGCTGCGACCATCGAAGGTCAGATCCAGCGCCTGGCGCACATAGATCAGGCGCCGGGTGCCACCATCCTCCTCGATGGCGTGGTCGGGCCGCCCGAGCAGCTGCTGAACGCGGCCGCGCCGCATCTCCAGGCGCAGCCCCCCCGGCAGGGCGCGGTGGTACGACGGCAGCAACAGCACGGCAGTGACGGTGCCTGAGCGATCGACGCCCACCAGCAGGGCCTCCCGCTGGTAAAACATCCAGCGGAGGGGACGCTGGCCCGGCAAGTTGTAGATGGCCTGGTACTCGGTGACCTGCTCCGGCTCTCCATACCGGCGAACCACGGCCTCCTCGCCCTGCCCCACGAGGTGGAATACGCTGGCCTCCGAGGCTACTCCAGCGATGGTCGCCGGCTGCCGCTCGGCGCCCTGTGTGCCAGCCTCCGCCACCCCCAGCAGCCCGCCCGCCAGCACGCCGCAGGCCAGCAGGCCCAGCGCAGCGCGGCTCGCGTGAAGCCGAAGAAGTGAGCGAACGAAGGAGGAACGGCGGGTCAAGAGAGCAGCCCTCAACGGCTGGGATGGGTTGGCCTGCGGCATGCTACCACTGCGCGGCGGATCGTGATCTGTGACCGAGCCCCGGAGCCCGCCGCAACTCGCCTGTCAATAAACTGACATTTAACACGAAAGTCTTTCGGCCTTAACCTCTATAATCCTGAGCACGGCGTGGTGCTATCGTGAGGAGTGGATGCAGCCCATGAGGTTCCCGGCTTCGAAGCGAGTTGTTGCTGCAGCGCTGGCCTGCCTGGCCGCGTTGTCTGGCTGTGGGGCCGTGGCGTGGGCGCCTGGTGCCCGGGTCGCGACGGGCGTCGACGCCACGAGGAAGGCAGGGAAACAGCTCTCGGCCTGGCGCGATGAGGTGATCTACTTTGTCGTCACGGATCGGTTCCACAACGGTGACCGCCGGAACGACCGGGCCGTTCGGCCCCGGGATCCCCATGCCTACCACGGTGGCGACCTTGCTGGGATCAGCGAGAAGCTGCCCTACATCAAGGGCCTGGGGGCCACGGCCATCTGGATCACGCCGGTGCAGGACAACCGGGACGAGGCCTTCGTCGATAAGTACTGGGGGTTCCACGGTTACTGGATCAAGGATTTCGACCGGGTGGACGAGCACCTGGGCGACGAGAAGACCCTCCGGCAGCTGGTGCAGCGGGCCCACGCGATGGGCCTCAAGGTGATGCTGGACATCGTCGTGAACCACGCAGGCTACGGGGCGCCCCTGGCCCTCGACCCGGCCAAGAAGGACTGGTTCCACCACAACGGCAACATCGCCAACTGGGACGACCAGCACCAACTTGAGAACCACGACATCCACGGGCTTCCGGACTTCAACACCGAGAACCCGGCCGTCCTGGATTTCATGTCCGGCACGTGGACCCGTTGGGCCGAGCGTTCCGGCGTCGACGGGTACCGGGTGGACACGGTCAAGCACGTGCCAATGGCCTTCTGGAGGCAGTTCAATGCCCGGCTCGCCCAGCGCACGAGCAGCCGCTTCCTGATGCTGGGTGAGGTGCTCAATGGCGATCCTGGCTACGTCGGTGCTTACACCCGTGAGGGTCGGTTCGACACGGTCTTTGACTTCCCGATGTACTTCACCATCACGGATGTCTTCGCGCGGGGCCAGTCGATGCGGAAGCTGGGGGAGCGCCTCCGTCAGGACGCGGCCTACCGGGATCCCACCTTGCTGTCGACCTTCATCGACAACCACGACGTGCCCCGCTTCCTCAGCGTGGCGAACCACGACGAGCGTCGGCTGCGCCTGGCCCTCGCCTTCCTGATGACTGCCCGGGGCATCCCGTCGGTGTACTATGGCACGGAGGTCGGACTGGATGGGGCAGGGGAGCCTGACAACCGCAAGGACATGACCTTTGGCGCCAACCCGAAGCTGACACGCTACTTCAAGGAGTTGGCGTCGCTGCGCCGCAACCTGGCGCCGCTGCGTCGGGGTCGCATGCTCGAGATGTGGCAGGACGACGCCGTGTACGCCTTCAGTCGCCTGGGCGGAGAGCCCGGGGGCTCCAAAGACGAGGTGATCGTGGCGATGAACAACGCCGAGCGTCCCGTCGAGGTCACCATCCCGTTGCGCGCCGAGAGCGCCCTCACGGCTGGCTCGCGGCTCCGGGACCAGCTAGGTGGGAGCGAGGTGGAGGTGGTGAACCGTCACCTCACCCTGAGCCTGGCGCCCAAGCAGGCCCAGATCCTGGTGCCGGGACCCGCAAAGGCTGTACGCCGGAGGCGCTGAAGACCGATCGACCTGCTATAATCGGCGCGCGGGCGCCCGGTCTGCGGGCGCCCCGGCCCATGGCGTTGCCGCAAGGTCGCGGCCGCTACTTGCAAGGAGATCCGCGCGTGATCATCGGCGTCCCCACCGAAGTCAAGAACAGCGAAAACCGCGTGGCATTGACGCCCGCCGGAACCATGGCGCTGACCCAGGCCGGCCACCGGGTGCTGGTTCAGGCGGGCGCGGGCAGCGGCAGCGGCATGCGAGATGACGAGTACGTGGCCGCAGGCGCAGAGATCGTTCCCACTGCCGCCGACGCCTGGGGGCGGGCGGAGATGGTCGTGAAGGTCAAGGAGCCCGTTCCCCAGGAGTATGGCTTCCTCCGCCCGGACCTGGTGCTGTTCACCTACCTCCACCTCGCGGCGAGCCTGGAACTCACGGAGGCGCTTCTCAAGAGCGGCATCACGGCCATTGCCTACGAGACCATCCAGTTGCCCGATCGCTCGCTGCCCCTGCTGACGCCGATGAGCGAGATAGCGGGCCGGATGTCGGTCCAGGCCGGGGCCTATTTCCTGGAGAAGGCCCACGGGGGCCGGGGGGTGCTGCTGGGTGGGGTGCCGGGCGTGCCACCCGCCGACGTGGTCGTGATTGGCGGGGGCGTCAGCGGCACCCATGCCGCCAAGATGGCCCTGGGGCTGGGAGCACGGGTCCAGATCCTTGACATCAACCT
>JAYKHL010000216.1:0-6674 GCA_035284865.1 Candidatus Sericytochromatia bacterium | reverse complement strand
TTGTCCTTGCAGGCGCCGCCGCAGGCCTTTGAGGGCTTCGGCGCGGGCTTGCAACAGTCGGCTCCGGCGGCCTTCGGGGCAGGCTTCGCTGCGGGCTTGCAGCAGTCAGAAACGGTGGCCTTTGGGGCAGGCTTCGCCGCGGGCTTGCAGCAGTCGGCCTCGGTGGCCTTCGGGGCTGCGTGGGCCTTCGCCGCGTGGCCCGCTCGCCGGTGGGCGTCCGGGGTCGGGTGGGCGCTGGCCTGGACGGCAGGCAGGGCGGCCAAAGCCCAGGCCGTGCCTGCGGCCAGGAGGAGCTTGTAGAATCGCATGGCCATACTTTCTCGTGACAGAGCGGCACAACGCCGCACGGTTCCTGCTTGGGCCGGTCCGGGTGGCCGGCTGCTGGCCACAAGTTTACATGAACTCCGAGCTTCCTGCACCGTGGCATGCCGGAGGCCCCTCGGCGCGCGGCGTCGAGGGGCGGGCGGGGGAGGGGGCTGGCTCAGAACAATCCGTTGATGCCGAACTTGACCCAGGCCGTCAGCCCCTCGAAGAAGGAAACCCGGCCATCGCGGTTGGTGTCCACCTGCTCCGCCACGGCCTGGGCGACAAGGGCCTCGTGGGTGACGAACTGGCCGATGGGCGAGGAGCGCTGGAAAAAGTCAGCCGCCCGGCCTGTGACCTCGGGGTAGACGCCGAACGCCGGCATGCTGGTCATGTTGATCCAGCCGTCGCGGTTGCGGTCATACCGCTTCATCAGGTTGCTGGTGTACTGCTGGATGCTGGTCGCCATCACGCAACTCCTCCAAGGGCCTCGAACACCAGGATGTTATCGGGAGGTGGCGGGCGGAGCCGGATAACCTTCGGCCAACGAAAGGTTAAAACTGGACTAAAAAGGTGAGGGCGGTCGCGATCAGGCGGGAGGCTCAGGCAGGGCCGCCCGACGCCTCGAGGGCCAGGATCGCGTCGGTCTCCATGGCGCGAGCAACCGCTGCGTTCCGCTCGAAGCCCTCACGGTCGTCGGCCAGGAAGCCGTGGCGGGACAGCTCGGTGCGGACCTCCTCGACGTCCACCTCGGCCAGGTCCGTAGGGGCCTGGGCTGCAGCGACGCCGAGGGCGGCCCCCAGCGTGACGTTGTACTGCACCAGGCGACAGACCGAGTGGGCGAAGGGGGTGTAGCCCGCGGCCCTGCTGGCGAGGCCCAGGTTGGCAACGCCAGCCGCCAGGCCTGCGTCCAGGCTGACGTGGGCCGCCAATGCGCCCGGGACCTGGACCGCGCGGAAGCCGCGGAAGTCAGGGTAGTAGCAGAACGTGCCCACGCTGCGGCGCGGGTCGCCCGCTGCCAGGCCCCTCAGCGTCAGCCTGCGGCGGACGTCCAGCGCGTGCCGCGTCTGACGCACGTACACCCCTCGGGGCAGCTCCACGGTGGCGTCCTGCCAGCCCAGCGCCTCCCGCAGGAAGCGTTCGAAGCGGCGTCCCTCCTCCCGGAGGTGCGCGTCTGCCCCCTCTCGGGACAGCCGAAGCAGGACCTCGGCGTCCTCGCTGAAGTACATCAGCCCGTTCCAGGAGGTCGAGGTCGGGCCCACCAGGGCGACGTTGAAGCCGTCCGCCTCGAAGGCATAAGGCCCGTCCGGGAGGCCCTGCACCTCCCGCCATCGCTGGTACGCCAACCCGAGGTGAGGGGGGCCGAGCAGCACGTAATCCGGGCCCCGCTCGAGATCAAGGAACTGGCGGTTGCCAAAGGTGCGCACCTGCAGGGCCCGCAACCCGGGATCCTGTGCCAGCCGCTCGCCCGTCGCCAGGATCGTGTCCGGCGCGACGCCGTGGACCACAGGCAGGGGGCTGACCCCCAGGCGCTTCGTCAGCCCATAGGCCGTGAAGCCGTCGGTGAAGGTCATCCCGGCAGCCTCTGCGAGATCGCCGTCGGGCGTTGCATCGATGACGTGACGGACGGTCAGCTCGCCCTCCGTGGTGTCCACAGCCCGGATGTACCGCCCCTCTCGACGGACCCCCCGCCAGTCCGTCCGGATCAGGGTGACCCGGGCCTCAGCCAGCAGCTCCCGCAGGGTCGCCTCTCCGCGCTCCGCGGGGAGGGCCACCAGCGGCACCCCGGCCCGCGCCAGGAACTGGCCGAAGATGCCGTCGCCTGGCGAGGCCTCCGGTGGCGTCAGGTGGCGCGCGTCCCGATCCACGAAGGCCAGGCCGTCCTCGGTCAACAGGCCCCCCAGCATGGCGCGAGGGGGCGCCAGAAGCCCGACACGGGCCCCGGCTCTGGCTGCCGCGACGGCAGCCAGACAGCCCTCCGTCTCGTGTCCGACCACCAGCAGGTCGAAGTCCAGCATCGAGGCGCCTCAGACCGCCGTGACTTCCAGCCCCGGCTCGATGGACTGCAACATGGCCTCGATGCCCGCCATCGTGCCGGTGATGGCGCTCGGGCAGGTGCCACAAGCCCCCTGGTAGTGGATCTTGAGCTGCTTGCCTGCGAGCCCGACCACCTCCAGCCCCCCGCCGTCCATCATCAGGGCGGGCCGCACCCGCTCATCCAGCAGGGCGTTGATGGCTGCCAATCGTGCCTCATCCTCGGGCGAGAGAGGCTGCTCCGGGGCCCGGGGCGCGGGGGCGGCGAAGGCCCGCTGCACGGTCGTGGCGTCGGCCGCGCGGATCGGCACGGCGAGGGCGCGCTCCAGCTCTGGCCAGACGGCCTTGCCGTCCTGCACCACCGTCAGGTAGCGATCGGTGTAGTACACCTGCGTGACGTGCGGCACCGCGAACAGCTCCCGCGCCAGGGGGTCGTCTGCCGCGGCGCGGGCGTCGTCGTAGGACCGGGCAACGCCCGTGGTCAGTGGCTCCCTGAGCACGAAGCGCTTGGCATTGGGGTTGGGCGTGGGCTCGATGTCGGCGATCTTGGGCATGGTCTTCAGGGGTGAGCGGGGCCTTGGCTGCCTGCAGCGAGCCCCGACCCGGGGATGGGATCGGCCGCACCCTCGGTCGAGCTTGCGGCCTCGCCGCCCAGCGCGGCGTGGAGGGTGTGCCAGGGCAACACGGCGCACTTCACGCGCGCGGGGAGGGTGGCGATCCCCGAGAAGGCTCCGAAGTAACGGTTCTCTCGGTTGTCCGCCGAGACGGCCTCCGGCTGGCCCGTCACGACGTGGCGAAAATCCTGGATCAGGGCCTCCACCTGGGCGACGGGCTTGCCCTTGACCTGCGTGGTCATGATCGAGGCGGAGGCCTGGCAGATGGCGCAGCTCTGTCCTTCAAAGCCGATGCGGGCCAAAACGCCGCCCTCGACCTCGGCCGTCAGCCAGATGTGGTCCCCGCAGAGGGGGTTGAGCCCTTCGCTCTGGTGGGTGGGCGCCTCGAGCTTCCCGTAGTTGCGGGGCTTCTTGTTGTGTTCGAGGATGAGCTGGTTGTACAGCGCGGAACGAGCTTCCATCAGCCGAAGATCTCCTGCACGGTGCGGACGCCACGCGCGAACACCTCGCACTCGTCGAGGGTGTTGTAGAAGGTGAACGAGGCACGAGCCGTCGCCGGCACGCCCAGCCGGGCCATGAGCGGCTGGGCGCAGTGGTGCCCCGCGCGGATGGCAATGCCCTCGCCGTCCAGGATGCTGCCCACGTCGTGTGGGTGGACCCCCGCGACCTCGAAGGAGATCACGGCGGCCTTGTGGGCTGCCGTGCCGATGAGGCGGACGCCCGGGAGCTCCGACAGCAGGCCCGTGGCCCGCTCCAGCAGGCGCTGCTCGTGGGCGGCGATGCGCGCGAGCCCGATGCCCTCGAGGTAGGCGATCGCGGCGCCCAAACCGATCGCCGCGGCGATCGGCGGGGTGCCGGCCTCGAACTTGTAGGGCAGGTCGTTGTAGGTGGTGCGCTCGTACGTGACGACGCGGATCATATCACCGCCCCCCTGCCAGGGCGGGAGCCGGTCGAGCCAGGCCCGTTTGCCGTAGAGCACCCCGATGCCGGTGGGCGCGCAGAGCTTGTGCCCGGAGAAAACATAGAAGTCGGCATCCAGGTCTCGCACGTCGACGGGCTGGTGCAGCACGGCTTGCGCGCCGTCCACGAGCACCGGCACCCCCTGCGCGTGGGCGGCCGCGATCAGGGCCTTCACCGGCAGGATGGTGCCCAGGGCGTTGGACACGTGCGTGATCGCCACGAGCCGGGTGCGCGCGCCGAGCCGTGAGAGGAAGGCCTCCTCCACCAGCTCGCCCGCGTCGTTGATGGGCGCGACCACCAGCCGGGCGCCCGTCCGCTCACACAGCATCTGCCACGGTACGAGGTTGGCATGGTGCTCCAGGGCCGTCACCAGGATCTCGTCGCCCTCTCGGACGCACGCGGCGCCGAAGCTGCTGGCCACCAGGTTGATGGCCTCCGTGGTGCCCCGCGTGAAGATGACCTCCGCGGCCTCTGCCGCGTTGAGGAAGGCCCGCACGCGCTCTCGCGCACCTTCGTAGGCCTGGGTGGCCTCCTGGCTGAGCGTGTGCACGCCGCGATGCACGTTGGCGTGCTCGTGGGTGTGGTAATGGATGAGCCGGTCCAGCACGGGCCGCGGCAGCTGGGTGCTGGCCGCGTTGTCGAGGTACACGAGGGGCTTGTCCCCGATGGTTCGGCCGAGGATCGGGAAGTCTGCCCGCAGCGCCTCGGGGTCCAGCGCTGGCTGCACGTCAGGTGCGCCCGCCGGCTTCATGGCGCCACCGTTCGGGCAGTCGTCCGGCCGAGCAGGACGCCCTGCAGCTGCCTGCGCAGGCTTGGAACGGGCACGCTGGCCAGTGCCTCCGCGGCAAAGGCGTACGTCAGCAGCGCCTCTGCCGCTGGGGCATCGAGCCCGCGCGCGCGGAGGTAGAACAGCTGCTCTGGATCCAGCTGGCCCACGGCCGCCCCGTGCGCGCACTTGACGTCGTCGGCCTCGATGGCGAGTTCCGGCTTGGTGTCAATGCGGGCCTTGGCCGACAGCAGCAGGCCCCGGGAGGACTGAGCCGAGTCCGTCTGGATGGCCCCGGGGGCGACCTTGATCAGGCCGGAAAACACGGCGTGGGCCTGGCCATCGAGGATCATCCGGTGGGCCTGCCGGCTGCGCCCGTGCGGCTGGTGGTGGACCAGCGCCGTGTGGGTGTCCGCGACCTGATCGCCGGCCAGCAGCGCCAGCCCGTCCAGCGTGGCGTCCATCCCCGTGCCCGTGCCCTCGACCCGGACGTCCAGCCGCGACAGGCGGGCCCCGAGCGTCACGCTGCCCAGCGCGTAGCAGGCGTCCTGCGCCAGCCGGGCACCCAGGGTCTCCACGTGGACGGCCCGCCGGCTTTCGCTCTGCACCCGGACGTGCGTGAGCCGCGCCCCGGCCTCGAGCGCCACCTCCGTCACCACGTTCGTGAAACCGGCGATCTCCTCGGCTGCCGCCGCATACATCTGAACCAGGGTAGCACTCGCCCCTCGCCCCAGCGACACGTGCACGCGGGGCGTGGTCACCCGGACGGCCCCGCTGCCCGAGGACACGAACAGCAGCTGAAGGGGCTCCTCCAGCACCACACCGGCGGGCACGTGCAGCCAGGCCCCGTCGTGCATGAGCCGCGCAGCGCAGGCCGTGAAGGCGCTCTCGTCCTGGCGGACCACGCCACCGAGGCGGGCCGCCCGCGACGCGTCCAGCTCCCCCAGCGAACACAGCTCCACCCCTGCCGGCAGGGCGCCGGTGGCGCTGAGCTCCGGCGCCAGCACGCCGTCGACGAAGGTCAGGCGTCGGCCCTCGGCCTCCGGCACCAAGAGGCGGGAGACCTGCGGCAGGAGCACCGCGCCTGCGGTCGGCAAGGCCTCGTAGCGTTCGGCCAGCAACGGTGCGAGGGACGTGAACCGCCAGGCCTCGTCCCGCCCGCTGGGCAGCGGCAGCTGGGAGAACGCCTCGGCTGCCAGGCCGCGCAGGGCCCCGAGCGGGGTGGTGTCCACGGGCGGCAGCGCGCCCTCGAGAAGCTCACGCCAGCTGGCGTGGCCGGGAGCCAGGGTGGTCATGGCTCAGCGCGCCCCCGTGGCGGGCGCCTCGTCCCGCACCCAGTCGTAGCCGCGGGACTCGAGCTCCAGCGCGAGCTCCTTGCCGCCGGTGAGCGTGAGGCGGCCTGCCGCCATCACGTGCACGAAGTCCGGGACGATGTAGGTCAGCAGCCGCTGGTAGTGCGTCACCATCACGACGGCGTTGTCGGGCCCCGAGAGCTGGTTCACCCCGTTGGCCACGACCTTCAGCGCGTCGATGTCGAGCCCCGAGTCCGTCTCGTCCAGGATGGCGAGCGCCGGTTCCAGCACGGCCATCTGCACGATCTCGTTGCGCTTCTTCTCACCTCCGGAGAAGCCCTCATTCACGCTGCGCTCCAGGAAGGCGGGGTCGAGGTCCACCACCTTGATGCGCTCGCGGATGTAGTCGTCGAACTCGAGGGGGTCCAGTTCATCTCGGCCGCGGGCCACGGCGAGCGTGTTGTAGGCCTGGCGGAGGAAGGCTGCGTTGCTGACGCCTGGCACCTCGATCGGGTACTGGAAGGCCAGAAACACCCCCGCGCGAGCGCGCTCCTCGGGCGCGAGCGCCAGCAGGTCCTCGCCCTTGAAGAGGACGCGGCCTGCCGTCACCTCGTAGGCGGGGTGGCCGGCCAGCACCTTGGACAGCGTGCTCTTGCCGGAGCCGTTGGGCCCCATGATGGCGTGGATCTCGCCGGCTCTCACCGT
>JAYKHL010000215.1:0-7819 GCA_035284865.1 Candidatus Sericytochromatia bacterium | reverse complement strand
GAAGGCGCGGTTCTCGAACTTTGGTAACACCGTGGCCGTGGCTGCCCCGGGCGTCGAAATCCTGTCCACGTTGCCGACCCGGGGGGGCCAGCAGGCCAGGACCTACGGCAAGATGAGCGGCACCTCGATGGCTTCGCCCTATGTCGCTGGCCTGGCTGCGCTCGTGCGGAGCCAGTTCCCCGCCCTCAAGCAGGCTGAGGTCAAGGCCCACCTCCAACGGACGGCCGACGACCTGGGCGACCCGGGTTTCGATCAGATCTTCGGCCACGGCCGGGTCAACGCGTTCAAGGCTGTGTCCACGCCGCCGCAACGCTGAAGCCCGTTCGCCGCGCCCTGCCCCCCCCCCACGGTGGGGGGGCTTCTTTCGTGCCGCCTCCGATACCGGGGTAACCCTTCCCCGGGCCTGCGGGACCCCCCCCTGGGGGAGCGAGGGGGGCGCAATCCGGCTTCACCCGAGGAGGGGCGGGGGCTGTCCGCCCCCCTTGTTCGATCCGTGCTTGGAAGCCCTCGCCCTGCGAGCAGGTGAGGATGAGCCCGCAGTTCCCCCTTTGGTCACTCCCGTGGCGGCGACCCGCGTCAGCGGAGGGGGGAGGCGATGTGGCATCAGGCTCCGCCCTCCGGCGTGACACATAACACCGGAAACGGCCTGGCGATGCAGATCACAAGCATGTGGCAGGCCAGGCGATCGGGGTCACAAGCGAGACGCGACGGGAGCGGCAGCACGCAGCGGTCATGCGTGTTTGCCGCCCGTTGCCAGAAGTCGCGGATCCTGTGCCAGCGCGCACTTACGGCTGTCGCGGCAGTTGATAGGATGCGTGTATACCCACCGGGGCCGAGCCCTGGAACCCGAGCCGTCCCTCCGAGTGACCCCTTCCATGGCCTTTCCTCCCCGGGAAAGCAATCTCCCATCGTCCCGCCCTGTTCTGGCAGTAGTCCCAGGCGATCGCGAGCAGGTGAAATCAAACAGGATGCAGCACAAGATCCGAGAGTTCCTGGACCACCTCCTGGTCGATCGCGGGCTCGCCGAGAACACGATCTCGGCCTACCACAACGACCTCACGCAGTTCCTCCACCACCTGGAAGGGCTCGGCATTGCAGGGTGGGCAGAGTCTGGCCGGGAAGCCATCCAGGACTTCCTGCGGTCGCTCAAGGACAGGGGGCTTTCGGCTTCCAGTGCGGCCCGGAAGCTGGCGGCGCTGAAGACGTTCTACCAGTACCTCCTGCAGACCGGCGTCATCACGGACAACCCGACCGTCTCCCTGGAGCGACCCAAGACCGGGCGCTACCTGCCGAAGGTGCTGTCCCAGGGAGAGGTGGCCCAGCTCCTCAACCAGGGCACGTTGGCGCCCCGTGAGCGGGCCATCCTGGAGCTTCTCTATTCGGGCGGTTTGCGGGTCTCTGAGCTCACCAGGGTGAACATTGCGGACGTCAACCTGCACGAGGGGCACCTGCGCATGGTGGGCAAGGAAGCCAAGGAGCGCGTCATTCCTTTGTCTGAGACGGCCATTCAGGCCATCGAGGTGTACCTGAAGCAGGTACGACCCACCCAGAAGAGCCGCCCGCAGGAACGCGCCCTGTTCCTGAACTACGCGGGCCGACGCCTGTCGCGCCAGTGCATCTGGAAGATCGTCAAGGAAGCAGCCCGCACCGGCCAGATCCCCATCGACATCACGCCCCACACGCTGCGCCACTCCTTTGCGATCCACCTGCTCGAGAAAGGCGTCGACATCCGCTCGGTGCAGGAGCTGTTGGGGCATGCAGACATCTCGACGACCCAGATCTACGCCCACGTCTCCAAGCGGAGGCTCAAAGGTGGCGTCGAGCGCAGCGCCTGACGCGCGTCGGAACCCTCTCCAGGCCTTCACTTCGTGGGGGCCTGCCTTGCTTGAGACGGGGCTTCGTCAGCCCTCCGTCGTGAGCCGCTCGACGAGGGCCTCGTAGCACCCGGCCAGGCTGTGCCCCGCCCCCAGCAACAGCCGCTTGCGCACGACGTGAAGCGGGAAGGCCTCGAGGCCGAGCCGGGCGAAGTGCAGCGAGGCGTGCTCCAGGTCCTGCCGGAAGGTCCACTGGCCCCCCAGGTGCTCGAGCACGGTCTGCCCAAGGTAGGCGCCCCAGTTCGCCACGATGGCATCCAGCGCCTCCTCATCCTCGATGGGCTCCGGCCACAGCTGGTCGACGAGGCGATCCAGGTCCTCGAGGCTCTCCTCGGAGAGATCGAGCTCCAGCTCGTGCTCCTCGAACAGCGCTGTCACCTCCAGCACCATCTTCTCCGAGAGCTCGGCCATCTCCCGCTCGAAGGCCAGGATGCGGGGCCGATCCTCCACTGGGGGCCCGTAGAGCGCATCAGCTTCCGCGCGAAAGAGGAAGTCGGGCGTGCGGTTGAGGCGGTTCTGATCCAGCTTTTCGGTCATAAGGAAGCTCCGGGGCTCGAGGTCGTGGCGAGGGTGCGGGCCACCGCAGTGGCAACGTCCTCGACCCCGATCTCTTGAAGGCACGTCAGCGCGTCGCAGGACGTCTGCCGCCTGTCCCACAGGCACGGGCGGCAGGCCAGGCCCGCCCGCACGACGGCCGTGTGGGGCGTTTCAGGGGGGAGCAGCTTGGCGGGGTCCGTGGGGCCGAAGATTGCCACCGTGGGCGTACCGACGGCCACCCCCACGTGCATGGGGGCAGAGTCGACGGCCACGATCACGTCCGCCAGCTGCAGCAGGGCCGCAAGCTGGCCGAGGCTTTTCGTGGCGCCATAGGCGTCAAGGCGTGGGAAGTCCCCGGCCTCGCGAATCAGGGCCATGACCTCCGCGTCGTCTGGACCGCCGGCCAGCAGCACCTGGTGCCCCTCTGCCGTCAGGCGCCTGCCAAGGTCAACCCAGCGCGCTGGCTCCCAGCCCTTGATGATGCGCTTCTCGATGGACAGCCGGCTGACCCCCGGGTGCAACACGACCAACCGACGCCCAGCGTCTCGGCCCTGCGACGCCAGGAAGGCCTGCGCCCAGGCCACATCGGCTTCCGGCACCTCCATGCGTGGCGGCAGGGGGGGGAGCCCCAGCCACCCCACGAGGTCGTGGTACATGTGGGCCGCGTACTGCTGCTTGTGAAGCGGTACGGCCTGCGTCAGCAGGCGGGTCCAGCGGTGCGCGGCGTAGCCGACCCGGTGTGGCGCGCCCGTGAGCCAGGCCAGCAAGGCCATCAAGGGGCTGCTGCCGGCGGTGATGACGAGATCGTAGCGCTCCCGGCGCAGCCGCCAAACGAGCTCGGCAAACGCCCGTTTGCTGGGACGCTGCTTGGCCTCGAAGGTGAAGGTCCGATCCACCGCCGGGTTGAACCGCATGATGCCCTCGCAACGGGGCTCGACCAAGGCTGCCAGGTGGGCCGAGGGATAGGCCTCCCGCAGCGAACGGATCACCGGAAAGAAGAGGATCTCATCCCCGATCCCACCGAAGTTCACCACGAGGATGCGACGAACCTTCGCGTCGATGGGAGGAGCGCTCACGTGGGGGCTCCCTCGGCTGGCGCCGTCGAGGCGGGCGCTGGTGACTGCGCCACCGTGATCGCGAGCGCCAGCAGCCACCAGAACTGCAGCTGGACGGCGGGGCGGTAGAAGACGGTGTCGACCAACCCCATCACGAAGGTGCCCGCGAGGGCAGCCAGGATGCCGGCACTGAGCCAGCGCGCCTCCTGGTCACCCCGGCGAAAGGTGCGCCAGGCAAGCAGGACCAAGACCCCCAGCAGCCACCCGAAGGCCGCCAGGCCGAGCACCCCCATCTCTGCGAGCACCTCCAAGAACACGTTGTAGGCCCCCAGGGCCTCGTAGCCGCTGACCATGTACAGGCTGTACATCTTGCGAAAGGCCGTGTTTCCGATGCCCACGCCGAAGGCCCAGTTGTCCTGCACCATCTGCACCACGCCGTGCCACACGTTGACGCGAAAGGAGTTGGAGCTGTGGCCCCTCAGCGTGAAGATCGAGGTGATCCGGTCCTGCAGGGCCTGGTGGCTCACCACGCGCCACACAAGTGCCGCCAAGCCCCCCACCGCCAGCGCGCCAAGCCCGGCCAGCAGGTCGCGCCGCCGCCGGAGCGTCGGCCACGCCAGGGAGAGCCCCAGGGCGGCCAGCACCGCCAGCGAGGCGGCGAGGCCCAGGTAGGCCCCGCGGCTGTAGGTGAAGAAGATGGCGATCGGCGCCAGCCCCGAGGCCGCCAACCCGACCAGGCGCAACGCGCCGCGCTGGGTCAGCCCCACCGCGACAGCCAGTGGGAAGACGGGCAGGAGGTAGCCCGCCAGCAGGTTCGGGTTCATCAGCGAGCCATAGACGCGCGTCAGCGGGTTCAGGGTCTCGGGGTCTTCCCAGTTTGCCAGGGGTTCAACGCCGACGACCCACTGGTACACGCCATAGGTGCTTTCCATCGCAGCCGTGCCCAGCAAGGCGAACAGCACCACCCGGACAGCAGCCCGATCCGCGAGTACGTGGCGGAACGTGACATAGGCAGCCCAGTAGATCAGCATCTTGGCCAGGCCCTTCAGGCTTGCGGCCAGGTAGGGGGAGAAGCCCGTGGCGACCAGGTGAACCGCTGCGAACGTCAGCACGGCAACGTCGAGCCACGCCCCGGTCAGCCGGGGGGGGGCGACCAGTCGCCACGCCACCACCCAGAGGGCTGCCAGCACCACAAGCGCTGCGTTCATCCCCGTGCCCACCCACGGGGACAGCGCGAACAGCAGACAGACGCTGCCCAGCGCCGCGCGAGGGGCGTGTGGCGCCAGGCGGCTGGTGGCCGCCGCCGGCCCGAGCCGGGCACGCAGCGCGGCCTCCAGCCACAGGCCAGCTCGGGCCACGCGGCTTTCCGAGAGGGCGGCTGCGGCTGCGCCCTCTCCTGCTGGGCCGGGGGAGGGGCCCACTTCAGCGGGTCTCCACAGGCGCAGCGGCCTGCTGAGGGGCCACCATCCGGACGTCAATCACCGAGCCCTTGAAGCGATACTTGAAGCCCTCCACCTCGATGGGAACGCCCAGCTTCAGCTTCTGCCCGCCCCACACGATGCCGTCTGCCGTCTCCATGCCGTTGTCCCGAAGGGTGAGCAACACCTCCGAGGCGAAGGGGGTCGTGGGGTCCGGGGTGACGCGCAGGGCCCTGCCATTGTCGATGGGGATGGCGATTTCCTGGCGCTTGGCCTTCACCGAGACGATCTCCACCTTGTCGTAGGGCTGGTTGCGGATGGTGATGAAGGCGCGGTCGCCCACCTTGAACATGCTCAGATCCTTGATGTTGGCCCGGATCATCAGGTCGATCTCTGCGGGCCCT
This sequence comes from Candidatus Sericytochromatia bacterium, assembly GCA_035284865.1. Lineage (GTDB taxonomy): Bacteria > Cyanobacteriota > Sericytochromatia > S15B-MN24 > JAQBPE01 > JAYKHL01. The sequence continues at coordinate 2,531 of JAYKHL010000215.1, read as the reverse complement.
TGCCGCACGGCCATCCGCGTGACGGCGCTGTGGCCGCCCTTGACGGCGACCACCCCCACGACGCCCACCATCACGGCAGACACGATGAGAGCGTCCAGGGCGTTCACGAGTCCAAAGAGCTTGCCGCGCGCGTCGAGCAGAGGCATGGTGTCAGATCCTTTCGGTAGGCGGCAGGGACCGGATCCTCGCCACCAGGTTGGTGGTCGAGCGTCCCGGCACGAACGGGATGATGGCGATCTCGCCGCCGTAGGCACGCACGACGGGCGCCTCGGGCAGGCTGTCGGGGGTGTAGTCACCCCCCTTGGCGTAGACGTGCGGTCGCAGGAGCGCCAGCAATGACTCCGCCGTGGCCTCGGAAAAGACCGTCACGAAGTCGACGCAGCCCAGTGCCGCAAGCACCTCGGCCCGCTCGTCCTCGGCCACGAGGGGCCGCGCAGGCCCCTTCAGGCCCGCCACGGAGGCGTCGCTGTTGAGGCCGACGACCAGGCGTTCCCCGCAAGCCCGGGCGGCCTGAAGGTACCGCACGTGCCCCACGTGGAGCAGGTCGAAACATCCATTGGTGAACACCGTGCGCCCGGGGAGGCCTGCGAGGGCCCCGGCCAGCGCCTCGCGGCTCAGAATCTTCGGAACAGCCCCAGCCATCGCTACACGTCGTCCTCGCCGCCACCCTCGGCCAGGCTACCGGCCGCGCGCGCGCGCAGGTAGGCATCGATGAACGGGTCGATGGCCCCGTCCAGCACCGGCTGGATGTTGCCCGTCTCCTCGCCGGTTCTGTGATCCTTGATCATGGTGTAGGGATGCAACACGTAGGAACGAATCTGGTGCCCCCAGGCCGCCTCGGTCTGAGGGCCCTTGAGGTCGGCCAGCTTGGCGGCATGCTCGGCCATCATCCGGTCGTAAAGTTTGGCCCGCAGGATCCGCATGGCCGTCTCCCTGTTCTGGAGCTGAGAGCGCTCGTTCTGGCAGGACACCACCGTGCCGGTGGGGATGTGGGTGATGCGGATGGCCGTCTCGACCTTGTTCACGTTCTGGCCGCCCGCGCCACCCGAACGGAAGGTGTCGATGCGGAGGTCTTTGGGGTCGATCTCCACGTCCGCGTCCGCCTCGATCTCCGGCACCACGTCCACGCCGGCGAAGGCGGTCTGGCGCTTGCCAGCGGAGTTGAACGGCGAGATGCGCACCAGCCGGTGGGTGCCCTTCTCGGCCAGCAGCCGGCCGTAGGCATAGGGCCCGGTCACGATCAGCGTGGCCCCCTTGATCCCGGCCTCCTCGTTCTCCGAGTAGTCCGTCAGCTCTGCCTTGAACCCGTTCTGCTCGGCCCATCGCGAGTACATCCGCAACAGCATCAGGGCCCAGTCAGCGGCGTCAGTGCCGCCGGCACCTGCCGCGACAGAGAGGATGGCGGGGCTGTCGTCGTACTGGCCGGAGAGCAGCTGCGTCAGCTCCCAACGATCAACCTCCGTGGTGATGGCCTCCAGCGTTTGCGTGAGTTCCGCGGCCATGGCCTCGTCTTCCTCGGCCAGGTCCAGCATCACGTCCATGTCGTCGACGGCCCGGTTCCAACGCAGGATCTGCTCCTGCTGCGCCTTCAAGCCATTGAGCTCCTGCATGGTGGCCTGAGCCCGCTTGGGGTCGCTCCAGAGGTCAGGGTCCGAAGCCCGGTGTTCCAGCGCCTCGATGCGCTGCGCCAGCCGGGACGGGTCAAAGATGCCTCCCGGCCGTGGCCACGCGCTCGGAGAGGGCCTTAACCTCTTGTTTGACTTCGTACAACACCCTGGCTACTTCCCTTCGTTGGACTCGGGCTCACTGGCCCCATCGCGCGGCGCTTTCGGCAGCAGGAGGCGGGACGCCCCGCCGAACACGAAGGAGGTCTGGTCGTAGCGAATCTCCTCGTCGTCACGGGGCTCGTCCAGCGGCAGGGGGGGCACCGGGAGGCCGAGCGCCCGCATCTCCGCCGCCAGTTCTTCGGGGGACTCGATGGGCGCGATCCGGTCTTCGTCGGCGCCCTGGAAGAACTCCGGCATGATCATATCGAAGGCGCTCGGCGGTGGCTCGTACAGAACCTGCATGGTGAAGACCTGGCTGATGAACTCCGCCTGGATGGCACGCATGAGGGTCTGGAATGTGGTGTATGCCTCCCGCTTGTACTCGAGGAGCGGATCCTTTTGTCCGTAGGCCCGGAGGCCGATGCTGTCCCTCAGGCTGTCGATGTCGTGGAGGTGGGAGATCCACTTCTGGTCAATGATGCGAAGCAGCACCTGGCGCTCGAGCTGTCGCATGAGCTCGGCATCCATGGTCGCTTCCTTGGCCTCGTAGGCGTTCAGGGCCTGCTCGACCAGGTGACCCGCCAGCGCCTCGGAGCCCAGCCCGTCCAGCTCGCTGGGGGTGACCATCCGCATGAGTGGAATGGCGTCTCCGAGCGTGGCGATGAGCCCAGGAAGGTCCCATTCCTGGACCGGCACCCCGGGGTTGGCAAAGTCGTTGGTGGTGTCCCGCACCAGCTTCTCGATCATGCGCGTGACGACGGGGCG
>JAYKHL010000214.1:0-5694 GCA_035284865.1 Candidatus Sericytochromatia bacterium | reverse complement strand
GGCCCAGCGGGCGCTGCTGACGACCGACGGGCGCCGCCTGGCAGACTTCTGCGTGCCGGCCTTGCCCACCTCCCTGCCGGGCGGGCGAGGCCGCCGGCCCCACCCCGCACCCGGCGGGCGCGACAGGCGGACCGCCCCGTTTCCTCCCTGGCCCAAAGGGGTACGTGCCCCAGCAGCCACCAAGGAGGGCCACCCGTATGTACCAGACCAGCATCGTCGGCGAGCGGGACCAGGCAGAGCTCCGGGTGGTCGGGCCCGACGGCCGGATGGCGCGGGCCTCGCTGGCGGGGGACCTGGCGGCGGCGGCCGGGAAGCTGCAGCGCGACCTGGGCGGCCGGCGCGTCGACGCTCTGGCCGTGGGCAGCCTGCCCGTGGCCGTGGGCTTCGCGCTGGGGTGCTGGGCCCCCGCGCACCGCTGGGCGCTCGGCAGCGCCGCGCCCGTCGCGCACCTCGCGGAGGGCGTGCTGACGCTGGCCGTCCCCGGCGCCACCCCCTTCGTGATGGCCGTGCCCGAGGACGTGACGGACGCTGCGCCGGTCCTGGCCGGGGCCTCGCGGGCCTGGCCCCCGCTGGCGCCGGAGGCCGCCCCGGCCGTCGAGGACCCCGGGCTGGCCGCGGGCATCGTGCTGGGGCTGGCCCTCGGGAGCCACGAGCCGGAGCTGCGGGGCGTGGTCGGGCGCAGCGGGCCCACCGGCGGGGATCGCGGCCCGATCCCCGAGGCCACGCAGGCCCGGATCCGGCCGCTCTGGCTCGACCTCGTGCGCGCGATCCGCTACGGGATGCCCACGGCCAAGCTGCTCGCCGAGCTGCGCGGGCTGGAGGTGGCCCGCACCCACCCCCGGGCCTTCGAGGAGTGGCTGGCGGAGGCCCAGCGACGGGGCAAGCGGGAGAAGCGCGCCTACGACGAGGTGGTGAAGGTGGCGCGGCGCCTGGGGCCCGACGATCCGGAGGTGGCCCGCACGATCGACCGGATCGTCGAGCGGATGCGCTGGCAGAAGTTCCGCGACATCGCGACCAAGCACCTGGACTGGCTGCGGGGCCAGGCGCGCCTGCGGGCCAGCCGGCACGAGCCCCGGCCCCAGGGCTCGCGCGTGCGCGCCAGCGGCCTCGACCACCGCGTCCAGGCCCTCGCCCCGGCCCGCCAGTGGACGCTGTACCTCGACGAGAGCGGGGATGGCGCCCGCAAGGCCTTCGACCAGAGCCGGGCCGCGCTGCAGCGGGGGCATGCCCCCTGGCTCGCGGGCGTGCTCGTGCCCGAAGGCTCGGGCCTGCTGCCGCTGCCGAGGGGCTTCCACGCCCGCGACATCGCAGAGCCGGACACGCTGGACACCCACATGCAAGACCTGCTCGACGCCCCGGTGGGCGTGTTCGGCCTGCGCGTCTCGGCGCTGCCCGTCTCGCACGGCAACACGTGGTTCCAGGGGGCGATGGAGGTGGTGCGCTGGGTGGCGCGGCTGCTGCCCCTGGCAGGCGAGACGACCCTGCAGGTCCAGCTCGAGCAACGGGGTGAGTACAAGCCCACGACGGACCTCCGGGCGACGGCCGACGAGCTGATGCGCCAGCTGGCCGAGGTGGACCCCGACCGCGGGCGGCTCCTGCACCTCGACCTGCAGGTGGTGCCCAAGGACGCGTCCCCCCACCTCGGCTACGCCGACCTCGTGGCGTTCGTCTGGGGCCAGCGCGCGGCGCACACCAGCGCGATGCTGGCGCAGTCCGGGCTGCTCGGCACCTGCCTGCTGGAGGGCGACGCCGCAAGCCTGCGGCGCGACTGGGAGGCCATCGACGGCGGCCGGCGGCCGGACGCCACGGCCTGGCAGCGGCTCGTGGCCGACCCGGACGCCAAGGTGCCGGGCAGCCTCGTGCGGCTGCTGCTGGACCGGGTGGCGACGGCCTGCCGGGAGGACGCGGGCTACTGGCGCTCGCTGTGCGACGGCGTCACGGCCCACCTCGACGGGCGGGACGTGCGGCTGGTCGTGCTGGGTGAGGCCGTGGCGGAGCTCGAGCGCTGCAAGCCCGCGGGCGAGGCCCTGACGCCCCGCGTGGCGCTCGCCTTCCACACCGCCCGGCTGTGGCACGCCAACCACCTCGGCACGGTGGACGAGGCCCTCCCTCGCGAGCTGGAGCCGCTGGGGGCGCGCCTCTTCGAGGAGGTCCCCGCGCTCGTGTGCCAGGCGGACCTGGTGCGGGCCGTGACGCACACCAACCGCTTCGACTTCCGCGGGGCCACGGCCGCCGTGGCGCGCTGGCAGGGGCAGCGGCCCGAGGTCGCGGGGCTGCAGCACCACGGCCGGGTGCTGAGCACGCTGGGGCAGCACGCGGCCTTCCGAGGAGACCCGGAGGCGGCCCTCGGCCTGTTCGACGAGGCCCTCGCGTGCTTCGCCCGGCTCTCCGAGCCCGCCATGGCCGCACGGGAGGCCTGGCAGACGGGCACCTACCGCGCCATCGCCGCGATGGACGCGCCCGCGCTCGCCCCGGAGGCCGTGCGCGCCGCCCTCGAGGCCCAGACGGGGCCCCTGGACGCGGCGCGCATCGCACAGTGGGCCGGCGACGCCCCCAACGCCTTCATCCACCACGCGCTGCTGCGCTGGCTCGTGGCCCGCGGCACCCCCGCGGAGCGGGCGGCCTACCGCGAGGCCGGGGGCATCTGGGAGACGCAGGCCTACCACCCCTGGGAGCTCATCGAGGCCTACCGCGGCCTGCTGTGCTGGGAGGCGGGCGACGTGGAGCAGGCGGAGGGATTCCTCGGCAGCGCCGTGGCGATCGCGCAGGCCCCCGGCCAGGGGCCCACCGTGCAGTTCATCGGCCTGTGCCTCGGGCGGCTGGGCGCCGGGCTGGGCCTCGCGCTGGACCCGCCGGACGCCACCGCGGTCCAGGCGCTGCGGGAGGCCCTCCCGCTCGCCCCCTGGCCAGCCTGGGACGCGGCGGGCCGCTTCGCGTCCCTGGCCGAGGCCTGGCGCTGGCTCGGGCGGGTGCTGCCGTTCAACTTCCGGTAGGGGGCGTCGTCGTCGAAGCGTCAGGACTACCCAACAGCAGGGGCCAGGCCAGGCCCTTCGCGGCAACCGCCCCCCCCAAGACCGACAGCGGCTCAGGCCAGCACGGCCCCCGTGACAGTAGAATGCCTCTCCGACGGCCGCGGCTTTCCCACCGCCTTGCTCGGGCTTGCACGCGTGTGGGCGCTGTGGAAAGCTGTCCGTGCCGGCCGCTCCCACGGCCCGTCCTTGCCAGCATCCGCCCCAACCTCCTGGAGCCTGCCTGTGAGCCCCCACACCCTCTTCCTCACCGTTGGCACCAGCCTCCTCGGCGCCCTGCGGCGCACGGAGCCCCCGCTCGCCCCCGAGCCCCTGCGCGAGGCCCTGGCCCGAGCAACTTCACCCGACACGGCGGTCGCCGGTGCCCGCGCCCTGGGCCAGCTGCTGGCCCAGGGGGGCTGGGATGAGCGGCAGGTGGGGGCCGAGATCGCGAGCGTGCAGGCGATGGAGCGCGGGGGGCACCTGCCGGGGCCGCTCCACGAGGTCTGCCTGGCCGTCTCCGACACCGACGACGGACGCCTGGTCGGGGCGGTGCTGGCGGCCTGGGCCGAGGCCCGCGGCTGGCGCGCCCGGCTGGAGGTGATCGACGGCCTGCGCCCCACCGAGCCCGCCACCTTCGCCCGCGTGGGCCTGCGCGGGCTGGTGCGGGCCGTGGGTGAGGCCGTCCGGCGCGCGGGCGGGGGCGAGTTCGTGGCGGTCGTAGCCACGGGGGGCTTCAAGGCCCAGGTCGCCACCGTGGCCATCGCGGGGCAGGCGCTCGGCCTCACGGTCTACAACTTGCACGAGCTGTTCCCGCACGTCATCGCCTTCCCCCCGATGGCCGTGTCGTTCGACTTCGCCCCGTTGCTGACGCACCTCGACCTCGTGATGGCCCTCGAGGAGGAGGGCGTGGCGCAGCTGCCGGAAGGGGCCGTGCCTCCGGCCCTGGAGCCCTTCCTGGCGCACGTCCTCGCCGATCAGCCCGGCCAGGCTCTCTGGGAGCTCGCCCCCATCGGCCAGATCTACCTCGAGGCCTTCCGCCACCGCTTTCCACCCTCCCGGGAGCTGCCCCCGGCCGCGCAGGACCGCAAGCCCCCCACCTTCCGCGACGACCACTTCCCCAAGGGCTTCCGCGAGCACGCCCATCGCGTGTGGGAGACCACCCCCCAGCTCGTCACCGGCCACACCGTGACCTTCGAGGGCCAGGCCAGCATCCGCGACCGGGCGTTCTACTGGCACGACGGCTTTCTCGTGGGCGAGTACCGCGACCGCGACGGGTTCGGGGCGCGGATGGCCTACACCACGACGGCCACGCACGAGGGGCAGCGGCTGGCGCTCCTGGCGGCCGTGCTCGACCGGTGGGGGCGTGGCTGAACCACACCAGAAGCGCCTGCGCCAAGGCCCGAGGCCGCGTCGTTGGAGCGGGAGTCCTACCGCCCCGGGACGGCCCGAGCGGCGTGGTGCTCGGCCACCTTGCGCAGCGCCGCGGCGTAGGCCCGCACCAGCGGTTCATCCTCCCGACGGTGCCAGACGGGCAGCTTGAGCACTCGCGCATGAAAGACGTCCGCGCCGGGGAAGTCCTCCGGGCGGCAGGCCACCCGCCCGGCGTAGCCCGGGAAGAGGGCGGCAGGGGCCTGGAACAGGGGGGGGTGGGACAGGGGGGCCGCCGACAGGGGTCGGTCGAGCTCCACGCAGCCCTCCGCGTGGGCCTCGCGGAGAAATTCGGTGATCGGCAGCCCGCCGAGAGCGGCCTCGTCGTACGCCATCGGAAACGCGTACCACGAGGGCGTGACGTCGCCGGGCACGGCCTGCGGCATAAGCCCTGGCACGTCAGCGAGGGCCTCACGCAGCACGCCCGCCAGGCGCTGCCGACCTGCCAGCACCCCCTCGAGTTCTGCGAGTTGCTGCTCCGCGATGGCGGCCGCAAGGGGGTGAATCCGCAGCTTCAGCCCCATCCCCGTGACGTGGTAGGGATACAGGGGGTCGTCCGGCGGAATCTCGACCTTGCAGCGCTTGTTGTAATGGCCAAAGGCCAGCGCACGCCTGTACAGGGCCGTGTCGTCCGTTGCCAGGTAGCCCCCCTCGCCGCCCGTGAGGGTCTTCTGGCCTTGCAGGCTGAAGGCCGCAGCGTGGCCGAAGGCCCCGCCGCGACGTACAGCGCGTGCAGCGCCGCCGTGCCGGTGCACGTCAACAACACATGCCGCACGCCGTGGAAGGCGGCGAGCTGCTCCTCGAGCCGCGCGATCACGCCCGAGCGGTCGTAGATGGACAGGCTTTCGTCGAGCTGGCGCATCACGGCCTCGCGCATCGCCTCGGTGACGACGGGCCAGACGAAGTGCGGGCCTGGCTGGGAGATGGCGGGCGGGCCTCCGTGGATGGCAAGATCGGCCGTCATCGGGTGCGTCCTTGTCTCGCTGGGGTTCCCTCATCCTACCCGGCGTGGCCAGGCTGGCGGGCCTGCGGGCAAAGGGGCGGGCCGGGGAGCACCGGATCCTGGGGCTGGAGGCGTCCCTGTACCTGGGCCTGCCGCCCGGCAACACCGCGAGTGGCTGGCGCGGGGAGTTCCGCAGCAGGGCGGCGGCGGCCCGGGTCATCTGGAAGGCCCCAATGGTGTTCACGCCGTAGATATGGTGGAAGTCCTCTGCCGTGAGGCCCTCCAGATCACTGTGAGCTACGAACTTTGTGG
>JAYKHL010000213.1:0-23112 GCA_035284865.1 Candidatus Sericytochromatia bacterium | reverse complement strand
GGCTCGCCTACGACACGAGCGATGTGGTTTCCCGCGCTCGGCTGCTCACCAACCTGTCGCAGGCCCTGGACCTCGCCGGCAAGCGTAAGCGGGCGTTGGAGGTGATCGAGGCTGCGCTGGCAGACATCCCGGCCGACATCGACGACAGCCTTCTGGCGGGCCTCTACAGCCAGGCGGCGTCGCTGTACAACCAGGATGGTGGCTATGAGAAGGCCATCCAGTTCTACAAGCTGGCGGCCTACCTGGCCGACAACTCTTCGACCGTGTCCGATGCTGAAAAGGCCATGTTCCACAACAACCTCGGCATGGCTTACCACGAGCACCAGGAACACGCGCTGGCGCTGGAGCAACTGCGTCGCGCCGTCGCGCTGCAGCCTGGCGATGCCCTGTATCAGGAGAACCTCGCGCGATGCCTCGACGCATCCTCTGGGGGCTGACGGCGGGGGCCCTGCTCGCCCCGCCTGCCTGGGCGGGGCCTGAGGTGGGTGGCCAGGTTCAGGTGCCGGCGGCCGCGGCCTCGCCGGCCGCGCTGGTGCGCTGGGAGTATCGCGTGCTGACGTACGACCGGGTCGCGATGTTCAGCGACAGCCAGCACGAGCTTCGGATGCTGGGGCTGCTGGGGTGGGAGCTCGTGGGGGTGACCTTCGACCCGAACGCCCGGACCATCGTCTGTTTCTTCAAGCGGCCGCTGCCGCGATGACCCCTGGGGGGTGAGCCGCCTCGCCGCCGCCTTCGTGGACCTTCGCGCGGCCAAGCCACGGCGGGTGGTTCTCCCGCCCCCTCTTCTGAAGACACCCGGCGCGCTCGGAGGCCTCAAGGAGGGGCTGGACGCCGGCCGGGTGAGGGGCCGTTGCAGCACCGGGGACGAGCGCCCGCTCAGGCCCGGCCGCCCCGAATGGGCTCGACGTCGTCGAGGCGGCAGCGGATGCGTTCGAGGTCGCGGCGGGCCGGATCGAAGACGGCCACGATGAGACGCGGTGGTGTGTAGGTGTCATCGATGTTGGTCACGATGCTCGGTTGCCCGAGCAACCGCTCCAGCTGAGGGTGGCGCGGCTCGCTCACCAACCGCACCAGGTCACCAGGCTTGAAGGGGCACTCGACCATGGGATGCTCCGCCTCCAGGGTTGATTCACCACACCCAATCCAACGCTCTCAGCTTAGCATATCAGCTGAAAATTAAACAGGGTATAACCTATGCTTTACCTTTCGGGGTGTCGATGGAGGTCGCGCGCTGCCAGCAGCAGCCGCCTGTAAGGGCCCTCCCGGGCTCGCAGGTGGGCAGGCGGGCCAGCCTGCACGATGCGCCCCCCGTCAAGCACGACCACCCGGTCGGCCTGCTCCAGCCAGGCCGACCGGTGGGCCACCCAGATGGTGGTTCGACCCGCACGATGCAGCCGCAGGGCCTCCCGCAACGCGGCGTCCGTCGCCGGGTCCAGGGCTGACGTGGCCTCGTCCAGCACCAGCACGACGGGGTCGACCAGCAGCGCCCTGGCGATGGCCAGGCGCTGGCATTGGCCTCCGGAGAGCCCCGCGCCTCCCTCTCCGACGATGGTCTCGAGGCCTTCCGGCAGGGCCCGCACGAAGGCCTCGGCCTGGGCCAGTCGGAGCACCCGCCAGAGCTCGGCCTCGCTGGCCCCCGGCCAGCCGAAGCGCAGGTTCTGTGCCACGGTGGCCGCGAACAGCATCGGGTGCTGGGGCACCAGGGCGACGGCCCGGCGCAGCTCCGCAGGTCGGATGCCAGACAGCCGACGGCCATCCAGCGCCACCTCCCCACCGGATGGATCCGTGAGGCGGACCAGCAGGGCGGCCAGCGTGCTCTTGCCGCTTCCGGACCGTCCAGCCACGGCCAGGTGCTCTCCAGGGGGCACCACCAGCGAGACGCGTTCCAACACGGGGGGGCCGCCAGGGTAGGCGAAGTCCACCTCGGTGAGCGTCAGGCCGCCGCTGACGGGCCCCAGCTGTGCAGCCCCTGGATCCGCCTGGAGCAGCGGCCCCACCGTCAGCAGCACACAGACCCGACGCGCGCTTGCGAGGGCCACCTGAATGCGGCTCCAGGCATGGCTGACGGCCAGCGTGGGGTCCACCGCGATGCCGATCGCCGCGGCGAAGGCCAGGAGATCGGGTGGTTGCAGGCGACCCTCCAGGATCTCCCAGCCCCCCACCCACAGCACGCCGCCGAGGGCCGCAGCCTGCAGGGTTGCCACCACGGGGGACTGGGCGGCGCCGAGCCAGGCCGCTCGCCAGAGGGCCTGGCGGTGGTCCTGGCTCGCTTTGACGAAACGCTCGAGCTCCTCGGCCTCCCGGCCGAAGGCCCGGACGAGGCCCAGCGCGGTGAGCGTCTCCTGGGTGCGCACGGCCACCTCGGCGACGCGGGCCTGGCCTTCACCTGCAAGGGCGTGGAGCTGATGGCCGAAGCGCGCGATGGCGAAGCCCACGATGGGGGCACCGATCAGCGTCGCGAGCGCGAGTCGCCAGTTCAGCACGAACACGGAGCCCAGGGCATAGGCGATGATCAGGATGCTGGGCACCAGCTCGGCGAGGACCGCAGCCAGGGCCTCCCGGAGGCGGTCCAGGTCCGTGGTGAGCCTGGTGGTGAGCTCGGCAGGGCGGAGCCCGCGCGTGCGCACCTCGTCGAGCTGCAGCAGCCTGGCAAACGCATCCTCCCGGAGCTGGGCCGTCACGGCCAGGGCCACGTGGCTGCTGGCGACGGCCTGACCGAAACTCAGGGCCCCGCGGAGGGCGAACAGGCCCACGGCACCGGCCACCACCAGGTTCAGGTCGCGCAGCGTCAGGGCGCTGAAGGCCTCGGCCGCCCCTCGGGCCAGCGGCACCATGGCAGCTGCCGCCGCGGTCCCTCCCACCACCAGCGCCGCAGCCAGGCACAGCCAGCGGGCGTGAGGCCGCAGGTAGGCTGCCACGATGGAGAGGACGGCTGGGGCCGCCAGCCCTTCCTCGGCGTGGTCGGGCTCGGGGCGGGGGCGAGGGGGCTCCATGACGGCATGCTACCCTGCCGGAAGCAGGGCCAGCCAGCGTCGGAGAAGGCAACGCAGCGCAGCGGCCCCCCGGAGCGGCCGCCGCTCACAGGCGGCGGATTGCCGGGCGGCGGCCCCGGGGAGGCCTGCCGGCTCAGGCCCCGGCGCGGTAGAATGGAGCCATGCGGATGTGGTTGGCCCTCCTGGGCGTCGTGGCCGTCTTGAGCCCCGTGGCGCCCGCCGCCGCCGGCGCAAGCGGCGAGGCCGAGTTCCTGGCCAGGTTTCGCAAGGCCCCGGTGGGAAGGCGCCTCGCTGCCCTTGGTCACACGCCCCTGCGGGCCCTGGCGCTCACGTCGGGTGACTGGGTGGTGGGGATCTATGCCCCGGAGCAGAGCGCGACGAGCAACTGGGACGACGAGACCCGGCTCGTGCGCTATCGGGCTGGCAAGCTCGACTACGAGCGCGTGCAGTTCGTCTCCAAGGCTGGCAAATCCCCTCCGGGGCGGCTCGCTCGCCTGTGGGGGGACGACCTGGACGGCGATGGAGAGCCGGAGGTGCTGGCCCTGGGGCCGGCCCATGGCCCCGTGGGCAAGGCCACCCTGATGATCTTCCACCGAGCCAGCCGCACTGGCTCGTTCGACGTTGCCTTTCGGCGTCGTCACGTGGCGCCGAGCCTTGTGGTGGCCGGCGCGGCCCAGCTGGTCTTCAGCTATGAGCGGCCCCGCGGCACTCGCCACCAGGAGCGCTTCAGGTGGCGCGACGGGTGGCTCGAGCCGGTGGGTGGGGACGCCCGACCTGTCCGATGGGAGTGATGCCGTGACCCAGGGGTCGGACGACCAGGCCGTCCTGAGGCGGGCCATCGAGGCAGCCTTTGCCCGGGCGGATCGCCGCAGCCTTCGCGCCGTGACGCGGGAGCTCGAGGGCCTCATCGGGCGTGTGGAGGACCCGCGCCTCAGGGCCCGCTACGAGGGCGCCCTCGATGCCCTGTCCGAGATGGTGCGGCATGATGACGGGGGGGCCTGAGCGCCCCCTCATCGCGTCACCATTCTCACCAGGCGCGGCCCTTCCTCATCGACGCCGAGCGTCAGCTCCTGCGTCTCGTCTGGCTGCACGGTGGTCGTGAAGGAGAGGGGCTGCCAGCGCCCCCCGATCAGCACCTCGAGGGTGTAGCTGCCCGTGGCCACTCGGGCGGGAGGCCCTCCAGCCGCGAGCTCGGTGACAACCTCGCCTGCTGCGGTGACGAGCCGGGCCCCCGCGATGGCCGTCTCGGCCTCCCACGTGGCGACGACCTTCCCGGTCTGCGCCACAACGGCAGTGGGGCTCGCGGGTGTCGAGGGGGTCGGCTCTCCAGCAGGGCCCGCAGCGCCGCTGGAGATGGGGGATGATGGGGGCGGCTCGTGGGGGGGCACCGCGCCCCGGACGTCACCCAGCACCGCATCCGCGGTGGCGGAGCCGAGAACCGGTCCGTCAAGCCCCACCTGCTGGGAACGACCGAGGTCGACGTCTGGCGGTGCAGCGGTGTCGGCGTCCGGGGCTGGCGGCAAGGCGGGGTTGGCGTCACCCACTGGGCCCTCGACGACGGCGCCTGGCCTCGCGGCTTCCCGCGCCGAGGGCACCCTCGGGACGGCAGGCACGCGTGGCGCGGCCAGCAGCGGCGGCACCGGCGGGGTATCTGGCTGCGGCAGCATGCAACCGGGAAGGCCCCACGTCGCCAGGGAAAGCAGCCAGGCCAGGGCGTTGCGGGTCATTCCTCCCCTCCCTCAAGCACGGCAAGGAACGCGGGCTCGTCTGCCCAGGTCGCGAAGTCGCCCCGCCGCTCAGCCTCGAAATGCGCCTTGCAGGCAGGGTTCAGGGCCAAGGCCCGGCGGGCGTGGGCGAGGCCCGCGCTCAACAGGGCGGCCCGTTGGCGGGGGTGCCCGCGCGTGGCGCCAGCCAGCAGGGTCGCCTTCACGTAGTGCGAGAACCAGTAGGTGGGGCACAGCTGCAGCGTCACGTCCACGAGCTCGAGGGCGTGGGCCAGCGCCGCAGCGCGCCCCGCGGCGACGTGGGCGTAGGCCATGAACAGGTGGATGTCGAGCGCGGCCGTCGTGTGGCGCCCTGGACCGAGGGCCTGGCGGTGCAGGAAGGAGCGGCCCAGCACCAGCACGCGCCAGTTGTGGCCGCCCTCCAGCCACAGGTAGCAGAGCGCAGAGTGATACAGGTCCTGGCTGTCACCCTCCAGCTGGATGGCCCGCTGGAGGTCGGAGGCGGCCTGCCGACGGGCGGCAGCCCGGGCGGCTCCTGTCAGCTGCCGGGCGCGCCGCTGGTGGGCCAGGCCACGGTTGTAGTGGAGGTCCGCTCGCGCGATGGCGGCCTCCGGGTCGTCCGCCTGGGCTGCCAGGGCAGCATCGAAAGCCTGGATGGCGGGCTCCAGCCGGCTCGCCTGGAGGTGCGCCAGGCCCAACCCTGCGTGGGCGTTGGTGAACGAGATGCCGCCTCGCTCCAGCGCCGCTCCCAGCAAGGTGACGGCGCGATCGGTGTTGCCCTTGCCAGCCTGGGCCAGGCCGTCCTCGTAAAGCTGGCGAGCCGTGGTGGGGTAGGGAGCGTAGCGGGTGGGCCCCGTCAACGCGAGGGGGCCCGCGTCGCCACGCCACCCTGCGGCGCGCAGGAGGGTGGCGCGATCCAGCTCCAGCGTGTCAGCGATCTGCTGAACCACCGCTTCGCTGGGCTTCTTGCGCTTGGCTGCGGGATCGTTGATGGCCTTCTTGTCGGCGTTGACCAGCTGCCAGAGGTAGCCGTGCGAGACCCCCACGAGCCTTGCAAGCGTGCGGTAGTCCAACCCCTTGGCCTTCATGCCCTCTGCGAGCAGTTGCCCGAAGGTCCGGTTGGCGTCGTCCATCGCCTGGCCCTCGACTTGCCGGTATCCAGACCTAGTATACAGATCCTCCGGGTCGGGGCGCAAGCCCCAAGGGCCCTGAAGAAGAAAGCCGGGGCCCTTGGACCCCGGCAGCAGGCGGTGGCGTCAGTCGAGCTTGAACTTGAAGAAGGTCTTGCCGAGCAGGAGTTCGTCACCGTCCGTCAGGGCCTGAGGCGACCCCGGCATCAGCCTGGCGCTGCGGTTGACGAACGTGCCGTTCAGGGAGCCAACGTCCTCGAGGTGGTAGGCTCCCTGGCGGAAGAAGATCCGGGCGTGCTTGCGGGAGATCTTCGCCTCCGGATCATCCTGGGTGAGGTCCACCTCCGGGAACGCGCCACCGTCCGGGTCCCACCGGCCGATGTGGGTCTCGCCCTGGCGCTCGAGCGGAAACTCCTTGCCGACCGTGCCGCCGCGCGTGAGCAGGAGGCGGGCAGGGGGCCCCACCTCATCACCGTGGGGAGCGGTTGACGCGGGCGCGGACGGGGCGGGAGCCTCGAGGATCGCGCCGCACTCGTCACAGTACGTCACGCCGTCCTTGTTCGAGGCCTGGCACTTGGGACAGGTGATCATGCGGGGCTCATCCTTTCTGAAACGCGGGGCGAGGTGGACGGGCGCACGAGACTCAGGTGTACTCCGCGAGGTTGACCACGACCACGGAGATGTTGTCTTCACCGCCGCGCAAGTTGGCCGTGTTCACCAGGTGTTGGGCCGCCAACTGCGGGTCGGAGTGGCTGAGGACGATTGATTGTAGTTCCGGGTCCTTGACGTGTCCAGTGAGGCCGTCGCTGCAAAGCAGCACCCAGTCGCCCAGCTTGAGGGAACGCTGGTAGGTGTCGACCTCCACATTGGGGTAGGTCCCGAGGGCCCGGTAGATGAGGTTCCGCTGGGGGTGCACCAGGGCCTCGTCTTCGGTGATCTGGCCAATCTCGACCAGGCGGCCGACCAGGGAGTGATCCCGGCTGACCTTCTCGATGCCCCACCGGTTGATGACGTATGCGCGGCTGTCGCCCACGTGCCCCACATAGAGCGTCTGGCCGTACACCACCGCGATGGTCAGGGTGGTGCCCATGCCGGACAGCACCTCGTCGCCCCGCCCTGTCTCATAGATGCGCAGGTTGGCCTGTTTGATGGCGCTGGTGAGGGCCTGGTTGATGATTTCCCCGGGGTCAGCGGCATGCTCCAGCACCGAGAAATGCAGGTGCTCCTCGAGGACGTTCACGGACTCTTCGATCGCCAGGGCCGCGGCCACCTCGCCGGCGTTCACGCCCCCCATGCCGTCGGCCACCATGTACAGGCCCACGCCGCGCTGCCGGGACTGGGTGACGAAATCCAGGTCCTTCACGGCCACGGAGTCCTCGTTGCCCTCCCGCACCATGCCGACGTCGGAGAAATGGCCGGCCCGCCGGTGCGGGTTGTTCACGAGCTCGAGCAGCTCGTTCTTGACCTCGTTGATGCTGCTGAAGCGGCCCTCCGGCTCCGGGTCGAGCATCCTGGCCACGACGCGCGCGATCTGGGGGTGCACCGCCGCCAGGGCCTCGCTCACCGCGGGGAACACATACTGCCAGTCGGGCTCCAGGTGTTCGGCGGGGTTGAGCCCCGTCAGCAGCTGGAACCAGACGGCCCCCAGGGCATAGATGTCGGCACGGGCATCGATGGCGCCGGGAACCAACCCGCACTGCTCGGGGGCGCTGTAGCCTGGCGTGCTCCCGATGGGCTGCTCAGGAGCCAGGGGAAGCACCACGGCGCGATGGAACCCCGTGAGCCGCACCCGCTGGTTGTCTGCTGCGACCACGATGCATCGCGGGTGCAGGTCCAGATGCAAGATCTGGCGCCGGTGCAGCTGGCTGATAGACTGGCAGAGCTGGATCATCCACTCCAGCGACTGCTGCACCGTGACCGGGTGCTGGGTCACGTAGTACCCCAGGTCACGTCCCTCCAGTTGCTCGATCACCAGGTAGGCCCGGCCCTCCCACTTCAGGATGTCGAGGGCCTTCACCACCGTCGGGTAGCTGACCGAGCGCAGGATCAGGAACTCGCCCTGGTAAGGGTTCCCTGCCGACTGTTCGGCCCACTCGCCGGGCTCGAGGCTCGGCAGCCCGCGCACCACGTCAGGCTGCTCCTTCACGATGACCACGAGGTTCGTGATGGTGTCCACCGCCCGGTAAATGTTCGAGCCGTGCTTGAACTCGAGGAACCGCTCGATGCGGTACCGGTCTGCCAGCAGCGTGCCCGCTTCGATCGGTTGAAGCTGTTCAACGAGCATCTCTCGCGTTCCTTCCGACTACAGGGCTACCTGCCTCACGGGCACGAGACGACCAGCGTGGACGCGTCCGACCGTCACCGTGCGGTGGACCTCGCCCGAGTCTGACAGGGTGACGCGGCCAGCCACCCCTTCATACCCCTGCCGCGCAAGCTTCTGGAGGGCCGAGGCAAGCCCGTCTCGCCGTGCCCCGGCAAGATCCAGGGCTTGTACCATCAGCCGGACGCTGTCGTAGGCGAGCGCAGCGTCCTCGCCTGGCTCCGCCCGGAAGGCCTCCCGGTACCGGCCCGCAAAGCCGTCCTCGCCGGGTTGCCCCGGCGCTCGGGCCAGCTGAGACACCACCAGCAGCCCCTCGGCCCGGTCCGCGGCACGCGTCAGCCGCTCGGGCTGGTGGAGCCCCGGCCCCCCGATCACCGGGATGGTGAGCCCCTCTCGCCGGACAGCCTCGGCGGCGGCCAGCGCCACCTCCAGTTGCTCGCCCACCACGATGGCGTCGGCGCGATGCGCCCGAACCTTCTCCAGCAGGCGCGCCGAGGAGGCCGGCGGGAGGGTGTCGCACTCCCAACCCCGCTGGTCCGCTAGTTGCGAGAAGATGCCGCTGAGATCCCCTTCGGCCGCGCCTTCGGAACGCTCCAGCACGATCGGGCGTCGCACGCCCAGCGCGGCCAGGTGGTCGGCCATGGCCTCTGCCAGCTGCTGACCGCCGAGCGCCAGCCGGGTGGGGCCCGGGTGGGACTCGAGCCCGCTGGTGGTGACCCGGCCGGCTGCCACCAGTGGCAAGCCGGCGATGGTGTGCAGGTTCAGCACCGAGGCGTCGAGGCTTCCACCCTCGGTGGCAACCAGCCCGACCACCTTGCCGTTCGCTGCGATCTGCTGCGCCACGCGAAGTGCAGAGGGGGCTGTTCCGTCGTCGCCGACCAGGACCATGGCGATGTGTGGAGACCTGCCGCGGGCGTTGGCCGCTTGCTGCGCAAGGGCCGCACCGCGCAGCATCTCCAGCGCCCGGTGTCGCTCGGGCCCGACGAAGGTGCCCGACACCGCCAGCGTTGTGGCCTCCACGTTGCTGAGCCGCAGCAGCGTGTTTTGCCAGTAAATGCGGGGTTCGGGGTCCTCAGGGTGTTCCTCGATGGCGCGCCTGAAGGCGTCCGCCGCCTCCGGCCAGGCGCCGCGTTCGTGGGCACCCGCGCCCTCCCGAGCCGCTGGCGTCACGCTCTGGAGCAAGGTGCTGCCCGCGCTGATGCCCGCCGACGAGGCGGTGCCGCCCGCCAGCCCCCAGGCGGAGAGGCCCCCGAGCACCAGGAGGGCAGCCAGCGCCGCTCCCCAGGCCGCTGGCGGGACGCGGCGCAGGTCGAACTCCACCCGGCCCGTCGGCAGCGCCAGCACCGTGGCGGTGGCGGATCGGTTGCCCTGCTGCAGGGCCGAGGTCCTGCCAGTTGCCAGCTTGGTCTGATGCAGGCCTGCCGCGTCCGTCGGGATTGCGCCGCTCCCCTGCTGGGGCTTCAAGACGTGGGCTTTCTTGGAGATGTACTGCTTGCAGCTGGGGCAGAATTGTCTCGTGACGGTGCTCCGGAACCCGCAGTGGGGGCAATCCCGCACGACATCGGAAGCATCTCCCCCGATGGCCATCAGCTGGCCGAGCATCTCGTCCGCGCTGCTGAACCGGTTGTCTGCCTCAGGGTCCAGGGCCCGCAGCACCAGCATCTCCATCTCGGGGCTCACCTCCGGGTTCAGGGAGGTCACCGGGGGGAAGCTGAAGGGTGGCTCGTTCTGGGGATCCCGGCCCGTGAGCAGGTAGTGAATCGTGGCGCCCAGCGCGTACAGGTCGGAACGCGGGTCCACCTGGCCCCTGTACTGCTCGGGGGGCGCGTAGCCTTGGGTCCCGATCATGGTGCCGCGGCTCACGGGGTTGAAGAAGCGAGCAATGCCAAAGTCCACCAGGTAGACCTTGCCCCAGTGGGTGGTGATCACGTTCGCTGGCTTCATGTCGCGGTAGATGACGGGCGGCTTCTGGTGGTGCAGATAGGACAGCACGTCACAGCACTGGATCGACCACTCGATGACCTCCTTCTCGGAGAACGGCCCGCCGTTGTCCAGGAGCCGTTGCTCCAGGTCGACGCCGTTGATGTACTCCATCACCAGGTAGTGACGGTTGGCCTCCGTGAAGCGATCGTAGACCTCGGGGATGCCCGGGTGCTTGAAGCTTGAGAGCAGATCGGCCTCCCGGTGAAAGCTCTCGGTGGCCTGGGCGCGCTGCTCCGGGTCATTGAAGTGATCGAGCATCTCCTTGATGACGCAGGTCCTGGCCGAGAACCGTGCGTCGCTGGCCAGGTACACGGCCCCCATACCTCCCTGGCCGAGCAGCTGGGTGATCCGGTAGCGACCTTGCAGGATGCTGTCGGCCGCCAGGAGCCCGCTGGCCTGGGTCTCCGCCGGAGGCACGGGCACCGGCGCCGCGTGCGTCGGCGCCGTCATGTGGGGGCCGATGAGGGTGGTCGGGTCCCCCTTGAACGCGTGCCCACAGGCTCCGCAGACCCGGCTCTCAGGCTCGTTCTCCGCGTTGCAGTCAGGGCAGTACAGCGATGCTGCCATCAACACACCCTCATCGGCGTCGCACGTCTCACCAGTCGAGCAGCCTCTCGAGGCACGATGCGTTGTCAGCCTCGTCCAGGTTGCTCACGCCGTCATCGTCCACGTCGCCGTCAGCAAACGCGGAGGAGTCGCCGACCAGGAGTGCCTTGCCTCCGCGATGGGGCCCCCCCACCAGGATGGGTTGGGATCCCACAGCGCCCAGGGACTGCACCCTGAAGCTGCCGTCGGACGACGCGGCCAGCACCGCCATGGGGCTCAGCCCGAAGACTGAGGCCGAGCCATAGACCTGCAGCGCCAGCCCCGAGCCCCGCAGCGGCCCTTGGGGGAAGCGGGTGAGGAGCGGGGCGGAGGTCGGGTTGCCCGCGCGCACCTCGCGCACCAGGTCCGCCGTCAGGTGCAGGCCCATGCGGTGCAGCAAGCCATTGACGGCACCGGTTCGGAACCCTGGCTGGCCGCCCCACTCCCCAAGCACGACAAGCTTCCCACCCTGGGCCACGAAGGTGACCAGGCGTTCCCGTTCGGCCGCCGGCAGGTCCCGGCCCGGGGCCACGAGGACCCACACCCCGTCCTGGACGGGCGGCGCGTCCAGCACGGTCCACCCTCGGCGCGCCAGGTGCTGCTTCACGTCGTTGAGCGCCGACGCCTCCAGGCTGCTGCCGGCCGACAGGTCGAAGTGAACCTCCGGCACCGTTGCCAGCAGCGACATGTCGAGGGTGGCCCGGGTGCCCACCGCGACGGTGACGGAGCGTGTCGCCGTGCGAAACCTCGGCTTGCTGACCGTCAGCGTGACGGCGCCCGGGGCCAGCCCCCGAAGCGTGTAGCGCCCGTCTGCGTCGGTCAGGACGCTGTTCACGCCGTCACTGACCACGGCATCGGCGACGGGGCCGTCGGCGGCCACCACGCGCCCGGCTGCTGACGCCTCGGGCCTGAGTTCCACCGTCACAGAGGTCGTGTCTTCCTCCCGCGCCTTGATCTCAACCCCGTCGGTCACGCTGGATTGCAGGCCCTCGGCCGTCACGACGACGCGGTAGCTGCCCGGGACGAGAGGTCCCAGGCGCACCCGGCCCGCGTCATCCGTGAAGCCCCCTGCCAGAGACATCCCGAGCACCCGAACGTAGGCCCGCCTCACGGGGCGGCCACCGCTGGCGGCCATCAGGCTCAGGCTGCCCCCGTAAATGCTGAAGCCCAGGTCGGCGTAGGAGGCCCCCCCGGCCACGGGTGGTGGCGTGGCGGAGGGAGCAGGGGTGGGCACGACCACCGGTGGTGGCACGACCACCGGTGGTGGCACGACCACGGTTCGGCTAGGCATGCAGCCGACCAGACCCGTCAGGCTCAACAGGGTCCCACAGGAGACGACCGTTAGCAGCTGGGGTGGCCGGACGGGGAGACGGGCGGGGGTAGCGGACGGCCAGTGTGGCAATGGGCACCTGTGACGGGATGGGCGGCCTTGCCACAGCTTGTGCTTGGCGCTCGCATTATACCCAGGCTGGCCGACGCTCAAGGTGTTGTATCTGATGACAGCGCCACATCGGCGCGGACCAGCCCGTAGCCGCTGGCTGGCTGCCAGCCGCGGCGACCCCGTTCGGTCGTGGTGGCTGCCAGCCGGGTCCGCACCTGCGCCGGGGAGAAGGTCGGATTTCGGTCGAACACCAGCGCCGCCGCTGCCGACACGAGAGGCGCTGCCATGCTCGTCCCCGCCAGCGTCCCATAGCCGTTTCCGGCCCGGGCACTCGAGGAGCCGAAGGCCGGATAGGTCGGCATGGTCGAGTAAAGCGGCGCGCCCTCCCGGCCTCCTGCCTGGCCGCCCCCTGGAGCCACGACCACCAGGCCCTCGCCGCGGCAGGAATAGGATGCCACGGCCCCTGTCTCCGTCACGGAGCCCACGGCCGCCACGCCGCTGTAGGCTGCCGGGTAGTTGACCTTGCCGCCGTCGTTGCCCGCCGCGATCACGGGCAGGGCCCCGTTGAGCATGGCAAAGTTGAGGGCGTCCAGGAGCACGGGGCTCGGATCCGGGCCTCCGATGGAGAGGTTGAGGACCCTCGCCCCCGCCTGCACCGCGTCGCGAATGCCTTTGGCGATGGTGGCGTCATCGGTCTCGCCGCTCAGGGGCGTCACCTTGACCGGCAGGATGCGCGCCTCTGGCGCGCCCCCTGTGACCGTGTAACCGGCATGCTGCGCCGCGGCGATCAGGCCGGCGACGTGGGTGCCGTGGCCGTGGCTGTCCTTGCCATCGTAGCTCCGGCCATCCACGAAGTCCCGCCGCCCCATGGCGGTCACCTCATCGATCAGGGGCAGCAGGTTGGCCTTCAGGTCCGGGTGGTTGGGATCCACCCCCGAGTCGATCACCGCCACGATCACCCCCGTGCCCCGGGCGCTGCCCCAGGCTTCCGGAAAGCCAACTGGCTCCAGGTGCCACTGGCCGTCCGTCGAGAGGAGGCGCCAGGCGCCCAGTTCGGGTACGGCGGCGCTGTCGATGGGGGGCACCAGCTTCCGGCTGGCGTTGGGCGTCGCGTAGCGTAGCTCAGGCGCGGCCTGCAGCGAGGCCAGGACGGCGTCGACGCGGTCCGGGGCAACCTGCCAGCGCTCCGCCCCGGGCACCAGGCGCAAGGTGTCCCGCACGCCGTGGCTGGCGCGCAAGGCCGCGCGGGCTGGCTCCGTCGTCGCCGGCGTCCAGCCGACGATGATCTCGCCCGCCGGGGCCGGAAGCGCCGGGACCGCCCCCGGTGCGGCACAGCCGCAGGCGTTCCCGACCGCGAGCCCGAGCAGGACACGCGCCAGACCGCGAGAGAACCAGGATGCGACCATCGAAACGCTCCTCCACCGGGCCTTCTCAGCGGCTCGCTGCGCCCCGGCCACGGCCTGGCCGGGGTCCCGCCGTGCGGCCGTCCCGCGCGCCACAGCATCGCCGGAGGCCGGGGCCCCTGCCCCGGGGCTGGCCCGTCGCGAGGTACCGCCGGGGTGCCCCCAGCATACCCCCTCTGGCAGGGGGGCGCACGGCTCTGCGTCCCGCGCCTCAAAAAAACGGGGCGGCCCTGGACCGGGCCGCCCCGCGGGGGTCCTGTCGCCGGACCTTAGCCCTGGGCCGGCTGCTCCTCTTCGGCCGGGCTCGCGGGCTCCTCCGCTTGCTCGGCCGTCTCGTCCTGGACCTCGACGGTGCCATCCGTCTCGGCCGCCACGGCGACGGGCGCCGTCTGGCCGTCCTCGTTCGTGATGCTGGCCGACGGCTCTCCATCGGCAGGCACGGCCACCTCGGCCGTGGCCTCGCCAACCTCGACCTTGGCCGTCTCGTTGGCTTCGGTGCCGCCAAGCTGGATGTCGACGGTCTTCACGACGGCGCCGTCCCGCTCCCAGACGATCTTCCCGGACCCGGCCACGGTGCCGTCCGCGGCGATGGTCTTCTCCCAGTCGGCCGTGCGGGTCGTGCCGTCGCCAAGGACAATCACGCTGTGGAAGACCACCCTGTAGGTGCCGTCCGGCTGCAGCGTCTTTGCGCGGCTGGTGGTGGTGGACCCGCCGTTGGGGCGGGCGTTCGTGAACTCCGCCGTCAGGCTGACCAGCACGTTGTCCTCGGCCCGCACGGTGCGGACGATCTTGCGCGACCGGCTGATGGTCTCGCCGTTCTCAGTCCGCGACACGTCGAAGGTGAAGGTCTTGGACCTGGTCCCGTCGCCGTTGTCCACCCACTCGACGTTCTTCAGGGCCTCGCGCGCCTTGTCCATGTTGCCCTTGGCCTTGGCGAGCCGATCCTTGGCCTTCTCCTTGCGCTCCTTCTCCCGCTTCTCGAGGGCGGCCTTGGCCACGGCCGCGAGCTTGCCCTTGAAGGCTTTGGCTTCCTCATCCCTGGCCCGGGCCTCATACTTCTTGCGGCCCTCCTCGGCTCGCGCCTTGGCGGCTTCGCGAGCCTTCTTCAGCTGCTCCTTCAACGCCTCGCGGGCCTTGGGGTCCATCTTCGGGGGCTTGGCGCCCGGCATCGGGGCCTTGGGGTCCATCATCGGGGCTTTGCCGTCCGGCCGGGGCCCGCGGGCCTCCGGGCCGTCGTCGCCGGGCATGGCGGTGGTCACCATCTCGCCCTCACGCGCGATGCGCGGCTTACCCTTCTCGTCGAGATCAAAGAGGCGGTAGGCGGCCTGGTCCTCGTCCCCTGCCACGGCGTTGTAGTCTTCCGCCTCACGCTCGGCCGCGAGCATCGCCGCGAGGTCCCCGGCGGCGGTGGTGGCGTCCCGCGAGCCGGCCTCGGCGCTGGCGCCGGCAGGCGAACCAGGGTTCGCGGGGTTGGCCTGAGGGGTCTCCGTCTGGCCGCCAGCCGGCTTGGCCGGGGCCGCGGTCTGGTTGCCGGCCTTGGCGGTTGCCTCACCGGCGACCGTCGGCGCGGCGGCCTGGCACCCTGCAAGGGTCGCCAGCGTGAGCGAGCTGGCGAGCAAGACGCCGAGGAAGGGAGCGTTGCGCTTCATGAAGATGTTCCTCCTGTGCAAGGGGTGGACGGGGTCTGGCCCGTCGCCGGACCTCTTGTACCCCAGCATCACCGACGGCGATGACACGAGTGCTGACGCACGCCGCGTCACCGGGTGTGATTTTTGTCACACAGTGCCTCAGCGTCGGGTGGCTCCCTCGGAGACCACCCGATACGTGAGCTGCACGATGTTCATGTTGCGGGGGTCCACCCCCGCCGGCACGTTCTGGGGGAACTGCACGCCGCCCACGGTGTCGTACAGCGTCTGGTTGATGGGCCGGGTGAGGATGGGAAACGAGAAATTCTGGACCTGCCCCCAGCGATCGATCGTGAAGTCCCGCGAGAATCGCCCGGAGCCCCTCAGGGCCACGGCGAGGTTGGCCTCCCACTGCGGCGGATCTTCGAAGTCGTCGGGCCGCCCGGGCTCGCGCAGCAGGGTGAACGGCAGCGTGAACTGGAGCGTCTTGTTGTCCCTGATGGCCCACTCCCGGCCCGCCTGCAGCTGTCGCTCCCGCTCGTTGATGGTGCCATCCGGGTTGGGCCTGCCCTGCCACACCACGAACTGGCCGGCCTCCTCGTACAGGGCGAAGTACGTGGACCAGACCGAGTTCGGGACGGCCACGGGCTCCCGGTCGAGGATGGCCCGCTCGTCCCGGTAGAAGGGCAGGTAGGAGCGAGGGTCCGGGTAGGGGAACTGGAGCGGGGCGGGGCCGTTGATGAGGGGCGCGTCGTCCGGGTTTCCGTTGGTGTCGAGCACCAGATAGTAGGCCCAGTTGGGGGAGGGAACGAAGCGCTCACCCTCCACGCTGAACTCCAGGATCAGGGTCTTGGGCGGGGCCACTCCCGTCGCGTTGTAGGCGCACCCGGCCCCGGGCCCCGAGCCCGCCAGGCCCAGCACCGTCCCCACCAGCAGGCGGGCGCGCCCGCGTGTCATCATTGACGTCATCCTCAGAACCCCCTCACCCCGAAGGCCGGCCCCCCCGCGCCGGCGCGGCGATCGAACGTGTTGCTGGTGAAGTTGAGTGGCTGGGAGGGGAAAGCCAGCATCGTCAGGGACACGGAGTAGAAGCTGGCCAGCCGATCATACTGGGCGCTCAGGACGAAGTCGTGAAGGTCCTTCGTGATGCCCACCTGAGAGAACTTGTATTGCTTCTCTCCGATGTCGTAGTAACCCCCGAACACGAGCTGCACGTGGTTGGTCCAGTGGTTGCCCAGCGTCAGGTACAACCTGTTGACGAGCGACTGCCACAGGCCCTTCTCGAAGTCGTAGGCCAGCTGGTTGTCGAGCTGCCAGCCAGGCTTGATGGTCTCAGCGCCATAGACGCCACCGAACACCTCGGGGGTGGAGCGCAGCGTCAGCGTGCCTTGCAGGGGCAGCCACTTGCCCGCGATGCCCGTGAGCGGAATCCGGGGCGCCCCAAAGTGATCGAAGGGCTTGGTCTCGAACTTCAAGCCGCCGTTGGCGTCCTCCTGGATGTCATACTGGCCATTCAGCGTCAGGCCGAGCGGCAGCCCGAAGGGTGCGGTGCGCCACGTGACCTCGGCGCTCACGTTGTCATAGAGCTTGTTGATGTAGTCGTAACCGCCCCGCAAGGCCGAGCGAAAGTACGGATCCCGCTGAACGTCGAAGGAGCCCGTCAACCGGGTCTGCTTTTGAAGCGACAGCCGGTCGAGGTTGAACGGGGAGTTGTTCACGTAGCGGTCCAGGCCCCGGGCCATTTGCTCGGCCACATCCGGGGTGATGTTGTTCGTGTAGTTCAGGTTGGTGCTCGCCCCTGGCGCCCACTGGGTCGTGAGCCGGACGCGCTGGTCGATGGAGTACTGGGCGTCCTGGGTGCTGTAGAGGAACTGTCGGTAACCCGTGCCTCCAAAGTCAAGCTTGCTGCGGAACCCGATGTCATGCCCCTTGCTGTTGAGCGAGACCTCGGGCGCAAAGCGGTTGATGAAGTCCCCCGGGAAGTTGGTGTCGATGGCCTGGCCCCGCCGGGGCGTGGGGATCTTGAAGGACGCGTACTCGAAGTATCGCCCATAGCCCGCCTTCAAGGTCAGCGGCTGCCAGGCGGCAAACAGCGGCTCGGAGGAGAGCGTGAGCTCAGGCAGCTTGTCGAACTTGCCATAGCGTCGGATGCGGGCCTCTGCCTGGGCCACCTCGGCGCCCGGTGAGGCCCCGGGCACGGGCGCGGGCGTGGGCACGCCCTGGGTCAGGTCGAGGAACTTCTGCGCCTGCACCTGCAGGGTGCCCAGGCCCTTCACGCGGTGGGTGAGCTCGAACTGGGGCTCCGCTTGTTGATCCCACGGGCCCGGGCTGGGCGCTGGCGCCGCGCTGGCGCTCACGGCTGGCTCTCGGATCTGCACGCGGTAGGGCATGTTGAAGCTCGAGTTGGTGACGTCGCTCCAGCGGCTCGTCGCCGTGAGCGTGTTCGTGACGTTTGTCTGGGCTGCTCCGGGCTCCTCCTTGACCTCGAACTCAGCCTCGTCGCCCGCCTGTCGCAGGGTGTAGGGCGAGCCGCCCTGGCGCACCACGACCGTGCGCGTGACCTGCTGGTTGCGGTCTGCCTGCGCGTTCACCCGCACGTCCGTGTTGCCCAGCTTGAACCCCACGTTGCCCCGGACCCGATCCGAGAGGCTTTGCGAGAGCCGGTCGGCCGTGGCCTGGTTGCCCCGCTGGCGGGTTCCGTCGTAGCCGACGTCGTAGGTGAGGCCCAGCCCGTCGACGCGATCCTTGAGGTTGAGCCGGGAGGACTGGCGGTTCACGCGGTAGTTCTGGGAGAGCGGATCGTAGATGTTGTGGTCCTCGAACCTGCCACCGAGCTCGAGGCGCCCGAAGAGCCGTTGCTTGTGCTCGACGCCCCACTGACGGTCCTGGAAGGGCTGCCCGTTCAGGCCGAACAGGGCGTACCCTTTCCGCACCGCGAGGTCGGCGTCGGCCTCGGCCAGGTTCTGGCCGGCGGGCAGGAAGCTGTTGCGGTCGGGCGTGATCAGCCCGTACAGGAAGGCGTAGGTCGCGCCGTCGTAGCCCCACGTCGCGTTGTGCTCGATGCCGAGCCCGACGGGTTTCTTTTCGAACAGGTTGGCCGTCAAGCGGCCCGAGTTCAGCCAGAAGCCGTTGTTCAGCGCCGGCAGGGTGTAGGCGTGGGCCGACCTCAGGTAGAAGCCCTCGACCTCGCTGCGACCGATGTTCAGGTCGTTCTGTTCCTTCTTCAGCGGGATGACCCACACCGGCAGCCAGAAGAGGTAACGCCCGTTGATGTAGATGCGGTTGTTCCAGGAAACGATCTTGTCTCCCGCGTAGTACTGCATCAGCCGGGCCTCCACGTGGTAGTGGGGCATGTGCTCCGTTTGGAGCTCCTCGCACGTGGAAAAGACCGCATCGCTGGCGTCCCATTGCCGCTGGCCGTAGCCGTGCAGCTCCCGAGCCCGCACGTACACGGTTTGCCCGAGCTGCTCGGCGGGAGCGGCCAGGCTGGCCCCCTTCACGCGAGCCTCCTGCGTCTCGTAGTTGTAGCGAAGCCCCGTGCCCGTGATGACCTGCCGCCTGTCAGCTTGCTTGGGGTCTGGCTGCACCAGCGTGAAGCGGGTGTCGGTGAAGACCTCCTGCGCCCGGGCGTCCACGGCCAGCTCTTCTGACTCGATGGAGGTGGCCCCATAGTCGACGTGGACGTTGCCCCGGAACCGGGTGAGTCCGGCGCCCCGGTCATGGGTCAGGGTGTCCGCCCGCACCTTCACGCGCGCCTGAGCCCCCGGCGAGGAAGAGGCTTCAGGCGTTGGAGGGGCCGGGACCACCGGACGCACGGGGGATGGGCTGCGTTGCGCGTCCGGGCCGATGGGGGACTGGGCTTGCACCGCCTGCGGCGAGGCCGCGACGGTCACCAGCGCCAGGGCCGCGATCCGGCTCAGCCCCCTGAGACAGCCTGTCAGCCCGAGCCTGGTCATCGATCGATGCGCCAGAGGAGCCCGGCACCCACGAGGCCAAAGAGGTAGTTCTGGATCCAGGCCCCGGTCACGGGATCCAGCACGCCGTTGTTGCCGAGGGAGCGCGCCACCGACATCACCACGTAGTAAATGAACACCAGGATGATGGAGAACACCACCCCGATGTAGCCGCCCAGCCGCGAGAACTTGGCCCCGAGCGGTGCCGCCAGCAGGGCGGAGAAGAAGGTGGCGAGCGGCAGCGAGAACTTCATGTGGTAGTCCACCTCCATGGCCTTGGTGTCCGTGCCACCACCACGAAGGGCCTCGATCTCGGCGGCGAGTTCGCCGCTGCTTTTCTCCTGCGGGCTGCGCTCTCCGGCCGCGAAAAACGCCTCGGGCTTGACCGTGACGCGCACGGCCAACTCGGCGAAGGCCTCCTCTCGCTCCAGCGATCCCCACTTGTCGTAGTACGAGATGACCCCGTTGCGAAGGTTCCAGGTCTCGTCCACCCACTGGGCCTCGTTGGCCACGATCACGGTCTGCCCGCCGGAACGCTTGTCGAAGATGAAGACGTCATACATCGCGTTCGTGCGACGGTCGACCTGCCGGACGTAGAAGTAACGGCTCTCGTTGCTGCCCTTGAAGAAGATGTTTTCCTTGATGATGGGGCGCCCCTGGTGCAGCACCATTTCCCGGACGAGGTCCACCGTCTCCCGGTTGGCCCAGGGCACGATTTCATCGTTGATCCAGAAGGCGGCATAGGACACCAGCAGGGACACCGTCAGCAGGGGCAGGAGGATCCGCCGGAAGCTCACCCCGACCGAGCGCATGGCCGTGACCTCGCTGTCCTTGGTCAGGCGCCCGATCGCCAGCAGCGTCGCGAACAGGTAGGCCACCGGAAAGGTCACCACGATGATGGCGGGCAGGTTGAAAGCCAGCAGCTTCGCCACCACCCCAACTGACACGCCACTGTGAACGATCAGCTCGGCGTAGAGGTACAGGGTGTTTGCCAGCATGATCACGACGAAGCCCAGCACCCCCAGCAGGAAGGGGCGCACGAGCTCCATCACGATGTAGCGATCGATCAGCATCATGGGCGGCGACGGCGTCATTGTAGCAGCCGGACCCCAGGCACCGGGCAGGCCGTCCCCTCCCCGGTCCACAGTAGGAGCCGTCTGCCTGACGCACCGGGCCCGACACGACGGGCCGAAGGGAGCCATCAGCGAGCCGCAACACCAGCTCCCCGGCTGGGCCGAGGTCGAAGGCCTCACCTTCGAGGTGCTCCACCGTCACCTGCTGCCCCAGGGTGACGGCCCGACGCCGCCAGGCCGCTCGCAGCGGATCGTTGCCAACCTCTGCCCACCAGGCCAGGGTCTGCGCGAGCGCGCTGAGCACCACCGGCGGAAGGCTGCTGGCTGCGGGGGGGGCGGCCGTGAGCTCGTCCAGCCCGATGGCGCCCTCCACCTCCGGTGCCCGCACGTTCAGCCCGATGCCCACCACGGCCACGCCGCGGGAAGCCTCGACGAGCACCCCCCCGAGCTTCCGGCCACGGGCCACCACGTCGTTCACCCACTTCAGGCCCGGCTCGTTGGTCCAGGGGGCCAGCGCCTCCGTCACGGCGAGGCCAACGGCCAGCGGCAGCAGGGTGGGGGTCGGGGGCAGCGGCACGGCGGCCGACAGGTAGAGGCCGTTGCCCGGCGGCGAGGCCCAGGTGCGGCCACGTTGGCCGTACCCCGCCGACTGCTGGCCGGCGCAGACCGCGGTCCAGCAGCCGGCCCCTGCCGCCAGGAGACGCTTGAGGTGGGCGCTGGTGGAGTCCGTGTTCGCCAGCGTGGTGAGCTCGAACTGGCTCCGGGGCACGTCTGGCACGCTACCAGGTCAGCTTGCCCACCCGGGCGATGGCCTCCCGCAGCCGGTCCGGCGGCGCGATGAGGGAGATCCGGAAGTACCCCTCGCCCCCGGCCCCGAAGGCGGTGCCCGGGGTGATGACCACCCCGGCCTCGTCGATCAGGCGGGATGCGAAGGAAGAGGCGGTTTGGCCCGCCGGAACTGGCACCCAGACGTACATCGTGGCCTTCGGCCGGGGCACGTCGTACCCGACCGCACGGAGGCCCTCCACGACCACGTCCCGGCGCTCCCGGTACATGGCGACCACGTCCTCCACCTCGGCCTGGGGAAGCTGCAGGGCCGCGATGGCGGCCTCCTGAACCGCAGGGAAGAGGCCGTAGTCCATGTTGCTCTTGACCTTGGTGAGCGCGGCGATCATACGGGCGTTGCCCACCACGAAGCCCACCCGCCAGCCGGCCATCGAGAAGGTCTTGGAGAAGGTGTGGAACTCCACCCCGTGCGCGAGCGCCCCCGGCACCTCGAGCAGGGACGTTGGCTTGTGGCCGTCGAAAGCCAGCTCGGCATACGCCATGTCGTGAACGAGGAGCGTCCCTGAGGCCTGGGCGAAGGCGACCGCGCGCTCGAAGAGCGGTCGCTCGGCCGTGGCGGCCGTGGGGTTGTTGGGGTAGTTGAAGAACAACAGCCTCGCGCGGGTGGCGGCGTCCGGTGCGATGGCGTCGAAGTCGAGCTGCCAGCCCCGGTCGGCCCGCAATGGCAGCGACTCGACGTGGCCTCCAGCCAGGATCGTGCCTCGCGAGTGGACGGGGTACGAAGGGCTCGGCACGAGCGTGACGTCGCCGGGGTTGACATACGCAAGGGCCAGGTGTGCCAGGCCTTCCTTGGAGCCGATGAGGGGCAGCACCTCCCGGTCGGGGTCGAGCGCGACGCCGTAGCGAGCCTCGTACCAGCTGGCGATGGCTTGCCGCAGCCGGGGGCGGCCGTCGAAGGTCGGGTAGCGGTGGTTGGCGGGATCTTGCAACGCCGCGGTGGCCGCCTCCACCACCACCGAAGGGGTGGGGCGGTCCGGGTTGCCCATGCCCAGGTCGATGACGTCCACGCCCCGCTCTCGGGCGACGGCCTTGAGGCGGTCCAACTCGGCGAAGATGTAGGGCGGCAGCGCTTGCAGTCGCGCGGACTCGACGAACCGGTCCTGAGAGAGGGTCGTAGCGGCTTGAGACATGGCGGCTCCTGGCGCGCTGGCGTCACGGCCTCGCTGCCGGAACGCGGGTGCAAAGCTCCCAGGTTAGCCTAGCCAGGGGTCCGTGTCAAAGGGCGAAGTTGGCACCAAGAGCCGACTTCCGCCCCCCTTCGGGAGACCGTCCCGGTCGCCTTCCGCCAGAGGGCGGCCGGCGTGGGGGCTGTCAAGGGTCAAGGTCACAGGGTGACAAAAGATTTTCCGGTCAGGCGCGTTAAAGCGGGGCTCAGCGGGTAAGTGAAGGGATACGGTTCCACGCCGCTCGCGTGGCCCAGGGAGGTGCCTCAGGATGAAAACCCTTGACCGTGCCCTTCACCCTGATGCGACCCGGCCTGGCTTGCTCCAGCCAGGTGAGGTCTTCGAGGCGTTGCTGGCCTCGCGACGTGCCCGGCACCGGGCTGACCACCTGGCAAGGACCCTTGGCCGGCCCCTGGATCAGGTGCTTCATGTGCTGAGCTACATGACCAGCCTCGGCTTGGTGGACGCCCGGCGGGGCGACGGCGTCTGGACCTATGCTGTAGCCGATCTGCGGCTCACGTCGTGACCGCTCCCCGAGGGCGGCCTACGCGGGCGGGTCCCCGTTCCCTGTGGGTGCCACGCTGACGAGCGCTCGGGCACCAGGCTGACGGCGGCCTCGGGGCTCGGCCGGTCACACGCGACCCAGCAAGGCACTTCTGAAGTGCGCCACGGTGCGAGCCAGCCCGGTCGCAAGATCGATGCGGGGCTCCCAACCCAGCAGCGCACGGGCCCGGGTGATGTCCGGCCGCCGGACCTTGGGGTCGTCCGGTGGCAGGGGATGAAACACGATGTCGCTTCGCGTGCCCGTCAGGGCCTGGATCCGCCGGGCCATCTCCAGGAGGGAGAGCTCCGCGGGGTTGCCGACGTTCACGGGCTGAATCTCGTTCGACTCCATCAGCCGCACCAGCCCCTCCACCAGGTCGTCCACGTAGC
>JAYKHL010000212.1:0-26180 GCA_035284865.1 Candidatus Sericytochromatia bacterium | reverse complement strand
CTGGGAGACGCATCGCCCGCACCTCATCGGTGCCTCCACAAGCATCGAGCTCGGCGCCCGTCAGCGCCTTTTTCACCCGCTGGGCTTTGCGCTGCAGTACGCCCTGCGCTACGCCCGGAAGACCTTGGAGCACCGTTCAGGTGCCCGCCCAACCCCCGGCCCGTGCTGACGACCGGGGGCTGCCAGGGGCACCTCCGCCCGTCAGCCCGACAGCCCGGGTCGCAACTCGATCAGGGCCTCGACGAAGGCCTGCACCTCATCGTCGGTGTTGTAGAAGTGGGGGGAGACCCGGATGCCACACTGTGGGCGGTGGTCCACCTGGATGCCCCGCCCCAGCAGGGCCTTGCAGGCCTCGGCCGAGCCCGGAAAGTCGACACAGACGGTGCCCCCGCGGCGGGCGTCGTCTCGTGGGCTCTTGAGGTTGAAACCACCGGCGTCGAGGAGGTCCATCATCACGCGCGTCTGCCGGAGGCTCTTGGCGCGGATGGCGTCGATCCCCACCTCTCCGATGATGCGGTAGCCCTCGCGGGCTGCGTACAGGCTGGCCACCCCGGGGCTGCCACCGAGGAAGCGCAACACGTCGTCGGCATACTCCATGTCCATCCGGAACGCGAAGGGCGCCTTGTGTGACAGCCAACCCGTCTGTCGCGGCTCAAACCGTCCGATCAGGTCCGGCCGGACGTAGAGGTAAGCCGCGCCGGGGCCGCCACACAGCCACTTGACCGAGCCCCCGACCACGAAGTCCACGCCCAGGGCCTGGACGTCCACGGGCACGATGCCCACCGACTGGTAGGTGTCGAGGATCACGTGGGCACCGTGCTTGTGGGCCTTTTCGACGATGGCAGCCGCGTCCTGAACGTAGTTGCTCTGGAAAAGCACGTGGGAGATCGGCACCACCAGCGTCGAGTCATCGATGGCGTCCAGGATGCGCTCCGTCGGAAGGTGGATGCCATCGGGGCTCTCGACCAGCGTGATCCGGGCGCCAAGCTTGGCCTGTGCCTGCCACAGGTAGTGCACCGTCGAGAAGTTCATCGCCTCGTAGACGACGCCGTTCTTCTTCCCCGAGAAGTCGAAGCAGCTCGCCAGGATGCTCTGGAGCGTCGACACGTTCTGGTGCATCATCACGCTGCCCTGGGGCGCGTTCATCAACTTCCCGACCATGTCGCCCGTCTGCAGAATGAGCGGGAACCAGGTCTCCCAGGCCTCGATGCCATCCGTCTCCCAGCGCTCCGCAAAGGCCGCCAGGGCCGCCCTGGCGCCGCGTGGCATCGCGCCGAGCGAGTGGTTCACGAGGTAGGTTTTCTCGCTGAGGATGGGGAACTCCTCCCGCCACGCGAGCAGGGGGTCCGTCAGCTGGGGGACCGGGGTCATCGACGACTCCTTGCAGGATTCAGTGGAACGGGCAACCGCTGCCCGGCCCGGGCACGGCGCCGTACCCAGAGGGGGTGTCTGGTCCACCGAGGAGGCGCCGGGCCTCCAGCAGCAGAGGGAAGCAGCGCTTGTTCAGGGTGCTGCGCAGGTAGCCTGACCCGCTGGAGCCGCCCGTGCCGACCTTGGCACCGATGATGCGTTCGACGACACTCACGTGATGGTAGCGCCACAGGCCGAGCTGGGTGTCAAAGTCAACGAATGCTTCCGTGAGCATATACAGGTCAAGCCGGCTCTCCGGCTGTTCATAAATGGAGACCAGGGCGGCCACCAGGGCCTCGCGTTCCGGACCCTCCGACGGATCGTTGGGCAGTGGGTGGGGGACCTGAAGGCCGAGCCGGGCCAGCAGGCCCTGGTAGACCACCCACAGGCTCGGGTTCTTGGCCCGGTCCCGCAGCCGCTGAAGCCCCGTCTGCTCGACAAAGTGGTCGTAGTAGCTGTCATCCACGACGCCCGCAAGGAACTCGACCTCCCTGAACTGGAAGGACTGGAACCCACTGGCCGGGTTCAGGTGATCTCGGAAGGCCAGGAATTCGATCGGGGTCATCGTTTCCAGGATGTGAATCTGGTTGACGAGCAGCTTCTGGATCTCGACGACACGTCGAAGGAAGTGATGCGCTCGCAGGACGAGCCCCTGGCCCATATGGTCCATGGCGTTTTCGAGCTCGTGCAGGATGAGCTTGAACCACAGCTCATAGGCCTGATGGATCACGATGAAGAGCATCTCGTCGTGATGGGGCGGGTTCGATTGCGGGTGCTGCAGCGAGAGCAGCTCCGGAACGCGCAAGTACGACCCGTAGGTGAGATCAGTGGGCTTGTAGACGCCGGGCTCGTGTGCCATGGACCACCTTCCTGCTCCGGTTCAGCATACCGCCCCCTTTCTGGCCCTGCATAGGGGCCCGGGTGGTCGCCATCGGGGCCCTTGATCGCCGGCCCTCAACAGATTCGGCCAAGTAAGGTACACTGGCGGGGCGCAGCCCCAAGCGGTGCTGCCTTTGAACGCGAACGCAACGCCACAGGATCGCTCCCCTCTTCCATGCTTGACCTTCTCAATCCGGCGGATTTCGAACAGCGCGTCGGCAAGCTCTCCGAGCGCCTGGATGCGCTGCGTGGGGGCCAACGCTTCGGGAGCGCCTCTGGCGGCTTGCCCTATGCCGGCCTTGATCTGACCGAGGCCTTGCCCGAACTGGCCCCTTTGCTGGCCACGTTGATCAGAAATGATCCGGACGAGCCCGTCACCACCAACGCACGGCTGGAGGTCGGGGGCCGCCGGCTGGCGCTGGCGGCCATCGGGGCGATGCTGCTGCAGGGGGACGGCCTGGCGGACTTCCCGGCCAGGTACCGCGAGCTGATGGGGGTGGAGCCCGAGTACGACCTGTTCTCGCGCCTGCTTCCGACGGCCATGCGAGAGGCCGGGCTGCCCCTGCCCGCGCGAACAGAGCCCAAACGGCTGTTAGAGGCCTTGCTGCTTCAGGCCGGCGTGCCCAAGGGCCTGCTCCGCGCCGTGGCGGCCTACTTCGTGATTTACTGGCGCTGGTTCCATCCGTCTGATGACCTGGTGGCGCCGTTGTTCGGGCGCGCTGAGGTGCAGGGTCTGCCCGAGGCCGACCGTGCGCTGCTGGACAGCCTCATTCCTCGACTGGCTCCCAATGCTGGCGTGGTGGCCCCTGTGGCGGGGCAACTTGCCACGGTGATGGCGGGGCTGCGCACCCAGCCGCGCTGGCGCGTCTCGGATCTGTTCTCCCAGGCCGACGGGATCCGCGGCATCACGGGGGTGGACCCTCGGAAGGCGTTGCAGGGAGACGAGGAGGCGCTGGCCGTCCTCGTCGAGGGGTTGGATCACGCGTGGCACCCCGACCAGTTCCAGCGGGTGCTCGCCGGCCTGCCGCGGGGGGGTGAAGTGCGCCTCCCCTCGGGGGCCCTGGCCATGGCCGAGAAGGCTTTCGGGGTGCCGCAGTGGGGGGTGTACCGCATCGAACATCGCACCTACGTCGTCACCCCCAACGAGGGCTGGGACCTGGCCTTGACCCGGGCGATGCCCCAGAGTGGCCGCGTCGGGGCTCACCGCATCTGGCGTTCGGCGACCGAACCGGCGATCGAGGCGGATGGCTGGCCCACCACGCTGGCCTCTCGAGCCCTTTTTGAGGACAGGCAGGCGGATGGTTGGCTGCTCGATGATCGGGCTTTGCCGGGCCGGGCGATGCGGTTTGACGGCGAACTCGCGCCGGTCGAGCCCGGCGTCCATTGGGGCGCCTCGGTGGGGGTGGCCCCCGATGCCGAGGGTCGACCCGCCCTGGCGCTGCAGCTTCGCGGCTTCCGGGTGTGCGTCCCCGAGCGCGCGGGGCAGACGCTCCAGCTGGAATGCGCCATGGCGGAAACGGCCGGCCGGCTGACGTTCGAGCTGGACGCGGCAGGAGTGGGTCGGCTTCAGGATCGGGTCCTCCCGCTCGCGGCGGCCGAGCCTGGCGCTCTCGAACTCGTGGTGCAGGACCACGCCACCGGGGAGGTCCTCTCCATCGCCGGTCGCCCGCTGGCGCGGCGGCTCAACATGGCCGAGGTCCTGCTGGGCTCCGAGGTCACGGGGATGCTCCTGCCGCCTGCCGAGGAGCGACGCCTGTTCGGGCCGAGCTCTGTCGTGCTCGCTGCCTCGCACCCCGTGAACACCGGGGCGATGCAGATGCGGGACATCGGGGTGGACTCCCTGGGCAAGCAGGGAGCCTACGAGCTGTTTCGGTTGACGTGGGCCGACCCGGCCGCAGCCCTTGAGATCTACGTCGATGGCCGGCACCAGTGGAACTTCGACTACCGCATCGATGCGGCCTGGCAGGCCGCCGAGCTCCCGCCAGCTCCGGCGCCCTTTGTGTTCTCGCCCGAGCAGCCGCGCGGCTACATGGTGGCCGCGGCCGACAGCCTCTTCGTCGACGATGTCTCGCTCCTGGAGGGGACCCTGGTCTCGCTCGAGCGCGACGGGGTGCCTCTGTTCATCCGGACGTGGGCCGAGCTCAACTGGCTCATGAACTACCCGGCCGAGAACCGCCGGCTGTCGGGCGCGATGCTGCGGCGGGCGCTGGACGTCTCTGCGGAGTATGACCTGGCGGGCACGTACAGCCTGAAGCTGCTGGGAGGCGGTGAGTTGCTCGGGCAGCGGGAGTTGGTGGTGCTGCCTCAGCTCGAGCTGGGGGTGGTGCCCCAGGGCATCGTTGACGAGGAGGCGATGTTCGTGGTCTCCGCCCGGAGCCAAATGCCGTGCTTCCCCGGTGGCGGGCACGAGGCGAGCGTGGTGCTCGGTCACCCCATCGTCGATCGGGACGCCATGGAGAACCCGCCGTTCGCCCCGCGGGCTCTGGAAGGCACGCTGAAGCTGGCGGTGCCCCGCGTGGAGGTGCCTCTGGCGGTGGTACCGGACGTGGGAGGCTTCCGGCTGCTCGACGACAACGAGGGCACCTGGGTGCGCAAGACCGTGCTTGGCTTTGAGGAGCTGGAGCACCTGACGCTGGTCCTGTTCGCTGCTCGGGGCGAGAAAGCGCAGCTGACGGCGGGCGACGGTGAGCCCCTGGTGGAGGAGTTCTACGAAGGTTTCGCCACCTACCCACTCGCCTCGCTCCAGGAGACCTTGCTCCACCATGAGACCGAGGTACGGGTGGAGATTGACGGGCGCTCGTTTGGGACGCTCACCCTCGTCTGGCACCCCTGGATCCGCCGCTTCGAGGCAGCAGCTGAGTACCTCGTGGATGGCGTTGCCCACCTGGATATCGCGTCGGATGGGCCCACGGACGTGCCGCTGCGGCTCGAGGCGTCCAGCCCTACCGGGCAGCGCCTGGCGACGATGGAGGTCGAGACCGAGGGGTCCCTCGACCGCACCATCGCCTTCCCCGTCCCTGGCGGCAAGGACCACCCCGTGGTCACCATCCGGGCCTTTGTGCCGACGGTGCAAGGGGGGATGGCTGCGGGCACGGTGGAGGTTCGCAACGCAGCCTTCGAGCCGGAGATCGAGGCCCTTGCCGCTCGCATCGCGGCTGCGCCGGAGGCGGCTGAGCTGCGCCTCGAACGGGCCCAGTTGCTGCTGGCCAAGGGCCTGCGGAAGGCGGCAGCTCGAGACTTCCAGGCGGCCATCGACCTCGGCATGACCGAGTTGCTCGATTCGCCTCAGTACCAGCAATTCCTCAGTCAACGGCGCGCGGAGGGCTTCCACGAGGACCTCAAGGCCCTGGCCAGCTTCTTTGTGCCGTTTGCCCGGAAGGAGCTTTCCATTGGCTAAGCAGGATACGGAATCCCAGGCGTTGGAACAGGCCGTCGACACGGTCCTGATGGGGCTCGGGCTCAAGCGCAAGCAGGAGTTGATCGAGCGGGATGCGCGTCTGCGGCCGCAGTTCCTCGGAACCCAGAAGGTTGCCGCCGGCAAGGCCCGCGAGGGGCAGATCAACCAGTTTCTGGCGCCGCTGGTGACGACGAACCTGAAGATCAGGGCCCTCGTGTTCAGCGCCTGGGTGAAGGACAACGCGGCGACCCTGGGTGATGTTCCCGAACTGCCGGAGGCCTTCAAGCGAGACGCCGAGCACCCTTCGACGGATGAGGACGCCCTCGAGGCCGCCGCCAAGGACGCCATCGCTGCGCTCAAGAAGTGGCTCAAGGCCAGCACCCACGACGCCGTGAACGCTTACGCCCGCCTGGGTCCCTACGAGTTTCCTGCCAAGGTGCTGGCCACGGTGAAGCCACCCAAGCCCAAGGCCGCGCCAGCGGCCGAGGGTGGCGAAGGGCCGGAGGAAGGGGGCGAGCCCGTGGTGGGTGGCGTTCCCGAAGCCGTCGTCGCCGACCTGCGGCGTCAGGCCGAGGAGCAGAAGGCTGCCCTCGAGGCGCGGTTGGCACGCTCCGAGGAAGAGGTCACCAAGTTCAAGCGGCTGCTTGAGGAGAACAAGGACAAGCGCCGCTTGGAGCTCGCTGACGCCACGGACAAGGCGCGGGCCGAATTGCAGGGGCGTCAGATGGACTGGCAGCGCACGGAGGCGCAGCTGCGCAAGGAGATTGCCGAGCTCCAGAAGTCGCGGCAGGATGCGACGGAGAAGACCACCAAGGCGCGTGATGAACTGCTGCCGATGCGCCAGCAGATCGAGCGGCTCGAAAAGGAAGGTCGGCGGGCGACCAATCAGGCGCAGGAGGCTCGCGATGAGCTTGGTCGCCTGCGGGAGGAGAACGAGCGGCTCATCGAGCGCGTGAAGGGGCTGGAGGGGGCTCAGCAACAGCTGGTCGCCAAGGAGAAGCAGCTCGAGCGTCTCAAGGCCAAGGGCGCGGCCCTGGCGCTGACCGCCTCGGACAACCTGCGCATCTGGGAAGAGGCGCTGGCCGAGAAGGAGGTCAAGGACGCGTTCCGACGCACCTTCAACCTGGACACCATCCGCGTGAACCAGTACGACCACGATGAGCGAGACCTGCATGAGATCTGGAAGAAGCTGCTCGCGCAGGAGACGGACATTGTGGATCGCTTCTTCGTGTTGCCTTTCGATGAACTCACCACGCCGTCGGATGAGTTCCGGGAGCTGCTGACCAACTTCATCGAGCTGAAGGACACGCTCGTGGCGCGGGAACAGCTGGCGCATATGCTCAACTTCGTGGGCAACCGCTTCCTGTCGTCGTTGAAGCAGAAGGTCTGACGCGGGGCTCGGCTCGAGCTGCACCCCCGGCGGGCGTTGGGGCTGGAGCCCCCGAACCTCGCTGCCCTGACATCCCGCTCGGCTTGGTGGTCCCATTCGTCTGGTTGGTGTCTCGTGCGTGTCCTTGCCGACTCCCTCCTGCCCCGCTGGCGGTTCGACCGCGCCTGGCTGCAGGACCTCCCTGTGGACCTCAGCGAGGCCCCCGGCCCGAGACAGGTGCACGGCGCGGTTGCCTCGCGGGTCTTGCCGACGTCCGTCGCCCGGCCGCGCCTGCTGGCCCATGCCGAAGAGGTGGCCGGTATGCTGGGGCTCAGCGCGGCAGCCGTGAGCTCGGAGGGCTTCGCCGAGGTCTTTGGCGGCAATGCGCTCACCCCGGGCATGGAGCCCTGGGCGACTTGCTACGGGGGCCACCAGTTCGGGGTCTGGGCAGGCCAGCTGGGGGACGGCCGGGCGCTTTCGCTCGGCGAGGTGGTGCTGGCGTCGGGCCAGCGCTGGGAGCTACAGCTCAAAGGGGCAGGCCCGACGCCGTACTCGAGAGGGGCTGATGGCCGGGCGGTCCTCCGGTCCTCCGTGCGGGAGTTCCTGTGCAGCGAGGCGATGCACCACCTGGGTGTTCCCACCACACGGGCGCTTTCGCTGGTCGCTACGGGGGAGCCGGTGGTGCGTGACATGTTCTATGACGGGCGCCCCCGGCCCGAGCCCGGTGCCATCGTCTGCCGCGTCGCCCCCACTTTCTTGCGGTTCGGTCACCTCGAGCTGCCGGCCGCGCGTGGGGATCGGGTCTTGCTGGAGCAGCTGGCGGCGTTTGCACTCAGGCGATGCTACCCGGAGCTGGGGCCGCCGGGGCCGGAGGCCTATGCCGCGATGTTTCGGGCCGTCGCGATCCGCACGGCGGAGCTGGTGGCGGGCTGGATGCGCGTGGGGTTCGTCCACGGCGTGATGAACACCGACAACATGAGCCTGCTGGGGCTCACGCTGGACTATGGACCCTACGGCTGGCTGGAGGGCTTTGATGCGACGTGGACCCCCAACACCACGGACCGCACGCACCGTCGCTATGCCTTCGGACAGCAGCCCACGGTCGCCCTGTGGAACCTGACTCGGCTGGCAGAGGCCCTCTCGCCGGTCGTCGCTCCCTCGGAGCTGCTGCAGGATGGCCTGGATGCCTACGTGGATGCCTTCAACGCCGCCACCAGGCGCAGCTTGGCGGCGAAGCTGGGCCTGGACACGTGTCGAGGAGACGGGGACGTCGCCCTCGCCCGGGCGCTGGAGGGGCTGTTACAGCGCGGAGAGGTGGATATGACGTTGTTCTACCGTGGCCTGGCGGACGTCGATGCCAGGCTCCCCACGCTGACGCCGGTTGAAGAGGCCTTCTACGACGCGGGCCATCGGGCGGCGCTTGACCAGGAGCTTCGGGCCTGGCTCGAGCGCTGGGCTGCGCGCGTGCGAGACCAGGCGTGGTCGGACGAGGAGCGGCGTGCCGTGATGCGGCGGGCGAACCCGCGCTTCGTCTTGCGGAACTACCTGGCCCAGGAAGTGATTGACCAGGCCGAGCAAGGTGATGCCTCGGGCCTCGCCAGGCTGCTGGAGGTGCTGCGGCATCCCTACGATGACCAGCCCGGCCAGGAACGCTTTGCCCGCCGGCGCCCCGAGTGGGCTCGGCACCGACCGGGGTGTTCGATGCTCTCCTGCAGTTCCTGAGCCCCGGCGCTGAAGGCCTTTCGTCCCGGCACGTTGCGCGAATCGAGGGGAGCCTGGCCTCCCGCCTGGGGGAACCGCGCGAGGCCAGGCGGGGCCTCAGGCCTCGCCGCGTGGGCGCATGTGGGGGAACAGGATGACGTCACGGATCGAGGCGGTGTCAGCCACCAGCATGACCAGCCGGTCGATGCCGAGGCCGAGGCCGCCGGTGGGCGGCAGGCCCAGCTCCAGCGCGGCCAGGTAGTCTTCGTCGATGTGGTGCGCCTCGTCGTTGCCGGCTGCTCGCTCGGCCGCCTGGGCCTCGAAGCGGCCCCGCTGGTCCACGGGATCATTGAGCTCCGAAAAGGCGTTGCCCAGTTCACGCCCTGCCACGAAGACCTCGAAGCGTTCCGTGAGATGCGGGGCTTCGGGCTTGCGCTTCGCGAGGGGGGAGATCTCGACAGGGTGGTCGATCACGAAGGTCGGCTGGATCAGGGCGTCCTCACAGACGGCCTCGAAGATCTCGTTGACGTAGTGGCCGTGGGTGGGGATCGGGGGGGCCTTGGCGTTCACCCGCCCCGCCAGCTCCTGCAGGGCCGACACGTCCAGCGTGGCGACGTCCACGCCCAGCCTCTCCTGTACCAGCTCCGCCATCGTGGCGCGCCGCCAGGGACGTGTGAAATCGAGCGTCGTGCCCTGGTAGGGGATCTGCAGCGAGCCGCAGGCCGCCTCGACGGCCCCGCAAACCAGCTCCTCCGTCAGGGCCATGATGTCGCGGTAGTCGGCGTAGGCCTGGTACAGCTCCATCATCGTGAACTCGGGGTTGTGCCGGGTCGAGATGCCCTCGTTGCGGAAGCTCTTGTTGAGGTCGAAGACCTTCTCGAAGCCGCCCACGACCAGCCGCTTCAGGTACAGCTCTGGCGAGATCCGCAGGTGGAGCGGCATGTCGAGCGCGTTGTGGTGCGTGTGGAAGGGCCGCGCCGCGGCGCCGCCCGGGATGGCCTGCAGCATCGGGGTCTCCACCTCGATGAAGCCCTTCTCCTCCAGCATCCGGCGGATGGTGCGGATCACAAGCGAGCGCTTGCGAAAGACCTCGCGCGTCTCCGGGTTGACGATGAGGTCGAGGTGGCGCTG
This sequence comes from Candidatus Sericytochromatia bacterium, assembly GCA_035284865.1. Taxonomy (GTDB): domain Bacteria; phylum Cyanobacteriota; class Sericytochromatia; order S15B-MN24; family JAQBPE01; genus JAYKHL01. The sequence goes on along the minus strand of JAYKHL010000212.1, from coordinate 16,293 downwards.
GCGGTAGCGCAGTTCCACGTCCGCCAGACCGTGCCATTTCTCGGGCAGCGGGTTCAGGCACTTGGCGAGGAAGGTCCAGCTGGTGGCAGCCACCGAGAGCTCTCCCCGCTTCGTGCGCCGGATCGTGCCCTCGACCCCGATCATGTCGCCGAGGTCGAGCAGATCGAGGCGGGCCATGGTCTCCTCCCCCACGGCGCCGAGGGAGAAGGTGAGCTGGATCTTGCCCGACTCGTCGACCAGATCGGCGAAAACCAGCTTGCCCTGTCCCCGGCGGGCCATCAGGCGGCCGGCCACGCGCGCGACGTCGGGCAGGTCCGTGCCGGCCTCGAGGTCGGCGTACTGCACCTGCAGTTCCGCGGCGGTCGCCGTGCGATCGTAGCGCGTCGGATAGGCGTCGACGCCGGCGTCCTTGAGCGCTTGCAGCTTCTGGCGGCGCACGCGCGCCTGCTCGGGCAGGTGTTCGAGTTCGACGGTCACGGGTGCCTCCAGGCGGGGGAACGGCCACATGGTAGCAGGCACGCGGGTTTCGCGCCACGGGGCGCGTCGCCGTGGCCGATGCCTGGCGCGACCGGCCATCCTTGAGCAGGCAAAAAAAGGCGCCCCCGCGGGGGCGCCTCGTGCCCAGGGGCCGTCAGACGGCCGCCAGCCCGCGCCCAGCTGCCCGGGCCTGCTCCAGCGCTGCTCGGATGGCTTTCACCTCGGCCACCCGCTCGTCGTGCGAGCCGAGGCGCGAGATGGCTTTGCCAACGCCCAGCGCGTCCGCTCCGGAGCCCGGCACGAAGGCCGCCGAGACGTGGTTGAAGCCCCCCGCGAGCAGCAGCGGGAGCGCCACCGCTTGCCTGATCTCAGCCGTGTTGGCGAGCGCCGCGACGGCCCCGGAGAGGGCCTGGAAGGTGTCCGTCGACTCGGGGCCAACCTTGCCCTCGGTCTGCAGCATGGCGACGCCCAGCGCCTCGAGGTCCGCGGCCAGTGCCTTTTGCTCCGTCACGGGCAGGTGGCCGGAGACCGTCACGCACAGCGGCACGCGATCGCCGATGGCAGCCTTGACTTCGCGGGCCCAGCCGAGGATCTCGGCGGCCGAGGGGTGGATGCCGGCCCGGTAGAGGGCATCGAAGTTGCCCAGCTCCAGCACGTCGGCCGTGTCGGCGCAGGCGATCAGCCGGGCGGGCTCGGTGGATGACACGAACACGATGAGATCGGTCTCTGCCTTCACGGCCTCGGCCAGCGAGACGTCCGCTGCCACGTCGATGGCCTGCGCGCCACCCTCTGCGGCGGCCCGGGCGATGGCCAGCACGTGATCGCGGTCGAAGTTGGTGATGCCAGCGATGACCTTGAGCATGTTGCGTTCGGTCAGGGCGGCGTGCAGGGCGTGACGATGGGTCATGGTGGCTCCTCGGGGTCGCTGGCCGGGGCCTCCCGGCGGCGATGGGGTCTCGATGGCCCGGGACCAGCCTGGCCCGAGCCGCAAGGCGTTGCATACCCGGGCGCGCCACGTCTTCTTCAAGGTCTCAACGGACCTCGCGCAGACCCGGGCGCCACGTCCCTCACCTGGGCGAAGGGGGCTCGGCCGGGCGCCTTGTCCTCGCCGGGGGGCACGGCTTATGATGGCAGAGGCATCGTGGGTGGGACCGCGAGGGCCCTGCCAATGACCGCCTCCAGTGCCGACGCGCTTCGCCTCGTCGCCGTCCACCGCCGGTACGCGCCCGAGGCGCCCCCCGCGCTCGATGGCGTGGAGCTCGTGGTGGCGCGGGGCGAGATGGTGGCCTTGATGGGGCCCTCCGGCTGCGGCAAGAGCACGCTGCTGCACCTTGCCGGTCTGATCGACGCGCCGGACACCGGGCACGTGGTGGTGGATGGCCGGGAGACGGCCTCGCTCGGGGATGATGCCCGCACCTTGCTTCGGCGGGAGCGCATCGGCTTCGTCTCCCAGTTCTTCAACCTCCTGCCCACCCTGACGGCGGCGGAGAACGTGGCGCTGCCGCTGGTCCTGGCAGGCCAGCGCGGGGGAGCGGTCCGGCAGGCCGTCTCCGAGACCCTGGCGGCGGTCGGCCTGGGGGCCTTGGGCGACCGTTACCCCCACCAGCTCTCGGGGGGGCAAATGCAGCGCGTGGCCATCGGCCGGGCGATCGTGCACCGCCCGGCGTTGCTGCTGGCTGACGAGCCGACGGGCAGCCTGGACTCTGCCACGGGCGAGGCCGTGCTCGCGATCTTCCGGGACCTCAACGCCCGACAAGGCCAGACCGTTGTGCTGGCCACCCACGCGCCGGAGGCGGCTGCCGGCTGCAGCCGGGTCGTCCGGCTGCGCGACGGCCGGATCGTCAGCGACGGGCGGGTCGGGTCGTGAGCGGCCGCGCTCACCTGCCACGCCTGCTCCTGCTGGCGCTGGTCTGGCGGCACCTCACGCGGCACCGCCTGCGGTCGGCCCTGACGGTGCTGGGCGTGGCGCTGGGGGTGGCGGTGGCCGTTGCGGTCCAGCTGGCGAACGGCACGGCTCTTGAGGCCTTCGCCCGCACCGCGCGGGCGGTGGCGGGGCCCGCTGCCTGGCAGGTGGTGGTGCCCGGCGGCGAGGTGCCCCAGGCCCTGGTCCCGAAGCTGCGGCCGCTCCTGGACGTCGCGACCGTGAGCCCGGTGCTGGAAGCTGCAGCCGTCACGGCCGAGGCCGCCGCCCGGCCGGTGCGGCTGGTGGGGGTGGACCTGCTCGCGCCGGGAGCCTTCCGGGGCTACGCCAGTGCCGCTGCCGGGGCTGCCCGGTCGGCTCCGCCGACGGATCAGGGGTGGCCGGCGGGCCTCTGGGTAACGGGGGAGGCCGCCCGGCAACTCCGGCTGTCGGTCGGCGGGAGGCTGGCGCTGCTCGTCAACGATCGGCGCGTGGAACTGCCCGTGCTCGGGATCCTCCCGAGCGGACCCGACACCGCCGGGCTCGACCCTTGGGTGGCCTTCCTCGACGTGGCCGCGCTGCAGGAAGTTGCGGGCCGCACGGCGTCCCTCGACCGCCTGGACCTCACGCCGCGCGAGGGCGTCACGCCCGAGGCTCTGCGGGCGGCCTTCGAGGCGCTACACCTGCCCGGCCTGAGCCTGGCTGATCCGGCGGAGGCCACGCGATCGGCCGAGCGGATGCTGGCATCCTTCCGGATGAACCTGATGGCGCTCTCCTTCGTGGCGCTCGTGGTCGGCTCCTACCTCATCTACAACGCCGTCTCCATCTCGGTGGTGCAGCGGCGGCGCGAGGTGGCCATGATGCGAGCGCTGGGGGCCCTGCGGCGGCAGATCTTCGGCCTGTTTGCGGTGGAGGCGCTGCTGGTGGGCAGCGTGGGCGGCCTGCTCGGCCTCGGCCTCGGGAGCGTGCTGGCGCGCGCTGCCGTGGCCGCCGTGGCGCGAACCGTCGACGCGCTGTACGTGGACACCAGCGTCGGGGCCGTCGCCTGGGACCCCGTCCCGTTCGCGGTCGGCTGGCTGGCGGGTGTGGTGCTCTCCCTGGTGGCCTCTGCCGCCCCGGCGCTGGAGGCGGCGAGCACCGCGCCTGCGCTCGCCGTCCGGGCAGGGTCCTGGGAGTCGGCGCGGCGCGGGCGGAGCGGCCGCTGGGCTCTGCTCGGGCTCGGGCTGGTCGCCCTGGCCGGCGCGTGTGCGGCCATCCCGGCCCAGGGAGGCCCCCCCTGGGGGGGCTACGCAGCAGCGGCGCTGCTGGTGCTGGGGGCTTCGTTCTGGGCCCCGCTGACGGTGGAGGTGCTGTCCGTGGCCGCTGAGTGGGTGCTCGCCCGGTTGGCGTTGCCCGCCCCGTTGCTGCTGGGCGTCCGTAACTTTCGCCGGGCCGTGGGGCGCAACGGCGTGGCCGTGGCGGCCCTCATGGTGGGGGCCGCGATGACGATCGGCGTCGCCACGATGGTGGGCTCGTTCCGGGGCACGGTCACGGCCTGGATCGAGACGACGCTGCCGGGCGCCTTCTACGTGAACCCGGCGGCAGCGGGCACGACCTCCGGCTTCGGGGCGATCGCGACGCTCGACCCGGCCCTTCCGGCGGTGCTGCGTCGCGTGGCGGGCGTGGTCGACGTCGAGGCCTTCCGGGAACGGGTGCTGCCCTACGCGGGGGTCGCCATTCGCCTGGGCGCGGCTGACATGGCCGTGCGGGCCAGGCATGGCGCGATGGTGCTGCGAGACGCCGGTGACCCGCGGACGCTCTTCGCGGCGTGCGCTGGCCGGGATCGCGTGCTGGTCTCGGAGGCGCTCGCCATCAAGCACGGCGTGGACCCCGGCGAGGACCTGGTGCTGCCCACACCCCAGGGCCCGCACCCCTTCCGCGTGCTGGCCGTTTACCACGACTACGCCTCTGACCAGGGCTACGTGCTGATGGACCGGGAGACCTACCGGCGCTGGTGGCGGGACGACGCCATCACGAATGTCGCCATCTACGCCGCGCCGGGCGCGGATCGGGAGGCCCTGCGCGGGCGGCTGAGGCAGGCCCTCGGCGTGCGTCCCGTGACGCTGGTCTCCTCCGAGGCCATCCGCCAGCAGGTGATGCGGGTCTTCGACGACACCTTCGCCATCACCTACGCCCTGCACGCCGTGAGCATCACGGTCTCCCTGCTGGGGGTCGCGGGCACCCTGGCCGCGCTGGTGCTGGAGCGGGGTCGCGAGATCGCCATCCAGCGGCAGGTTGGGCTGCAGCGTCGACAGGTGGCCCTGATGGTTATGGCGGAAGCCGGGCTGGTCGGCCTCGCGGGGGCGGTGCTGGGGGTGCTGGGCGGGGGCCTGCTGGCCCTCTTGCTGATCGAGGTGATCAACCGCCAGTCCTTTGGTTGGAGCGTGGGCTTCGCCATCCCCTGGGGGTTCGTGGGTGGCACGGTGGCGGCGGTGGTCGGGGCGGCGGTGCTCGCCGGGTGGCTGCCGGCCCGGGCGGCCGCCCGGGCACGCCTGGCGGAGGCGATGCGGGATGGGTGATCGGCAGCAGGCCTCGCGGGGCGTGGAGGGGGCCCGGACGCACGGGTGGCGCCGGGGGACGGTGGCCGGCGTGCTGGCCCTGCTGGTGGCGGCGGCGCCGGCGGTCGCGGGTGGGTTCCGGCCGGCCCTGCCTGGCTACCGGTACGCCTTCCCGCGCGACCACGCGTCTCACCCCGCGTTCCGGACGGAGTGGTGGTACTACACCGGCCACCTTCAGACGGCGAGCGGCCGGGCCTTCGGGTACCAGCTGACGTACTTCCGGGTTGGCACGGTGCCTGGACTGGCGCTGGGGCCCCAGGCCTCCCCGTGGCGCTCGGACGGGGTGCTGCTGGCCCACTTTGCCGTCTCGGACCTCGACGCGGCCCACTTCTCGACGGCCGAGCGGCTGCAACGCGGGGGCGTCGGGCTGGCTGGCGCCGCGTCCGATGCCTACGACGTGTTCGTGGGAGGCTGGCGTGCCTGGCTGGAGGGCGGCCGGCACCGCCTCACAGCCCGCGACGCGCGCCAAGCGGTCGACCTGACGCTTACCCCACGCAAGCCCGCCGTGGTGCACGGGCAGGACGGCATCAGCCGCAAGTCCGACTGCCCGACGTGCGCCTCGCACTACTACTCCCTCACACGGCTGCAGACGCGCGGCACGCTGGCCCTCGGGGGGGAGGCGCTGCCCGTGACGGGGACCTCGTGGATGGATCACGAGTTCGGCTCGAACCAGCTGGGCCGCCGGGAGGCAGGCTGGGACTGGTTCAGCCTGCAGCTCTCGGATGGCTCGGAGCTGATGCTCTACCAGCTGCGCCGGACCGACGGCACGCCCGTGCCCCAGTCCTCCGGAACCTGGGTGCCGCCCACGGGCGCCCCGCGCCACCTGCCTCTGGCAAGCTTCGACGTCCAGGCCACGGGGCGCTGGAAGAGCCCGACGTCGGGGGGAGAGTACCCGATGGGGTGGATGGTGCGCGTGCCCGGGGAGGAGCTCACCCTCACGGTGTCGCCCAGCTTCGAGCGGCAGGAATGGCAGACCCCTGGCTCGACCGGCGAGACCTACTGGGAGGGGAGCGTGAAGGCCACGGGCACGCGGCGTGGGCGCCCCATCACGGCGGCAGGGTACGTCGAGCTGACGGGCTATGCCGGGCGCTTCGCGGCGCCGATCTGAATTCAGGCTGGCGTGAACCGCACGACCCGGTTGCTGCGTGTCTCGGCAGGGGCCACGGGGCCGATAGGCATCCTCCCGGCGTCCCGGTCGGCGGAGCTTGTCCAAGGCTGTAGAACCCTCCACGCCTGGGGCGCCGCGGGCGCTGGCGAGGTGCCGGGTGCCGGCTCAGTAAAACTCGAACCGGATGATCGCGCCTGAGAAGGGCAGGTACAGGAACCCGTCTCGGTCCAGCGCGAGGCCCACGGCGCCCTGGAGGTCCACTTCGTCTAACTCCCCCCGCCGGCTCGGGTTCAGGAAATCCTGGCGACCCGTCGGGTGGATGACCACCACCCCTGAGCGCTGAGCATCGGCAACGTAGATGGTGCCGCTCTTGTTGACCGCGACGCCGACCGGGTCAGGCACGGATGCACCCTGCACGACCGTGGACACCGTCCCCTCCGGGGTGATGCGCCTCAAGCACGCGTTTCCTCGGTCCGCGACCAGGAGGGCGCCATCCGGCTGGAGGGCCAGCGCGACGGGTGACCGGAGCCGGGCCACGTCGCGTCCGCCATCCGCGTAGCCCGGGGTCGAGCCGGCGAGGGTGGTCACCACCCCGGACGGCGAGATGACCCTCACGCGGTGGTTGTTGGTGTCGGCGACGTAAAGGGTGCCGTCCGGCGCCACGACGATGCCCGTGGGGCCGTCGAAGCTTGCGGCGGTGCCGGAACCGTCGGAACCTCCCGTCGTGCCACCCACGAGCGTGCTGACCATCCCGTCCGTCGAGATCTTGCAGATGCGGTTGTTCCCCGTATCCGCGACGAACAGGGTGCCCTCCCCGTCAACGGCGATCCCCTGGGGACGTGAGAACCTCGCGGCATCATTCTGGCCCTCCGCGAACCCTTCGGTGGCTCCCGCCACCACGGAGATCCCGCCCAAGGTGGACTTGAGGACGCGGTGGCTGCCGGTGTCCGCGACAAACACACTGCCCGCGCGGTCCACCGCCAGGCCCTGCGGGAGGGCCAAATCGGAATTTGCCCACCAATCCCAGGTCCACCGCAGCCGCTCGGAGGGCGGAGGCGAGCTTGGGGCAGGGGTGGAGGGCCGTGCGGGGGGCGGCGTGGAGGTCGGTGCGGGCGTCGGCGGCTGCGTCGGCGCCCGTGGCGTCTCGATCGGCAACCAGCTCGCCACCACGCGGGTCGCAGCAGGCGTTTCGGTGACCTCATCGCGAGGAGCCTGGGTGGCCGGGGGAGAGGCGACGAGGTCTGACGCTGGCTCCTCAGAGGGTCCTGGCGCGCCCGGGGAGCCAGGCTCCAAGGCGTCGGGGGTGGCGCCCGGATCAGCCCCGAGCGCGGCCGCAACCCTCCCTGCAAGCTCGGTGGTCGGCACCGCGGAGCGGTCCAGGTCCTTCCGCAGCACCTCGAGCTGCTGCCCGAGACTCGGGTCCGACGCCACGAGGGCCTCGGCGGCACGGGAAACGGCCTGCGTGTCGGCCAGGTCCGGGAGGTCTTGCGTTGCGACGCGAGCCTCCATCTCCTGTGCCAGCGCCTGCAGCCGCGCCGGGTCGGCCCTGCCCAGCCCCTTGGCGGGTGTCACGAGCGCCGAGGTGACCAGGGTCGAGCCAATGCTGACCGTGACCTCCCCCCGTCCTGCGGTGGCGATGCTGCGAAGCTGCGCGGTGCGCCCCCCGGTGGTTGGGGCTTCTGCGACCACGAGGTAGGTCAAGCCCAGGGGCACCCGGGCAATCTGGTAACGGCCAGCCTCATCCGTGCGTGCCTCTGCCAGCCCAGGCAGCCTGCGCCCCGTGGCATCGGTCAGTACAATCCGGGCGTCCGGCAGCCCGACCCGGTCCGCCGTCGCACGCAACCGCAGCCCCCTGGCCTTGACGGTGAAGGCCGCGCCGCGATCCGAAATGAGCCCGGGCCCGCGGTCGGAGATCAGCCCCGCGCCGCGATCCGCAATCAGGCCAGAGCCCCGATCGGAGAGCAGCCGGCCGGGCACCACCACCGTCCCGCTGACGGTGCCAAGGGAGGCCTTTGAGACTGAGGGCCGGGCTGCCCGAGGCGCTGGCACGGCCTGCTCCAGGGGAGGCATGCAACTCAGCACCAGCAGGCTCACCACCAGACTTGGAAGCCACCGTGACCGCATGCTGGTGTCCTACCCTCGGGGCGGGAGGGTTATCGCGCTGGTTCAGCCCGGGTTGCCCCAGCCTGCCCCGCGGCTGCCCCGGTCCCGAGGGAGCCCTGCGCCACTCCCCTCACTCCGCCCGAGGCAGGTCCAGGACGGAAGGAACGAGCCCATCGGAACCCGGGGCCGTTCAAGCCAGGTTTGTCACCCCGCTGCGCAGGGTTAGATGAAAGCATGCATCGAAGCGAGATGTGCAGGGCTGCGTGGCTGGTGGTGGCGGTGGTGCTTGGGGCGGGGTGTCAGGCGGCGCCGGTCACCGTGCCCACCACCGAGCAGCGGGTCCGCGCCGCCACGCCCGCAACCAAGGTGACGGAGGTGTCGGGTGCCATCCGGCTGCCTGCCCAGCTGGTGGGGCTTGACGCCCGCTCCCTCGTCGGGTTGGACGCCGGCTCACTGGTGGGGCTGGATGCAGGTTCACTGGTTGGCCCGGACGCTGGCACGCTGCTGGGAGCGGGTGCCAGGGCCCGGGCGCTGCTGACAGCAAGCGAGGAAGGTCGACCCCTCGTGGGGGCTCGCGTCTACCTCGCAGATGCAGGCGGCAAGGCGCTGCCTGGCCTGCCAGAGGCCCTGACTGACGGCGAGGGACGGTTCTCGCTGCGCCGGGTGCCCCAGGGCCTCACCTACGTGGTGGTGGCCGAGGCGCCGACGCGCACGGGCAAGGTGGCCAGGCTGACGAGCCTTGCCTCGACTCACGCGGGGGCCGTGGAGGTGAGCGTTGGGCTCGGTTCGACCATGTTGACGGCCGCCCTGGTGGCGAACGTTCAGCGAGGGCTTGGGCGCCTCGATAACGCCCAGATGCGGGCTGCGGCGGCAAACCTGGAGCGCAAGCTGGATCTCACGCGGTTGCCGGATTTCACGGACCTGGCCGCCGTGACGCGCGTCGCGCAGGCCATGGTGGCCGAGGATCCGAACGTACAACGCGAGGTGACGCCGTTGCAGGAGGACCTGGCGGAGGCTCCGGTGGCCCCGGAAGAGGTGGCCTCGCTGGTGGCCGCGACGCGTGCCGACGAACGCCAGGCAGTTCCCGAACAGCCCGTCGTGGCGGAGAGCCCGCCTGGCAGCCCTGGGGCCACGTCCCCTTCCGCCAAGCAGGATGGGGAGGCCGGCGACGGGCCAACCATTGCAGCCAAGCCCGGGGCCGCATCAACGTCACCGCGGCCGACCAAGGATGGTTCGCTGGCACCGGTGACGGAGACGGGCGACACGGCCGCACTGACGCGGGAACTCCCAACTGATGCCAGCCCGACGCCCACGAGGACGCGCAGCCCGATGACATTGACGAGCCTGGGCGGCGTCTGACGGCTTGGGGGATGAGGTCCCGAGCCGCCAACCCAGCCTCCCCCAGGCCTGCCTCCCGCGTACCAGCCGGGTGCCCGCGGCGGTCTGCTCAGATCATCAGCTCCGGGAGCCCCTGAGGCCGGGCGTCGAACTCTGCCTTGTAGCCAGCCATGTCCGGCCGCCCGAGGTTGCCGAACATGAACCTCTTGTAGGCCTCCACGCCCGGCTGGTCGAGTGGGTTGATGCGCTGCAGGTAGCCCTCGGCGAGCGTCGCCACCTCGAACATGTAAAACAGCTGCCCCAAGGTGAACGCATTGATGGCCGGCAGCTCCACATTCAGGCTCGGCCGGCCGTCCTTCGCATAGGCGAAGCGGGTGCCTTCCATCGCGCTGCGCTGCATGCGGTCGAGGTCCCAGCCCGCCAGGTAGTTCAGGCCATCCATGTCGGTCGAATCCTGCTCCACCGTGAGCGGACGGGCGCTGCGGCCCACCACCAGGTTGGTCACCACCGTGTTGTGGGGGCCCTCCTGCACCTGCTGGCCGCGGGCGTGCAGGTCCCGGCTGTTCACGGAGGTAAAGGGGATGCGCCCGCCGTCCTGCTTGCCGAGGCTCTCGGCGCCGAGCTGGTCGTACCAGAAGCCCACGAACTCCAGCCGCTTGGTCCATGCGGCCATGATGGAGACGTCGCGACCGGCGCGGTAGGAGAGGTCCATCAGCGCGGCGTACATGTATGCCGGGTTCTTGAAGAGGTCCGATTCCCGGCACCGGGCCGCCATGGCCCGCGCGCCTGCCACCAGTTCATGGATGTCGACGCCTGCGACAGCCGCCGGCAGCAGCCCCACCGGGGTGAGCACGGAAAATCGTCCGCCCACGTCGTCGGGGATGACGAACGTCTCGTAGCCCTCGCGGTCGGCCAGGGCCTTCAGGCTGCCACGCGCGGCGTCTGTGGTGGCCACGATCCGGCGAGCCGCCTCGGCCTCGCCGTAGGTCCGCTCGGCCCACTGCCGGAAGACCCGAAAGGCGACGGCCGTCTCGATCGTGCCCCCCGACTTGGAGATGACGTTGAGCGTGGCGTCGCCGGCGGCGTCGCCGGGGGCCTGGGGCAGCCGGTCGAGCAGGGCGTGCATGGCGTCCGCGTCGAGGTTGTTGCCCTCGAAGTAGATGCGGGGCCGCCCGCGGCGCTCCGCCCGCGAGAGCTCGTTGCGATAGGGTGAGTGGAGCGACTCGAGGATGGCCCGCGCCCCCAGGTAAGAACCGCCGATGCCCAGCACCACGTGGATGTCTCCGGCCGAGGCGAGGCGGTCGGCCGTGGCCACCACGCGGTCGAGCAGCGCCGGATCCTGCTCGGGCAGGTCCAGGAAGCCGAGGAAGTCCTTGCCGGCGCCGTCGCGCCGCTGGATCTGCGCGTGGACCTCCGCCATGGGAGCTGCCATGTCCCTGATGGCGTCCAGCGAGAGCCCGTGCTCGGGCCCGATCAGGCGGTCGAGCATGTAGTTGAACTCGAGGCGCACGGCCATCTCGGCCTGCCACTGCGGGTCTTGCCAGGGCTTCATCGGTCGGTTCCTCCGGGATCGTGAGCGTGGACGGATTATGCCCGGTCGGCCGGGCGACGTCCACGCCCCGGGGGGCCGCCCCCCCCCCTTGTTCAGGAGGCGTAACGCGGAAAGTGGCCGCCTGGTCAGCACCTTCAGCGCCGGACCGGCGATGGTTCAGGAGGCTCTGGTGCCTGAAGGAGGACCGATGAGAACGGGGTGGATGCTGGCAGGCCTCGCCGTGGCCTGGGTCGAGTTCGTGGGGCCGGCGTGGGCTGGCATGGCCGTTGCGGAGACGGGCCTTCGTGTCCACGTCGGGGGCGAGGTCCGTCGGCCGGGGTTGCACGTGGTACCCCCCGGCGCCCGCGTGGCCGAGGCCATCGCGGCCGCGGGCGGCCCCACGCCGCGAGCAAGGCTCGAGGCGCTGAACCTGGCTGCGCTGGTGCGGGATGGGGACCACGTGCGGGTGCCGGCCCCCGGCCAGGCCACGGGAGCCCCCGTGGCTGCGACGTGGCGCGCCGCTTCGCCCCGCAGGCTGCCCCGCCCGAAGGCCCGTTCCTGGCGGGCGGTTCGTCCCGTCGACCTCAACCGGGCCTCGGCCCTCGAGCTCGAGACCTTGCCGGGCGTGGGGCCTGCCATGGCCGCCCGGATCGTCGCCACGCGGCGCCGGCTCGGGGGCTTCAAGGCCCTGGAAGAGCTCCGTGAGGTGCCCGGGATCGGGGCGCGTCGGCTGGAGCGCCTCCGGCCCTGCCTGGTCCTTTGACGATGCTGGCGGCGCTGGCGCTCACCCTCGTGGCAGGGGCCGCCCTCGGCGGCCTCCGCCCGCCGCCGGCCGTGGTGGTGCTGGTGGTCCCCCTCGCGGCGGTCGCGGCGTGGCGCTGGCCGGGCCGGGTGACGCGGGTCTGCCTCCTGATCGGGTTGCTGGCCGGCGCTGCAGCCTGGCGGGGGGTGCGGGCCCCCCTGCTGCACCCGGCGGACCTCGCCCACCTGGCCCCCCGCCGCCACCTTGCCGTGGAGGTGATCGTGGAGGGCCCCCCCGAGGGAGGTGCCGGCGCCTGGCGAGCCCTTTGCCGCGCGCCGGCTGGCCCGCGCTGGGGATCCTCTCGGGTGCTGGTGCGCTTCCCGTCCGAGGCGAGGCGGCCTGCGCCTGGCGAGCGCTGGCGGCTGGCTGGCCGCCTGGTGCGGTTCTCCGGGCCGATGAACCCGGGAGCTCCTGACGTGCGGGCGATCTGGGCGGCGCGAGGGGTTCACGCCACGCTGCGCGCCTCGGAGGGCGGCCCGATCGGCCGGAGCCGTCACCCTGGCGACCGGGCCCGGGCGGCGGTGGACGCCCTGCGCCTGGGCCTGCTGAGGGGCCTGGCGCCGGGCTTGTCGGCCGAACGTCACGCGTTGCTTGGCTCGCTGCTGCTCGGTGCGGGGGCTGCGCCTGTGCCCGAGGCGATGGCGGGGCGCTTCCGGGACGCGGGCCTGGCCCACCTGCTGGCGGCCAGCGGCGCGCAGGTCGCCCTGCTCGGCGGCCTCGTCGTGGCCCTCGTGCGAGGGTTGGGCGGCGGCCCCATCCTGCAGGCGGGCCTGGGGGCAGCGGGCCTGGTGCTGTACCTCGCCCTCACGGGGGGAGCCCCCGGCATGGTGCGGGCCACCCTGATGGGCCTGGTGGGCCTGGCGGGGCTGGTGCTGGAGGCCTCGCCGGTGCCCTTCGCGGCCCTGTGGGTGGCAGTGGCCGGGTTGGTGGTGATCGACCCGGCCTGCGTTGCGGACCTGGGCTTCCAGTTCAGCGTGCTGGCGACCTATGCCCTGCTGCGGCTGGCCCAAGCCTGCGCCTGGGCCGAGCTTCCCGGCCCCGCCTGGCTGTGGGCCGGTCTCGCCACCCCGATCGTCACCTGGGCCTGGGTGACGCCGTGGCAGGCGCACGTGTTCCACGTCGTCCCCCTTGCCGGCATCCCGGCCAACTGGGCCAGCGGTCCCCTGATCGGCTGGCTCACGCCCTGGTCCCTGGGGGTGGCCGTGCTGGGGGCCGCCTGGCCGGGGGGGGCTGCTCTGGCCAACCACCTGACGGCCCTGGGGCTCGCCGCGCTGGAGGAGATCGCTGCCCGGGCGGTGGCCGTGCCCGGGCAGCTGGTGCCCGTGCCGGCAATCCCGCCGCTCGCGCTCGGGGGGATCTACCTGGCCCTGGCCTGTGGCCTGGCACGCTGGCGCTGGGCGCTGGTCAGCCTGGGGCTCGCCCTGTGCTGCTGGCCCGCCTCGTCGAAGAATGAGCTTCACGTCGCGGTGCTGGCCGTGGGGCAGGGCGACGCGATTGTGATCCGCACGCCCGGTGGCGCCGTCGCGCTGGTAGACGGGGGGCCGGCAGGGGCCGGGAGCGACGCGGGGGCCCGGGTGGTGCTGCCCCACCTGCGGCAGCTGGGCGTGCGCCGGCTGGCGCTCGTGGTGGCCTCGCACCCCCACATGGATCACGTGGGGGGGCTGCCGGCGGTGGTTCGGGCCCTGCCCGTCGACGAGGCCTGGGAGGCGGGGGTGCCCGCGGAGGGAGCAGCACCCCGGTTGCTGCTCGCCAGCTGGCTGCAGGCAGGCGTCCCCTGGCGCACGCCCGCCGCGGGGGCGCTGGTGTGGCGTCGGGACGGGGTGGAGCTGCGGGGCCTGCCACGCCGAAGCCGGCCCACCTCCCTGAACGACGCCTCGCTGGTGCTCAGGCTGCGCCACGGCGGCTGCACGATGCTGCTGCCTGGCGATCTGGAGGCCCCCGGCGAGCGCGACCTGGTGGCCGGCGGGGGGACGCTCGCCGCGCAGGTGCTCAAGGTGGGCCACCACGGCGCCCGCGGCTCGTCCAGCGAGGGCTGGCTCGCTGCCGTCCGACCTGCCCTGGCAATTGTCTCCGTCGGGGCGGCGAGCGTGCACGGCCACCCCCACCCGGAGGCGCTGGGTCGCCTTGCGGCTGCCGGGGCCGAGGTGCTTCGCACCGATCACCAGGGCGCCATCTTGCTACGCAGCGACGGCCGCCGCTGGTCGGTGACGGACGGCCGCGCGGGCTGGGGCCGCTGGCGGGGCCTCAGCGCCCTGGAGGCGCCGCGACCGCGGCTGGACGCACCAGGGCGACCAGCACCGTGAGGACGGCCGCGGCATTGGCCGCGACCAGGGCCCACACCAGCGGCTTGCTGTTGAGCAGCAGGGACTCCTCGGCGCGTCGGGGAGGGGGAAACAGCGGCTGCCCGTCCATCGAGACCCCGGCGACCTGGGCGTAGGGGATGATCAGGGACTTGCCGCCCTCGGCAGCCAGCACGAGGCCGGTGGGCTCGACCCGCAGCGTGCCCTCGAAGGTGCGGCCGTCGATGGTGTACACCAGCGCGGCATCGGCAGGGGCCCCGGCCCCCATCACCATCGCGAGGGCCACCCCCCCCACCAGCAGCCAGCGTCGAGCCTCCATCGGGACCTCCTTCAGCGCATCACGCCGACAACCGCCGCCACCGCCGCTGCGACGTTGGCCGCGACGAGGGACCACACCACCGCCTCGTGGTTCAGCAATCGGCTGTCCTCGGCCCGCTGCTGCTCGTAGACGATCGGCTCGTCCGAGAACGAGATGGCCCGCACGTTGCTCAGCGGGAAGGACAGCTCTGCCCCCGCGCCCGAGATGACGACCGCATTCTCCCGGAGCGAGACGGTGCCGCGGACGACGGTGCCGTCCTTGAAGTAGACGATGTGGGCGTGAGCGGGCAGGGCCGGGCCGACCAGCAGGGCAGCCATCAGCAGCAGCGTGGACCAGGCGCGCACGGTGACCTCTCGGGCAGGGCGCCCCGCACCGGGGCGCCACGGGGCGGCGGACGCTAGATCTATACCAGGCTGGTTCCCTGTCCGCCACGCCGGGCCCGCACCCCGCCTCGCGGCGGACCCCGTGGATCGGCTAAAATGGGCCTGCCTGGGGCGCCTGCCCCTGAGGAGCGGAGGGCGCGTGGATGGCTGAACGGGTGGCGGTGGCGATGAGTGGGGGCGTGGACAGCAGCGTCGCTGCCTCGTTGCTGGTTGCCGAGAGCCGGGTGTGTGTGGGGATCTCCATGGTGATCTGGCCGGAGTCCCGCTGCTGCAACACCGAGGCCATGAAGGATGCGGCCGAGGTTGCCGCGTCGCTGGGAGTGCCGTTCCATCGGTTCGATTTCGTCGAGACCTTCAAACGCAAGGTGGTGGATCACTTCACCTCGTCTTACCTGTCGGGGCTCACGCCAAACCCCTGCGCCATCTGCAACAGCGACTTCAAGTTCCTGGAGCTGTTCGACATGGCCCAGCAGCGCTTCGGCTGCGACCGGGTGGCCACGGGCCACTACGCCCGCGTTCGCCAGGACCCGTCTTCCGGGCGCTGGCAGCTGCTGAGGGCCGTGGATCTGAACAAGGACCAGACCTACATGCTGTACGGGCTCACGCAGGACCAGCTGGCGCGTTGTGTGTTTCCGGTGGGTGCGCTCAGCAAGGCCCAGGTCCGCGCGCATGCGCGGGCGCTCGGGTTTGTGGTGGCTGACAAGCCGGAGAGCCAGGACCTCTGCTTCAGCGACGATCCGCAGGCCTTTCTCCGGGAGCAGGCCGGCGATCGCATCCGGTCCGGGGACATCGTGGACCTCGAGGGCCGGGTGCTCGGCCGCCACGCCGGCGTGGTCAACTTCACCATCGGCCAGCGCCGGGGCCTGGGCATCTCGGCCTCGACGCCCCTGTATGTGGTACGCATCGATGCAGAGCGCGCGCTGGTCGTCGTGGGGCCCAAGGAGGCCACGCTTGGCACCACGCTGATGGTGGAGGCCGTGAACTGGCTCTCGATGGCGCCGGCCAGCGGGCCCTTCGAGGCCGAGGTCAAGATCCGGTACCGGTCTGAGCCAGCGCGGGCGGTGGTGGAGCCCGCCGACGGCGGCCGGCTGCTCGTGCGCTTCTTCGAAGCGCAGCCGGCGATCACCCCGGGTCAGGTGGCGGTGTTCTACGACGGCGAGCTGGTGCTGGCGGGTGGGCTGATTGCCCGAGACACCCCGGTGGCGGGCCCAACGCCTGCGGCGCACGCCGCTACCTGACGAGGGCCGCACCACCGGGCGCGGGCCGACCATGGGGGCCCTGGCCGTCCCTGGGCGGTCGCCCGCGGTCCGGGGGACCCGGCAACCGGGGAGCGCTATAATCGTGGCCACGCCCATGGCCGATCTCGTGAGACTTCAACGGGCCCTCGCCATCGAGGCCCGGCACGGTTACCAGAACCTCCGCGGCAACGCCACGC
>JAYKHL010000211.1:0-6984 GCA_035284865.1 Candidatus Sericytochromatia bacterium | reverse complement strand
ATCCGCCTGCTCTACCTGGGCAAGGCCGTGTCGGTGAAGGACAGCGACGAGACCATGCGGTCTCCCTCGGTGGTGATGCGCATCCCGATGGCCATCCGGCTGCTCGTCAAGGCGGTGGTGAACCGCTACTACGAGGCGATGCGGCCCACGCGGCAGGCCGTCTTCCGCCGGGACGCTCAGACGTGCCAGTACTGCGGGACCCACGCGAACCTGACGCTGGACCACGTGACGCCGCGAGCCCGGGGTGGCAAGGACACGTGGGAAAACCTGGTGGCTGCCTGCGTCTCTTGCAACAACCGCAAGGGGGATCGGCGACCGGAGGAGTGCGGGATGACGCTTCGCAAGCAGCCCAAGCCGCCCCGGGCGCTGGAGGTCTCCCACGACCTGTGGAAC
Organism: Candidatus Sericytochromatia bacterium; assembly: GCA_035284865.1. Classification (GTDB taxonomy): domain Bacteria; phylum Cyanobacteriota; class Sericytochromatia; order S15B-MN24; family JAQBPE01; genus JAYKHL01. The sequence continues at coordinate 6,591 of JAYKHL010000211.1, read as the reverse complement.
AAGCTGATGGGCTGGTGACGGGGTATCATGGGGTGCTCGAGAGGAGTGCCCCATGCCCGTTCTCCCCACCAAGATCCTCTGCATCGGACGCAACTACGCAGCCCACGCCGCCGAGCTCGGGCACGACCTCCCGAAGGAGCCGCTGGTCTTCCTCAAGCCCCCCAGCGCCCTGGTGGCTGACGGTGAGGCCATCGTCCTCCCGGCCATCTCGGAGCGGGTAGACTTCGAGGGCGAGTTGGCCCTCGTCATCGGCACGCGCTGCCGCAACGTGTCGGTAGACGACGCTTGGAACGTGATTGGCGGCTACACCCTCATCAACGACGTCACGGCCCGGGACCTCCAGCGACGGGACGGCCAGTGGGCCCGGGCCAAGGGCTTCGACACCTTCGCCCCCGTGGGCCCGGTGGTGGTGCCCTCCCTCGACGTGACGGACCTCGAACTCAGGACGCTCGTCAACGGCGAGGTACGGCAGGCAGGCCGCACGAGCCAGCTCATCTTCCCGATTCCCCAGCTCATCGCCCACCTCAGCCAGTTCTGCACGCTGGAGGCCGGCGACCTCATCGCGACGGGCACCCCCAGCGGCGTGGGGCCCCTGCACCCGGGCGACGTGGTCGAGGTGTGGGCCCCCGGCATCGGCACCCTGCGCAACCCGGTGGTGGCGGAGCCGCAGGGCGTCAAAAGCTAAAAATCGTTTAAGAAGTTCTTAAAAGTCCACGCAAGTCGGGTGGGGGCGCCCCTATAATTAAGAGGAAGTTAAGTCTCACGAAGGCTGCCCTGCCCATGTTGAACGCCCTCACGCCGCGCGCGCCGCAGGCGCCTGCCCCGCTCCAGCTGGCCCGGACCACCGCCGAGGCCGGGGGCGGCGTGGCCCACCTGGGGCCGGTGGCAGGGACCCTGCGGGCTCGCGCCTCGCTGCTGCTGGACGCCGGCGAGGCGCCGGCGGCGTGGCTGGAGGCCATCCTTGAGGCCCGCACCACCCTGAAGGTGGCCGTGGACGGGCTCTCCGGGCCCGGCGGCCCGGAGACCGGGCGCGCCCTGGCCCACGTGGCGAGCCAGGGCGTGCGCGTGCAGGTGCTGGCCTGGGGCCCCCGCACCCCGGAGCGGGAGGCGGCCATCGCCGAGGCGCGCCAGCGCGGCCTGCTCGTGCGGACGCTGGCAGGCGGCGCTCACGCGCCCGTGGGGCGGTGGCTCGTGGCCGACGACCGGGTCGCGCTGCTGGGGCCTGGCCCCCAGCCTTCCGGCCGCGTCGCGCGGGGTGGGCTGCTGCGGCTGGCGGGAGAGGCAGCCTGGGAGCTGGGGCGCTTCTTCAACGTGGACTGGGCAGCCAGCGGCGGAGCGCCCGCCGCGTTGCCCGAGCCCCCCGCGGTGTTTCAGGCGACGCACCAGGCCGCCGTGCGGCTCGGCGGGGTGGGGCACGGGCGCCGCTCGGGCCGTGGCCTGCTGCTCGCTGCCGTGAACGGCGCCCGGCGCACCATCACCTTGGCGGGCGACGCCGTGACGGACCCGGACCTGGTGGCGGCCCTGGGGGCGGCGCAGGCGCGGGGGGTGAGCGTCCGGGTGTTGCTCGACGATGCCGGGCTGGCGCCGGAGGCCGACTGGCTGGCCCGCCTCGGCCTGGACGCCGCCTCCGCGGCCGCGGCCTCGCTCCGCGCCAGGGGCCTCGACGTGCGGGTCGTGGCCACCGGCGCCGTGGCCCTGCGCGCGGCCGTGGTCGACGAGGGCACGGTGGTCTTCGCCACCGCGCCCCTCACGCGAGCCGGCTTCGCGGCCCCCGGCGAGTGGCTGGCGACGGTGCAGGAGGCCGGCCTCGCGGAGCTGCTGGCAGCGGCCCTCACCTCGGACTGGGAGACGGCGATGCCCGTGGAGGCCCCCCGCACCCAGGCGGCCCGCGTGCTGGCCCTCGCGGCGGAGGCCGTCCGCCCGGCGCTCGCCACCCTCTCCCGGCTGGTGGCCGGCGGGTGGCGGCTCCCGGAGGTGCGCGTGGGGGTCGTGCGGATCGCCGGCCGCTGGAGGCTGCTGACCGAGACGCGCTGAGGCCGCGTGCCGAGCAGGCCTCCCGCGGGCATGGTGCGCTGGGAGGCACGGGCGTGCGGGACGCGGTCAGGTGGATGCTGGGGTGCTGGCTGGCGCTGCCGCTGGGTGCCGGGCTGGCGTCGGGCTGTCGGGTGGGGGGCAGCGCCCCGGCGGTGGCCCCCGTGGCAGCCCCCACCCCCGGCCTGGCCGTGCCGGCGCCGACGCGGTCCGCCACCCCCACCCCCGAGGCGCCGCCCCGGCGCGCACCGGCAGCAGAGGCGGGGCTGCTGGGCCAGGTGGTGGTGCCGACGTCGGTCGGGGCCGCGAGCGCGCCGCCGACCGGCGAGGCTGCCGGGACGGGCCTCCCGCGCGCCCTCGACGGCCTGCGGGTCGTGCTGGTCGACGCGGCAGGCACGCCCCTGCGCGACGAGGCGGGGGCCCCGCGCGTCACGACCACGGATGCCCGGGGCCACTTCAGGCTCCCGCCGCCCCTGCCTGAGCGCCCGTTCGTGGTCGAGGTCTCGCTGCCCGACGGGCTCGGCACGATGCGGGCGTTCGTGCCCGGCGACCCGCCCGAGCGTCCCCTCGTGGTCGACCTCGCCGCCACGCTGACCGCCACCCAGCTGACGGCGCGCCTGCTGCCCGCCACCCCGGACCGGGCGGGGGGCCTCAAGCGGGTGCCTGCCGCCTCGGAGGCAGCGGCCCGCGCCGCAGCCCGCGCGGCGCTGGAGGCGTGGCCCCAGGCCCAGGGGCTGCGGCTGACGCAGGCCGCAACGCTCGCGCTGCTCGAGGCGCTGCGGCGCGCCAACCCCGCCCTCGAGGCCTTGCTGGCGCAGCTGGAGCTGGCGCTGGCAGCCCCCCCCGCCCTCGAGGCCGAGGAGGGGGTCCCGGCCCTCCAGGCCTGGCTGCCGGGCAGCCCCGTGGGGGTGCAGCGGGGCCCCGATGGCCACGCGTACTTCTTCCTCGAACGGGTCTGGCGCATCGGCCCGGAGGGGAAGCTGGAGGGCGTGCTGGGCGGGGGCGCCGTGCCGCTCGCGGAGGCGGAGGGGCGGGCTGGGCGCGAGGTGCAGGTCCGGACCCTCCGGGGCTTCTGCTTCGAGCCGGGCGGCCGCCTCGAGGCGCTGACGGACGGCCGCCTCGTCCGCCTGGAGCGGGACGGCACGCTCACGACGGTGGAGCCCCGCGTGCCGGTGGCGGCCGAGCTGCTGGGGCGGCTTGGCCAGGCGTGGCTGCTGGCGACCCACACGGCCACGGGCGTGGCGCTGTCGCGCCTCACGCCGGGCGGGCGCGTGACGGCGCTCGCCTGGGTGCCCGCGCCACCCGGGTGCCACAGCATCGGCTGCGGGCTGGACGCCGCCACCGGGGCTGTCGTGGTGGGACACCAGCAGACGGGGCCGGACGCCCAGCTGCGCCTGGTCCGGGTGGAGGCCGGCAGCGGGGCTGTCTCCACCTGGCGTGCGCCCTTCGAGGCCCGCCCCCCCGCCCGCGTGACGCAGCAGGGGCACCTGGTCGCGATGGTGGGTGACGGGGCCCGCGTGTGGCAGGCCTCCGGCGAGGCGCCCCGCACGCTGCGCGGCCTCGAGGCGCTGCCGGCGAGCGTGTTCCTGCCGGACGATGGCACGCCCGCCCTGGTGGCCCAGCCCGGGCGCCTCGTGGTGGAGGCGGCAGGCGCGCCCGTGCGCCTCGCAGGCGCCGTGAAGCCCGTCGAGCGGCCAGCGGCAGGCCCCCAAGCGCCGGAGAGCCTCGCCCCGGCCACCGACGGCAGCGCGTGGGTCCTCGACGCCGAGCCTGGCGCGCTGCTGCGGCTGGACCCCGGCGGAGGCTCGCGCGCCGTGCGCCTCACGGGGGACGCGCAGGCCTGGGAGGGGTCCCCCGCCTGGCCGCGCAAGCTGCGCCGGGCCCCGGACGGCGGGCTCTGGCTGGAGGCGCTGTACCTCGCCCCCGGGGCAAGCCCCGACACGCGCCGCCCGGGCCTGTGCCGGCTGACGCCGGACGGCCGCGGCGCGCTGCAACACCTCGCGGCGCCCGGTGCCGAGCTGGAGGACTTCTCCCCCGGCCCCGACGGACGCTGCCACCTCGTGCTCCGGCCCCGGGGCGCCCCGGCCGTGCTGCTGGAGCGCACGGCCGAGGGGAGCCTCCGCACCCTGCTGGAAGAGCCCCTGGAGGAGGCTGCCGGACCCGACACCCCGAGGCTCACGGGGTGTGACGTGGCCGTGGCCGCAGACGGGACGGTGTGGCTGCACGGCGCGGGGCGGCTCGCCCGCTTCCGGGCCGGCGAGGGCTACCGGGTGGTGCTTCGTGGCAGCCGCTTCACGCGGCCGCAGGCGCCGCGCCGCGGCCTGGAGCTGGGGCCGGATGGCGCGCTGTACCACACGCCCGGCGGCCTGTCCCCCGGGGATGAGCGCGTGATGCGGGTGGATCCCCGCACCCTCACGGAGGCCGTGGTGGTGGGGCGCGGGACGGGGCTGCCCCCTGAGGGGGGGCCTCCGGCCCCGCACAGCCCGGCCTTCACGGCCGAGGGCGTGCTGGTGTACCTGGATGCCCGCAGCCGCGAGCTCCGGCGGGTGGCCCGGGAGGCCCTCCCGGGGACGCCCTACACGCCGCCAGCAGACCCGGAGGAGCCGGAGTGATGCGGCAGGTGGGTATAAGATGGGCCCCGGCGCCCGCCCCTCGATGAGGTCCCGATGTCGCAGCCCGATTGCCAAGCCCTGCTCGCGCGCCTCAACGAGGCGGTGATCGGCAAGCCGGAGCCGATCCGGCTCGTGGTGGCCGCCCTGCTCGCGGGCGGCCACGTGCTGCTGGAGGACGTGCCCGGGGTGGGCAAGACCCTGCTCGCCCGCACCCTCGCAGGCGCCCTCGGCGGCGACTGGAAGCGGGTGCAGTGCTCCCCGGACCTGCTACCGGGCGACATCACGGGCGTCAACGTGTTCCACCCCGGCAGCGGCGAGTTCCGCTTCGTCCCGGGCCCGCTCTTCGCCCACGTGGTGCTGGTGGACGAGGTCAACCGGGCCTCACCCCGGACCCAGGCGAGCCTGCTGGAGGCGATGGAGGAGGGACACGTCACGCTGGAGGGGGTGACGCGGGACCTGCCCCGGCCCTTCCTCGTGATCGCGACGCAGAACCCCGTCGAGCACCACGGCACCTTCCCCCTGCCGGAGGCCCAGCTCGACCGCTTCGCCCTCGCCGTGAGCCTGGGCTACCCCACCCCGGCGGAGGAGCTGCGGCTGCTCCAGCGGGAGGCGGCCCCCGCCCCGCTGGCCGAGCCCCCTGTGCCGCTTTTGGCTCCGGACCGCCTGCTCGCCTGGCAGGCCGACGTGCGAGGCGTGACGCTCGACGAGAGCCTCCAGCGCTGGATCGTCGAGGTCGCTGCCCGGTCGCGGCAGCCGGGCCAGGCCGCGCTGGGCATCAGCCCGCGCGGCAGCCTGGTCTGGCAGCGCGTCGCGCAGGCCCTCGCCTGGCTGGACGGTCGGGGCTTCGTCACGCCCGACGACGTCGTGCGGGCCGCCGGGCCCGTGCTGGCGCATCGGCTGGTGCTGGCGGGTCGCCAGGGCAGCGCGGCCCGCCGCGAGCGGGTCGAGAGCCTGCTGCGCGAGCTCGCGCTGCCGGACTGACCGCAGAGGCCCCCGTGACCCTGCAGGCCTGGGTGCAGTTGCTGTTCAGCGTCGCCGTCCTGGCGGCCGCCTTCCAGACCCAGACGGGCTGGCTGTTCGTCCTGGGCAGCCTGGCTGCCGGTGGGCTCGCGGCAGCTTGGACCTTGGCCCGCTGGAACATGCACGGCGTGGAGCTCGAGGCCCGACCGCCGGGCCCCGTGGAGCGCGGCGGCTGGCTCCACGTGCCCGTGGTGCTGCGGCGCAGGGGGGCCGGCCTCGGCGGCTCTCTGGAGGTGCTGGCGCCGGACCGCTGGCCCCGCTGGTACGGGGGGCTCGCCCGGGACGCGCTGATCCCGGCCGGGTGGTCGTACGTCACGCTGACGCCCCCCGCCGACGCCCCGGCGGCGGGGGTCTTGCTGCTCCGGGCCGAGCGCCGGGGCGAGCAGCCGCTGCCGCGGCTGCTGCTGCAGAGCAGCTGGCCCCTCGGGCTCGTGGCGCTCTGGCGCCCGCTCCAGCCGCCCGGCACCGTCGTGGTTTACCCGCGGACGCCCCGGGTGGCGTCCCTGCCCTGGCTCGATGCGGCGGGCCGCCGGCAAGGGGCGGTGCCCCAGCTGCGCCCTGAGGCGGGCGCCTGGCTCCGGGGCGTCCGGGAGCACCGCCCGGGCGAGAGCCTGCGCGGCGTGCACTGGCCGACGGTGTCTCGCACCGGCAGGCTGCACGTGCGTGACACCGAACAGGAAGCCGGCGAGGCCCTGCTGCTGTGGCTGGACCTCCGGCGCGAGGTGCATGACCCGGCGACGCTGGAGCACCTGCTGGAGGTGGCGGCCGCCCTGGTCGCCCTTGGCTGCCGCGCAGGACGCCCCGTCCGGCTCAGCACCCAGGCAGGGGCGGGCCTGCCCGACGGCGGCGGCAGCGAGGAGGCCGCCCTGACGTGGCTGGCGCGCGCCCGGGCGACCGCGCCGCCGGAGCCCACGCCAGGGCCCCCCGG
>JAYKHL010000210.1:0-25196 GCA_035284865.1 Candidatus Sericytochromatia bacterium | reverse complement strand
GCGGCTGCCCCTCCCCGGCCACCGGCGGCATCGAGGCCGGCGCCAGCCGAAACCCGGCCGCCGGGGGACGCCCCATCGCCTGCGCCAGCTGGGCCCGGGCCAGCTGCAAGGCGCTCTCGGCGTTGAGCAGGTCCAGCCGCGCCCGGGCCAGGTCCCGCGTGGCCTGCGCGAGCTCGATCGGGGCCCGCGAGCCCACCTCCACGAGGCTGCGCACGCGCCCCTCGTGCCGCTGCCTGTTGGCGACGGTGTCGCGTGCCACGCCGAGCAGGGCCTCGCTGGCCTGGGCCGCGAAGTAGGCGGTGCGCACCTGCAGCACCACGTCCTGCTCCGTGCCGGCCACGCCGTGGGCGGAGGCCTCAGCCTGACTGGCCGACGCCTGCGCCCGGCGCGATCCCTGCCCGAAGTCCCAGAGCAGCTGGTCGGCGTTGAGGCCTGCGGCGTACGTGCCCAGGTTCGTCACGGGCACGCCCACCTGGTTCACGTTCTGCCGCGCCGGGCCGAGCTGGTAGCTGGTGGCGATCGAGAGCTGCGGGCCGAGCGCGCCCTGGGCCTGGCGCACGGCCGCCCGCGTGCCGGCGAGCTCGGCGCGGGCCCTGGCCACCTGGGGCTGGTGGGCGAGGGCCGTCGCGACGGCCTGCTCGAGCGTCAGCGTCGGGCCACCCCGCACAGCGGGCGCTGTCGGGACGGGAGCCCCCGCCGACGCGGGTGCGGCCAGCACAGGGGCCGGCGCCAGCAGGGCCGCGGCGAGGGGCAAGACGACCAGCGTGCGCATCACTCGAACCTCAGGGCATCGATGGGCTTGAGGCGGGAGGCCTTGAGGGCCGGGTAGAGCCCGAACGCCAACCCCACCGCGGCCGCAAAGGCGATCGCCACGGCGGCCACCCCCGGCGAGAACAGCACGGGCCAGCCGAACTGGTTGCCCAGCGCCTTGCCGATGGCGAAGCCCACGCCGAGCCCCACCAGGCCCCCGATGGCCGACAGCACCACGGCCTCGATGAGAAACTGCGCCAGGATGTGCGCCGGCCTGGCGCCCAGCGCCATCCGAAGCCCGATTTCCCGCGTCCGCTCCGTCACCGACACCAGCATGATGTTCATGATGCCGATGCCGCCCACCAGCAGGCTGACGGCGGCGATGCTGGCGAGCAGAAGGGTGAAGGTGCGCGTGCCCTCCTGGCTGGCCGCCGCGTACTCGGAGAGGTTCCGGATGGAGAAGTCGTTCTCCTCTCCCGGCGCCAGGCGGTGCCGGTCGCGCAGCAGGGCCGTGACGCCCGCCTCGGTCCGGGCCATCTCGGCCTCCGACCGGGCCTGCACCAGCACGCTGCCGCCCACAGAGCGGCCCGCCCCCCCCTGGATCCGGGTGAGGAAGGTCGTGTAAGGCACCACGACCACGTCGTCCTGATCCTGGCCGATGGCCGACTGCCCCTTGCGGGCGAGCAGCCCCACCACACGGAACGGCACGTTGCGGATCAGCACCGTCTGCCCGACCGGGTCGTAGCCGGCGCCAAACAGCGCATCGGCCACGACGCCTCCGATCACCGCGACCGCCGCACGGCCCTCGACCTCGGCCTCGGTGAAGAAGGCACCCGACTGAATCCGCCAGTTCCGGATGGGGAAGAAGGCCTCGTTCGCCCCCGTGACCGTCGTGGCCCAGTTCTGCCCCTGATACACCACCTGGGCGCCCGCCCGCAGCTGGGGGGAGGTGGCGGCCACGCCAGGAACCTCCCGACGCAAGGCGCGAACGTCATCCCAGGTCAGCGTGGAGCCAGAACCCGCCGCCCCGCGCACCCCGGAACCCGAGGACGAGGAGCCCGGCACGAGCACCATCATGTTGGATCCCATCGTGGCGAACTGGGCCTGAACCCGGGCCTTCGCCCCCTCCCCGATCGCCACCATGGCTATCACCGACCCCACCCCGATGATCACGCCGAGCACCGTCAAGAACGAGCGGAGCTTGTTGCGCAGCAGCGCCCTGAGGGCAATGCGGACGGTCTGCCAGAACGTCATGCGCCCCCCCCCGGCCCGCCAGGCTCGCGAGGCGTCTGACGCTCGTCGGAGGCCACGCGTCCGTCCCGCATCACGATCACGCGCCCGGCGCAGGCCGCAATGTCGGCCTCGTGTGTCACCATCACCAGCGTGATGCCGCTGCGCCACAGCGCCTGGAAAAGCGCCATGATCTCGACCGAGGTGCGTGAATCGAGCGCGCCAGTGGGCTCGTCGGCGACGATGAGGCGAGGGCGCGTCACCAGGGCCCGGGCGATGGCCACCCGTTGCTGTTGTCCCCCCGAAAGCTGGTTGGGGTGGTGGTGCGCCCTCGCCGCGAGCCCCACCCGCTCCAGGGCCTCCAACGCCCGCTCGCGGCGGGCAGGGGCCGGCACGCCCGCATAGATCAGGGGCAGCTCGACGTTCTCCAGCGCCGAGGTGCGAGGCAGCAGGTTGAAGCTCTGGAACACGAAGCCAAGCGCCTGGTTGCGGAGGTCCGCGAGGGCTGCGGCATCGAGCCGGGAGACGTCGCGCCCCGCGAGCTCGTAGCGCCCTGCATCCGGCTGATCCAGGCAGCCGATGACGTTCATGAGGGTGCTCTTCCCGGAGCCAGACGCCCCCATCACGGCGACGAATTCCCCCTCGCTGATCGTCAGCGAGACGTCATCAAGGGCCTGCACCACGGAGTCACCAGCGCCATAGGCGCGCCTGAGGTGCGAGAGCTGCAACAGCGGGTCGCCCATGGACGTGTCAGAACCTCATGCGGATCCGGCCGGACCGTCCCCCGCGGCTGCCCCCCCCTCCGGGGCTGCTGCCGCCATCGGTGACGACGACCTCGCCCGCCTTCACCTCGCCCGCGACGAGCTCCGTCAGGGTGCCATCCGTGATGCCAGTCTGGACAGCCACGGCCACGGGCTCGCCCCCACGCAGCACCCACACGCGTCGACGTGTCGGATCCTCCGACAGCCTCTGGCGGCGCGGCCCGACTCCCCCCGCTCCCCGCCCCGCGCCCGGCGGGCTGTACCTCAGCGCAGCGTTGGGGACGCGCAAGGCGGCCTGACGCGAGGCCCACGTGAAGGTCACGTTGGCCGTCATGCCCGGCCGCAGCTTGAGCGCGGGGTTGTCCACGTCGATCACGGCGTCGTAAGTGACGACGTTCTGCTCGGTGCGAGCCGCATTGCGAACCTGGCGCACCTTGCCCACAAAGGGCTCGTCCGGGTAGGCCGCGACCGTGAACCGGGCCGGCATGCCCGCACGAATCTTGCCGACGTCGGCCTCGGAGATGGCGGCCAGGACCTGAGCCTTGCGGAGGTCCTGGGCGATCTGGAACAGCGTGGGAGCTTGCAGCGAGGCCGCGACGGTCTGACCGACATCGACGGAACGGGCGATCACCGTGCCCTCGATGGGCGATGCGATGGTCGTGTAAGCCAGGTTCAGCCGGGCCTGCGAGGCCTGGGCCCCGGCCTGTGCCACCTGAGCCCGCGCAGCTTCCACCTGGGCCCGCGCGGCGTCCGCGCTGGCCTGGGCCGCATCGAGGTCGGCCCGGGCGATCAGGCGCCGGCCCCACAACGTCTGCGAGCGCGCGAGCTGGCGGGTGGCCTGCTCTGCCTCGATCCGGGCCCGCGCCAGGGCGCTGCGGGCCGACACCTCGGAGGCCACGGCGCGCGCCAGCTCAGCCTCGAAGAGCCTCGGGTCCAGCCGCGCCAGCACCTGGCCCTTGCGCACGGTGTCGTTGAAGTCCACGCGCAGCTCCGAGATGCGGCCGGACACCTGGCTGCCCACCTGCACCGTCACGAGCGCCGACACGAGACCGGCTGCCGAGACCCTGGCCTCGAGAGGCCCCCGCTCGACCACAGCCGTGGTGTAGGCCGGCCCCGCCTCGGTGCCCCCGCGCGACCACCACAAGCCCGCCCCCCCGGCAAGGCCCAGGCACGTCGCTCCGGTCACGATCCAGCGCGCCACGAGGTCCCTCTGCTCTCTCCCTTGCGTCCAGGGATCCATTCGACCCCAGGGCAGGGCCTGTGTCAAACGCGGGCTGCGCCGGGTGCCCCACGCAGCCGGCAGACGTTGGGCACCCGGGGCCACCGGTCATCGCGCTCCCGGCTGGGCCCGCGGCTTCGGCCTCACCGCGTGGTACATGACCTGCAGTCCCCCGCCCAAGGTTGCTCCGATGCCCGCCGTGCCACGTCCCTGGTTGCCCCTGGCCGCGACCGCCCTCACGGCGCTCGCGGTGGGTTGCACTGCGCCGCGCAACCCCGCAACGGGGCTGGCCGTGTCACCCGGCAGGCGGGCCACGCCCCCCGCGCCCGTGGCCCGCGCGCCCCGTACGCCGCCGTCACTGCAGCCGACAGCCTCGCCCCCGCCGCCTCGCCCCAGCCTGCCACCCGGGACGCCACGCCCCTCTCTGCGCCCCAGCCCCTCACCAGAGCCCCCGGCCGAGCTCGCAGCCCTGCCGGTGGCGCTCAACGCCGCCGGCAGCATCGGGCTCGCCGCAGAGACCGAGAACTACCTGGTCCTGAGCGGCACCAACGAGCGGCCCCTGGCCTCCTGGTCCGTTGCCGCCACCGATGGGGGGGCCTCCGCGTGGCGCCTCCAGGCGACCACTGAGGCCCCCTCGCCGCCGGGCCGGCAAGACCGCCACGTGGCCTTCCGTCGCTGGCAGCAACGCCAGCTGGCGACGCTGTCTGCGCCCGGCCGGTACGCCCTGAGCCAGGCCCGCCCACCCCTGAAGGCCGGTGAGACCCAGGACCTGTGGGTGATCACCCAGTTCGATCCCGTCAGCCCCAAGGAGGTGCGCGTGCGCGCCGAGGTCGTCGAGGTGGGCCAGCACTGCTACGTGCTGGTCGATCAGGCCGCCACCACCCGGGCCACCACGCGGGCAGCCCTGCGCGCCCGTGCGGCCGAGATCGCCAGCACCTTCGACGAGACCGTCTACCCCACCAACACGCGCTTGTTTGGCAGCGAGCCGAGCCCCGGCATCGATGGCGACCCGCGCATCTTCATCCTCCTGACGCCCGCCGTGGGCGACTACGGGCGGGACACCACCCTGGGCTACTTCTCCCAGCGCGACGCCTTCGCCACCGACGTTCGGGCCGAGGGCCCCACGGCGCGCAGCAACGCGCGCGAGTTGCTGTACGTCAGCAGCCAGATCGTGCTCGAGGGGGATGCCGAGGACTACATGGGCACCATCGCCCACGAGTTCCAGCACATGATCAACTTCAACCAGAAGGTGCTGCTGGGCCGAAACCGCGCCTCGGAGGACCTCTGGCTCGACGAGGGCATGGCGATGTACGCGCTGGAGGCCTGCGGCTACGGGCTGATGGCGGGCGGAGAGGTGCTGGCGAACCATGTTCGCCAGTACCAGGCAGAGCCAGAGGCCTACTCGCTGTCGGACTGGGACGGCAACCCGGAGGGCATCGGCTATGGCCCCGTCTACCTGCTGACCGTCTACCTGGCGGACCGCTTTGGTGAGGGCTTCATCAAGGAGGTTGTGACCTCCAAGGGCGTTGGCAGCCGCAACCTGCAGGCCCTGCTCGAGGCCCGCGGCACGACGCTGACGGCCATCCTGCACGACTGGGCGCTGGCAAACCTGCTCGACGGCACGGAACAGGCGACCGACCCCCGCCACCAGTACAAGATGCTGGCGATGCGCGGCCTCAACGGCCCCACGCGGCTCTCCGGCTTCCGCACGCTGGAGCTGGACCTGCCGGGCCAGGTCCGCGTGCCCGGACGCCCCTTCACGGCGCGCTACTACCGCCTGCCCGACGGGGCGCTGGCACCGCGCTACACGCTGACGGGCGGCGGCTCGGGTGCGCGGGTGCGGGAGTTCCCGCGGCTGGTGCTGCCGGAGGCGGGGTTCTGAGCCCCCTCAGAACACCTCGCGCACGATGTCCCGATCGATCGCCGCAAGCGCGCTCATCACCCGCTCCTGGAACCCCGGGCTCATGCCCGGAACGTCCTTGAACTGGTTGAGCATATCGATCGCCTGTCGCAGGTGCCGCACCAGCTGGCCCTCGTCGATGCCCGCGATCTCGCACACGTGCGCCCAGGTGGCGTTGGTGGCCCAGGCCTGCACCATGCCGCAGTAGTCCGTGACGACGTAGATGGGCAGCCCGTCGTCGCCAAGGTGGGCCTGCATGTCGTACAGGCGCTGGGCCATGCCGATGACCTCCTCGGAGAGCTGCACCACCCGCGGGCTGGGGCGCAGGGGGCGCCAGGCCATCCGGCCCCGCACGGGCTCCGCGACGATGAGGCTGGCGGCCGCCGCCAGCTCGTCGGGCTCGAGGAACTCCAGCAGTCCCGAGGCCAGGGCCTCCGCTGCCACGAGCTCGTTGGACGTGCGGAGGTTGGCCAGCGCCACGCCGCGGGGCAACAGCTCGCGGCCCCGCATGAAGTCGCCACGCTGGAGCACCTCGCGCAACGCCACGAACTGGTTCCAGAAGCGGGCCCGGATGGCCTCGATCTGGACGTCATGCGCCCGCACCTGCCGCCGCAGCTTGGCGGCCTCGCCGTCGGCCTGCTTGCAGGCGGCCACCTTGGGGCACTCGAAGCAGGCCTGCTCGCGCCAGGCCGCTTCGGCCACCTCAAGCGCCTCGCGCGCCCGCCCCATCGCGGCAGGCACCTTGCGGCGGGGCAGCACGAGCTCGTCCTCCACGCCGGCCTGCGCCATCCAGTCCAGCCACTGCTCGCCGTTGAAGGAGACGCGCAGCCGCTGGCCGTGGCTCAGGGGCTCCGAGGCGTCCCGCCATGCCCGCGGCACGCCCCGCACCACCGCGCCCGTCGACAGCAGCAGCTCCCGCGAGGTCAGGCGCATCAGGTGGCCCGTCGGCAGGAACACCCCGATCTGGACCCCCCGCTTGGTCTTGAACTTGTTCACGAGCAGCCCGACCTCGGGGCGCGCGGCCCCCGGCCGCTGCACCACGACGACGGAGTCGAAGGGCGCCGCGAGCGCCACGCGCTGGGCCTCCTGGTCGCTCTGGCCCCGCACGTTCTTCTCGAGGTCCCGCAGCGTCCCCGCCGCCTCCTCCACCTGCTTGCGGGCCGCCAGGTAGCCGGGGATGAGGTCGGCCACCCGGTGCTCCGGGAAGCGGGGGCAGGGCCCCTCCTTGCCCTCGAGCTGCCGCTGCAGCTCCAGCCGGTGGGCCCGCAGCTCCCGCACGGTGGCGTTATTCTGGAACTGGCTGAAGCACTGCTCGACGATGCGCCGGGACTGGGCCTCGTCGTACAGGTGGGCCAGGTTGATGACCATGTTGTAGTTCAGCGTGAAGCGGCTGCGGAGCGGCTCCGGCGCGCCCTGAAAGAGGGCGGCCACGTCGTGCGGGCCGTAGCGGTGGGAGCCGAGCACCACGCCGTAGCCCACCGTGTCCATCCCGCGGCGCCCGGCGCGGCCCGTCATCTGCGCGAACTCGCTGACGGCGAGCATCCGGTGGCCGTCGTCCGTGCGCTTGGAGAGGCTGGTGATGACGACGGTGCGGGCCGGCATGTTGATGCCGGCGGCCAGCGTCTCGGTGGCGAACACGACCTTGAGGAGGTTCTGCTGGAACAGCTCCTCGATGAGCAGCTTGAGGGGCGGCAGCAGGCCAGCGTGGTGCGGCGCGACGCCGGACGGCAGGCGCTCCAGCCAGCCCTTGGTGGCGTTGGACGTCAGCATCCCCGGCGTCTGGGCAATGGCGCGCTCGACGGCCTCCCGGATGCGCCGCTTCTCCTCGGGCGTCGTGAGGTCGTTGCCGCCGCGGATCGTGGCGATCGCCTCCTTCTCGCAGCCGAGCCTGGAGAACACGAAGAAGATGGCTGGCAGCATCTTCTTCTTCGCCAGCGCGTGGGCCACCTGGCTGGAGAGCGGCGTCTCCACCCAGCCGTCCTTGGAGAAGGCCTTCACCCGCACGCGCCCCTTCGCATCGAGCAGCGGCTCCACCTGGTCCGTGAAGACGTAGGCCTCCAGGGGCACGGGCCGCTCCTCGTGAAGGATCACGTCCATCGGCTGATGGACCTCAGACACCCAGGTGGCTAGCTCGTCGGCATTGGGAATGGTGGCTGACAGGGCGACGATGCGGGTGTCCTTACCGAGGAAGACGATGGTCTCCTCCCAGACGGTGCCCCGGCCGTCCGCCCCGATGTAGTGGGCCTCGTCGAGGATCACGTGGGACACGTCGTCCACCTGGGTCGGATCCACCTGCAGCATGTTGCGCAGGATTTCGGTGGTCATGATGAGCACCGGCGCCTCGGGGTTGATGACGACGTCGCCCGTCACCAGGCCCACACTGTCCCCCATCACGCCGCGCAGGTCCCGAAACTTCTGGTTCGAGAGCGCCTTGAGCGGCGTGGTGTAGATGCAGCGCCGGCCCCGGCGGCGGGCCAGGAAGATCGCGAACTCGGCCACGATGGTCTTGCCCGAGCCGGTGGGGGCCGAGACCAGCACGCTGCGCCCCGCCTCCAGCGCACGCATCGCGTCGAGTTGGAAGTCGTCGAGCGGGAAGCGCTGGGTGGCGGCGAAGGCTTCCACCACCGAGGCCGCCTGGCTCCGGGCGACGGCTGGCTTGGACGCCGCCGCCGGGGCCCGCTTCGCCCGCGGTGCCGCCGGTTGCTTCGAGGCGGGTTTGCCGTCGGCCGCGGAGGCCTTCGGGGCCTTGGCGCCGCCTCGAGGCGAGGCCTTTTCGCCGGGGGAACGGCCAGCCCCGGCGCCTTCGGAGGCAGCGGGCGGAGCGGAACGACGGCGCGACGATTCGGAAGTTGTGGTGTCAGACATCTGGGCCCATGTTATACCATGAAGCGCGGCGGGAACGGGGTCTGGCCTGTGTACGAGCTTGAACGCGCCTGTTTCAAGGCCGGCCACACCGGGGTGGCGGGGGTCGACGAGGCCGGGCGCGGCCCCCTCGCGGGCCCGGTGGTGGCCGCGTGTGTGCGGCTGCCGGTGCGTCCGCCCCGCGCGCTGGCGGGCCTTGACGACTCGAAGCGGCTCACGGCACGGGCCCGCGACCGCTACTTCGAGCTGATCCACGAGGCCGCCCTCGCCGTGGGCGTGGGCGTCGCGACGGCCGCCGAGATCGACGAATGGAACATCTTGCAGGCCACCTTCGAGGCGATGCGGCGTGCCGTGGCCGCCTGTGAAGGGGTCGGGCACCTGCTGATAGATGGCCCCCACGTGATCCCGGACCACCCCCTCGGCCAGCAGGCCGTCGTCGGCGGAGACGGGCGGTCCTGGTCCATTGCCGCGGCCTCCGTGGTGGCGAAGGTGACCCGCGACCGGGTGATGGTCGCGCTCGACCAGGCTTGCCCCGGCTACGGCTTCGCGCGCCACAAGGGATATGGCACGGCCGCGCACTACGAGGCCCTGCAGGCCCTGGGACCGAGCGAGCACCACAGGCGCAGCTTCCTGACGCGGTTTGCCCTCACGGGGGGCGATGGTATGATGGCGAGCGAGCCAGGGGGTTCGTGACGCGGCGAGCGCCACGCCCGTGGAGAGGGTGAGGCATGGCGAGCAAGAAGCGACGGGTGGCCCTCCTCGGCGCCTTCGAGATCCAATCCGAGGACGATGCCCCGACGCGCGACGGCCTGATCCTGGGCTCCCGGCGAGAGGCCCTGGGTTTCGTCATCGAGACCAGCCGCGAGAGCATCGAGCACATCGTGTCGCTGATCGCCCCCCCCAGACCGGGCTTGCCCACGCGGCTGACAGCCTCGCTGGGCGACCTGATGGCGTCGTTCGGGTGCGAGCTGATCCGCGTGGAGCTCGAGCCCGTCACCGCCGAGGAGCCTGAACCCAAAGAAGGCTACGGCTCGTACGTGCAGGGCTGGCTGCTGTTCCGACAGGAGGCCCGCCGGGCCCGGCGGCTGGCGCTCACGGCGACGGAGGCGATCCAGCTTGCGCTCCGCCAGGGCCTGCCGATGCTGGCGGACACGGATCTGCTCCGCCTCGACGTGACCCAGCTGCTGGAGGACATGGACCAGATCCAGAGCGCTCGGGCCCGGGACGCGCGAAAGTTCCACTCCTTCGTCAACCGCGTGACGGCGACCGACTTTCAGCGGTTCTATGAGTCGCTCCGCGGGAAGCGCCCGGACGATCTGGAGGACGGCGAGCCCGGGTGATGGGTGCCACGGCGGCCCAGGCCGTCGGAAGCGGATAATTCGGTAAGCGCCGCGCAGCCTGGGGCCCTGGCCGGGGCCAGAGATGCCAGCCCGCCTGGTGGTCCCAGGGGATTCGGCCTTCAGGATGGAGGAGGGCCCCACGCCGGGCGCCGTGGGGATCGTGCGTTGAACCTGACACAGCCACCCGGGCTCTTTGTCGATTTCCACGCCCACCTTCGCGGCAGCAAGGAGGTGGCCCACCCCGCTGCGCCGCACCTCCCGTTGCTTCGAGCCTTCGCCAACGTCTTCGAGCCCGTGCTGGCCCAGGGCGTGGAGTGGATGGCCCGGTACGGGCGTCACCGGGCCCTGACGCGGCTGTATCCACACTTCAAGGTGGTGGGCTTCAACGAGATCCTCAGGCAGTTCAACCGACACCAGGCCGACGCGCTGGTGGCCAGCATGGACCAGGTCGGGATCCAGACGACCGTGATCTGCGCGATCGAGCCGTTCTTCGAGACGCTGGACCTGCTCGAGACCCTGGCGCCTTATGGCGAGCGGTTCGCGGTGTTCTGCTCCGTGGACCCTCAAGACCCCGACTTTGCCGCCAGGTTTGCCACATACGTGGCCACGGGCCAGGTCTATGGCCTCAAGATCCACCCCTCGCTGGCCGGCCCGATTCCGACCAGCGAGCGGATGTTCGAGCTGCTTTCGCTGGCAGATGCCCACCACCTGCCCGTGATCATCCACACGGGCACCTTTCCGTTCCCGCTGTGCGAGGGGGCCGACAACGCCCTGGCCCTGGAGCCCGTGATCCGGGATTTTCCGAATGTGCCTATCGTGCTCGCCCACATCGGCTGGGACCAGGCCGAGCACGTGCTGGCGCTGGGGCACGACTATCCCAACGTCTACACCGACACCTCCTGGCAACCCCCTCATGTCATCCGCGAGGCCATCTCTGCGATGGGCCTCGAGCGCGTGCTGTTCGGCTCGGACTTCCCGCTATTCAGCCAGAGCCGCGCCCTGAGCGTGTTGCTCGAGGCCCTGCGCCCGGAGGAGCTCGCCACCGTCGGGCGAGAGAACGCCCGTCGCCTCCTCGCCCACGCCCGGGCGGGCCCTGGTGCTGCGGCAGCACCATAACCCCGAGCCTGAAAAACAGCACCGTTAAAGGGTTACCCGCCTCGGGTACGTGACAAGAGTCCCCCCTCAGCCCCCACACCACCATGCCCGTACGCCCCCCCCGCCTGCCCCTTCTGTTCCTGGTCGCCGCGCTGGCGCTGGGGGGGTGCGACGCGGCCGACCTCGGCACGATGCTTGGCATTGGCGATGGCAATCCCCCCGTGTCGGAGGCCCCCCCGCCTCCGAGGCCCAAGCCCACGCCCAAGCCCATCCCCACCCCCAAGCCAGCGCCTTCCAACATGGGGCAGCAGCTCGTCCGCAACCTGGCGTTCGACAAGGTCCGGGGTCGGGGCATCCGCGAGGTCTACGAGGGACAGACCAAGCTGGCGCGGGAGACCTTCAGGGCAGCCCGGGAGATGAAGCCCGCGGACAGAAGCGTGGGGCTGTGGCTCGGGGCCATCGAGGAGGCCTACTCGATGAAGCGCAGGGCAAAGACCACCGGCCCCGGGGCGGCCGGGGCCCCGGGCATGCCCGCAGGTGGGGGGCTCGAGCCGCCCCCTGCGGCGCCCGTCGCGCCCCTGCCAGGCAAGCCGCAGGGCGTGCCCTCCTTCGACCCCTTGCTCGTCTTCTGACCGCGCCGCATGCCTGCTCCCCCGTTCCCACCTGACGAGCCGCCCCGGCCCCCGCAAGGGGGGGAGGACGGCTGGGGTGTCCCCCCCTCGTCCTGGCGGCTGCCCGGCCAGGAAGAGGGGGCCTGGACCGGGGAGGATCAGGTCCCATCGGCGTGGACGCTGCCCCAGCAGGGTGCCGCAGGGGCCTGGGAGGGCGTGCTCGACGACGCCACGCGCGAGGCGGCGGGGGAGCCTGCCCCCCCACCACCCGTCGACGAGGGGTGGCGGCTGCCCGACGTGTCCGCGGCGTGGCGCTCTGCCGATCCGCTCAATTTCGACGAGGTCCTCCCGCCCCCTCGGCCCACTCCACCTCCCCCGTCGCCCCCTCCCCCCCCCCCCGCCTTCGACGCGGTCGCCGCCTTCGAAGAGGGCGTTGACGCGGACGCGGCCGCGTTCTTCGACGAGTTCCTGCAGGATCTTCAGGCCCGCCCCACCTCACCCGAGCCCACGCCACCGCCGGCAGCGCCCGTGGTGGCCGAGACACCCGCCCACGCCGGGGTCCGAGACGACGTGTCCTACGGGGACGATGGGCCCGAGGACTTCGTGGAGGGTGAGGACGACGACACCTACTACGGGGACGACGGCCCGGTAGAAGTGGATGAAGCCGAGGAGGACGAGGCGGACGACGACCACGAGGCCTATGCCACCGTCGAGGACGAGGCGGACATCGCAGAGGCCTGGGAGTCGGCCACCGGCTCGCCCCCTTTCGGCGCTCCGTGGCGGGGGCCGTCCGGCCACCAGCAGCCGCATCACCTCGACTTCTCCCGCGACGAGGAGCTGGACGACGACTGGTTCGGCGCCAGGCGTGTGCCGCCCCGGCGGTCGGCCGGCCACGGTTATATGTATGACGACGACCTCCCGCCACCGCCCCGGCGTCCGCACACCATCGACACGGCTGCCGAGCCCGTGGGGTCTTCGGCGCGCCCGCGCCCCGGTGCCTCCACCCCGCCGAGGCGCCCGGCGTCGCACGCGCAGCCTGGCGGCGGCGTTCAGCACGCCGTGGACTCCCCGGTGGGCCTGGACCCTCCGAGCGGGCAACGGCTCCTCGTCTCCAGTCTGGCGGCAGCCACGGTCGCAACGCTGGTGTTCGGCGCATACTCCGTTGCCAACGGCACGCTGGTGGTACCCAGCCTGCCCCGGTTCGAGGTCGCGGCGCTGCTCGAGTCGCTGCCGTTCTTCGGCGAGTCCTCCAAGATGATCGCAGCCCACAAGATGAACTGCGCCGCCGTGGAGCAAGCGCTTCGCTCGTACGTCGCCGAGCGGCAGAAGCTGCCTCCGAGCCCGAACGCGATCGAGCTTCACCTGTTCAAGCTGGACCTCGATCCGCGCAACCCCTACGACCCCACCGAGCCGCTCGTGATCGTGTTCAACGAAGCCCCCAAGCGTCCAGGCACCGTGGCTGTCTCGTTCGGCCGGAGCAGCTACACGATCCGCGTTGCGGGGCGGGCTGGCCGCCCGATGACGGAACGCAACAAGGAGTACGCCTTGCGGGGTGACCTGGCCACCCTTGCCCCCATGCTGGCAACGGCCTACACCACCACCCCAGATGGCCGCGACGGCGCCATCACCCCCTGGCCGGCCGGCGTGCCCTGGGTCGCCCCGCTGCTGGTGCCGCAGGCCCGGCTTGGCAAGCCGCCCAGGCCAGCGGCCCAGGCGGCGGCCTCCGGCACCCTGGCCGCCCTGGCGCCGACACCGGCCCCCACGCCAAGCTACGACCTCAAGCGCGTGGCCAACAACGACGTCACGCTGCGCAACAGGGAGGTGGATAAGTGGCGGCTGCGAGGCATCTCCCTGGTCTACGAGCGACGCACGGCCGAGGCGGTGGAGTGCTTCCGCCAGGCCCTGGCCTTGAAGCCGGGCGACCCCGCCGTGCTGGCCTGGCTGCAGCGGGTCCAGGTGGTCTCGGGCCAGCAGGACGGCCTGGGCGCCCGGGACGACGAGCTCGACGCCGCCTTGCGGGCCCGCGAGCGCCTCATCCGCCAGAAGATGCGGGAAATGGGAAGCTGGGACAGCGGCGCGGTGCCCCGCCCCCCGGTGTTGCCCGCCCCCCGGCTCTGAACGCCTCAGGAGACCCCTACCCCGTGGACGCCATTCGAGCCAGCTTCGTCACCACCGCCATGACCCTGGAGGGCTGCCCGCCCTTCGGGCGGTCCGAGTTCGCCGTGGTGGGTCGGTCCAATGTGGGGAAATCGTCCCTCATCAACACGCTGGCTCATCAGAAGGGCCTGGCGCGCATCTCCAAGACCCCCGGACGAACGCAGGGCATCAACTACTTCGACTTCGGGGCCTTCCTGATTGCAGACCTCCCTGGCTACGGGTACGCCAAGGTCTCCCAGGCCATGCAAGCCAAGTGGCGCCGCGAGCTCTCCCGGTACCTGGCCGGCCGAGAGACGCTGCAGGGGGTGATGCACCTGATGGATGCCCGCCACCCGATGCAGCCGAACGACATGCAGATGCGGGAATTTCTGCTGGAGCATGGCATTCCCCTGATGGTGGTGCTGACGAAGGCGGACGAGCTCAAGCAAGCGGAACAGACCCGCGTGTGCCGCCGCGTCGAGGAGGAGCTCGGGCAGGAGCCCGTGCTGTTCTCGTCACGGACCGGACGAGGCCGCAAGGAGCTGCTCAGGACGCTGACGCACGAGGCCCCGGAGCGGGCGCTCGCCTCCACGGCCCAGGACGAACCTCCGGCCCCAGCTTGGGACGACGAGGCCGACGCCCTCTTGTAGGTCCGCGCTCAGGGCGCCAGCCCTGGTGGTGGCCGGACCGCTTGGTCGGTCCCCGGCCCCCCGCCTCTGTCAAGCCGCGAGGGGGGCCCCGGCGCCGCGCAACAACGCAAACAGCTCGTCGGCGGTCTTTGCCTGGTTGATCCGCTGCCGAAGCTCGGCAGAGCCGGGCATGCCCGTGGTGTACCAGGCCAGGTGCTTGCGGCACTCGAAGACGCCGACCCGCTCGCCCTTGAAGGCCACGAGGGCCTCGGCGTGGCGCCACGCCGTGCTGAGGCGCTCCTCCCAGGAGGGCTCGGGCAGCAACTCCCCGGTGGCGCGGAGGTGGGCAGTGCGGCGGATCACCCACGGGTTGCCCATCGCGGCGCGGCCGATCATCACGCCAGCGACGCCCGATTCCCTCATGCGGCGCTGAGCCACCTCGGGGCTGTCGATGTCGCCATTGCCGATGACGGGTATGTCGAGCCCCCGCGCAAGCTCGGCGATCGCATCCCAATCGGCCGTGCCGCTGTAGCCCTGTTCACGCGTGCGGCCGTGGACCGCGATGGCGTGAGAGCCAGCCTCCTGGATGATCCGGGCCACGGTCATGTAGTTCCGCGAGGTGTCGTCCCAGCCGATGCGCATCTTGCAAACCATCGGCAGCCGCGTCGCCTTGACACAGGCCTCCACCAGTTCGCCGATCCGCTCGGGCGTCCGTAGCAGCGCTGCCCCGTCGCAGTTCTTGACGATCTTCTTGGCCGGGCAGCCGAAGTTCATGGAGATCAGATCGGCCCCCGCCTCCTCGATGATCCGGCTGCCTGCGGCCAGCGCCCGCGGGTCATGGCCAAAGATCTGGATCATCACCGGACCAGCCACCGAGTCGAAGTCGACCATCTCCGTGGTGTTCCGCCCACCCGCGACCAGCGCGTTGGCTGAAACCATCTCGGTGGCGAGCACGCTGGTCGAATCGATGTCCCGGCACACTTCCAGGTACGGACGGTCGCCAACCCCGCACATCGGAGCCAGCATGACAGGGCTCTCGAGCGTCAAGGAGCCGAGTCGGAGCGGGGCAAAGCCAGCCATGGGCGCCCTACCACGCCGCCATCAGAGGCCGGCCTCGAGCCACCGGAGCATCTTCTCCGCAGCCGGAAACACGCCACCACGACGCTTGATGGCGTCCTTCAGGTTCTCGATGGCGTCATTCCGACCCTCGTCTCCGCCGAGGCGGTAGGCCTCATCCAGCTTGTCCCGCACGCCCTTCTCGTTGAACGCGAGCAGGGCCAGGGCGTGGTTGTACTTGCCCTGCGGCACCCCCTTGGCCTCCTTGCAGTAGTGCAGCGCGCGGTCCTTCTGACCAGCAAGCACGTACAGCCACCCGAGCGCGACGGCGACGCGAACGTCAGAACGTTCCTGCCGCAACTTCAGAAACTCAGGAATGAGCGCTTCGATCGCCTCTCCCGCCTCATAGCGGTCGAGGAGCGCCTGGTAACGGTCGTCGAAATCGACGGCGACGGGCGTGGTCATGGGCACCTCCAAACGTGGACGGTCCCATTATAGCCTGCCCCGGTGCACGCCGCCCCGCCCCGCGTGGCGCACCGTTCAAGCCGACCGTCCGATGAACCGTAACGGGCTGGCGTACAGGGGCCAGGAACGACGAGGGAGCGTGCCCGGAGGCACGTGACCGAGGCGTGACGACGGCCGTGGGCGATAGAACGAGCCAGCCGCCGGGCGAAGACTGGATCGGTGCGCTAGGCAGCAGGCTCCCGGCTCGATCCCTCCAGCGGGCTCCTGCCCAGGGTGCGCTCCAGCGCGCGTTGCTGGTTCCGCAAGCGCTGCAGCATGTAGAAGATGTAGTCGCGAAGCTGCTGGCTGTCGGACTCGATGACAATCTGCACCGCGTGCGGCGTCTCGACGTGCTTGACCCGGAGGCAGTGGCGATGCTCGCGAGCAAGGTCCTCCAGCAGCAGCACCTCGGCCTTGGTGCATGTGGCGAAGTAGCTCGTGGACAGCTCCATGGCCTGCGCCCTCCCGTGTGACCCGCCCCTTCCACGCACTCTACGGCGCGGGAGCCGCGAACACAATGAGCGGGCGTCCCTCTGGCGTCAGGGCAAGAAAAAGCCCCCTTCCTAACCAGGAAGGGGGCGCCAATCAGCGGCGGGGGTGGTCGCGATGGGAGTGACCGATGTGAAACACGCGGGCTTCCGCTTGGTCTGAGTAGCCTCGGTCTCCCTTGTTCACGTACAGCGGCAGGACAGCCTCGTGTCCGCTCTGGGCTGCGGTGATTCGCCCGTTCCCCAGCTTGTCGCCATTGACAGCATGGAAAATCATAGCTTCCTTTCTCTTGCGTTGGCTGCAGGCTCACCTGGCGTTCAGTCGGCGCCCATCATCGCAAAGGAGGGTGCTGCCGGAACGCCCATCCCGGGCTTGAGGCCGGGGAGCTGTTCGGGGTGGATATGTGGCGGCGAGGTCTCGCCGCACCTGCGACTGGCCGAAAACAAAGATGACACGCTTGGCGCTCGGTGACGCGGAGGCTGAATGCCTGTGCCGAAGTTTTCCCCAGTTGACAATCAGTTTATCTTGTTGAAGGCCATTCGTAAAGTGCTGGCCATCACCACGTTATGTTGATAGCGCTACGCCAAAAAAAACAGCCCGGTTGTTACCGGGCTGCCTGGGCTTGTGAGCGGGGCTGACGGGGCTCGAACCCGCGACCTCCTACGTGACAGGCAGGCACTCTAACCAACTGAGCTACAGCCCCAGCGCTCCACGAGCAAGAATATACTACCACACCCCCCCCCACTGGCGCCAGCGTTCCGGGCTGCGATCTGCGGCAGCCTGATCAGGGCGTCGGCCCCACCAGCATGAGGGCCTCGTACACGTCTGCGAGGCCGGCCATCACGTGGTTTGGCAGGTTGTCGTTCATGGGCACGAGCACGAACTCGACGCCCGCCTCATCGGCGACGGCCAGCGCAGGGTCGTTGGTGTCCATCGGCACGATGCAGGGCACCCCCCGGTTCAGGCAGGCACCGGCGAAGCCGTGGTCGCAGAAGGCCAGATCCGGCGCGGCTGGAAGGGCGTCGAGAAACGCCTCCATCGCAGCGGTCATGTGGGTGTGGTGCAGGCTACAGGTGTCCGAGACGCAGGCCACTGGTCCGACAAAATCGAGCACCCAGTCTCGCTGAACCTCCGTGCCCGCGCCTGCCACCGGCACGCGACACCCTGCGGCTCGGCAGCCCTCTGCAAGCCGCCCGTACAGGCCAGCCATGGTCCCGGGGTGGCCCGTGCCGAACACCACCGTGCCGCCGCGTTGCCGGACCCTGGCGCACAGGCGTGCCGCTCGCCACAGGCCTTCGAGACACGCCCTGGGGCTGATGTAGTTCGGCCCCTCCCGGAGCGCCGGGTCCCTGCTGCAGCCCGTCCGAACGGCCACCGCCGCGAGCACGCCCTCGCGAGACAGGGTGCCGTCCGCCAGTGCACGGGTCACCACGTCGATGCCGAGCGTGTAGAAGGGTTCCCCTGCCAGCAACTTGTCGATGGCGACAAGGTTGGCTTGACGGGAGTGCGAGAGCTCCCGCCCCGCCACGCGCCACTGCAGCAAACGCGCCATCAGGACTGAGGCCAGCTCGTCCGGCACGGGTGGCTCTCCGCGCCGTGCAGGCGCCTGCCACAGGGCCGCCTCAGGCCTGTTCCCCTCGCGTCCATCGCTCCCCATCGCTCCCCCTCCGGCCGGCGGCACCGACCGCTTTCCCCTCATCCGTCCTCGGCCAGCAGGGTGGCCAGCTGGCCGTGCACCCAGGCCCAGATGGTGTGGGCGCCAATGGCATGCCGCTGGGCGGCGAGCGCCCAGCGTCGCTCCGCCGGGTGGGCGCGAAGGGCCTCGTCCAGGGCGTCGGCCAGCCCGACCAGATCAAACGGGTTGACCATCCGGCAGGCATGCCGCAGTTCCTCAGCCGCGCCCGCTCCCTCCGAGAGGATCAGCTGCCCCGCGCGCTGGTTGACCGTGGGCCCCTCCTTGGCGACCAGGTTCATGCCGTCCGAAATGGAGTTGACCACGAGGACGTCGTACTGTGTCAGCAACGCGACCGCCCGCGGGTAGTCATGCTCGAGGTGGAGCTCGACGGGCTGCCAGCTGGGGGTGCGCCACCGCCGCTGGATGGCCTCGCATGCCTCCTCCAGCTGCGCGAGGCACGCCCGGTACGCCGGGCACGACTGGCGGGAGGCCGGCAACAGAGCCACCAACCGGACCCGGCCGCGCCAGCTCGGGTAGGCCTCGAGGAAGTGGTCAAAGGCCCTGAGCGTGCGCCACAGGTTCTTCGACGGATCGGTCCGGGCAATCACGGCGATCGTCTGCATTCGCCCTCCGTCGGCCCAGGCCTGGCTTGCCCGCGTCACCTCCGGGGTGTGGGCCAGGCTGCGCAGCGCCACCGGGTCGATGGAGATCGGAAACGCGCGCGCCCGCACCCGACGCCCCGCGACGTGAACGATTCCGTCCCCATGCTTCGTGGGCAGCTGCAGGAATTCCTCGCAGCAGGCCAGGAAGTTGGCGACCTGGCGGCGCCCCTGGAAGCCGATCAGGTCCGCCCCCAGCAACCCCTGGAGGATCGCCCGCCGAACAGCCTCGGGCAGGGCGCGCCAGGCCTCCGGCGGCGGCCAGTCGATGTGGGTGAAGTGCGCGATGGGCGCCGTGGGGTGCCGCTCGCGCAGGAGGTGCGGGACGAGGTAGAGGTGGTAATCCTGCACCAGGAACACGGGCTCGGCGCGGTCCCGGGCGGCGAAGGCCGCCAGCTGCGCGGCAAACTGGCGGTTGACGGCCACGTAGCCCTCACGCCAGGCCTGCCAGGTCGCGGCATCGAACGTGGGCTCCGTGGTGTGGTGCGCCACCCGGTGCTGCAGCAACCAGAGCACCGCGTTGGCAATCCCGTCGTAGTACCGATCGTACTGCTCGGCGGTGGGGCTCACGAAGCTCAGCTGCATCGGCCCAGGCTGCCCCACGGCGGCGCCCACCCCGCCCTGCTCCTGGGCCGCGCAGGCCTCGAGCTGGGTCATGGCCGCCGCGACCCAGTGCACGGGCGTGACGCTGGCGATCGCCCCCAGTGCGGTCACCAGGCCCCCGACGCCCTTGCTCGCCTGGACGCCGCAGGCCCGAGCCTGGAACTCGTACGGGCCCCGGTTCGACGCCAGCCACAGGCGACGGCCGGCGAGGTGCCGCGCGCAGAAGGCCTCCAGCGCCCGGCGCTGCGACAGCGCCGCCGCCTCCAGCGGATCGGATGGTGCGCCGCATCGGGCCCCCACGTGCTGTTTCATGGCCACCCCCCATCCCACGACCAGCCCCTCGAGGTTAACGGCCACCCCGCAGGCCATCAACGGACAAGCCGAAAGCTGCGCCAGGCTGTTCAGCTCCCCGCACGGCGACGCTACGCTGGCCCCGTCGCATCCCCAAGGAGGTTCCCGTGCGCATCGGCCTCATCGCCCCGATCTCTCTGCCCGTGCCCCCCCCTGGCTACGGTGGCACCGAGCGTGTGGTGGGCTGGCTGGCGGATGGCCTGGTCGAGCGGGGGCACGAGGTCGAGCTCTTCGCGACGGGTGACGGCGTCACCCGCGCCAAGCTCCGACACCAGCTGGCCACCTCCCTGGAACGCCAGGGGGCCAGCCGGGCGGCCATCGAGGCGGCCGAGGCGGCCCACGCGGCCTGGGCCCTCGCGGACGCGCGGGGGCTGGAGCTCGTGCACGACCACCTGAAGGAGGCCGGCGTTGCGGCGGCCCGGCACGCCCCCATTCCGGTGGTGACGACGGTCCACAACGCCCCCTCACCTGCCCGCCTCGCCTGCTGGAGGCGGCACCCCGAGCACCCCCTCGTCGCCCTCAGCGAGTCACACCGACAGCTGTTGGGCGGGCAGCGGGTGGTCGGGGTGGTGCCCAACGGGCTGGACCTGGAGGAGTGGCCGCTGGGCCGGTCCCGAGGTGACTACCTGCTGTTTCTGGGCCGGCTGGACGCCCCCAAGGGCGCTGACGTGGCTGCTCGGCTGGCGGCCGAGGCCGACTGGCCCCTGATCATGGCGGGACGGACCAGCCACGCCCCCCGGTTCTTCGCCGAGGCGGTGGCGCCCTGGCTGAATGGCCGACGTCGCCGTCACATCGGCGAGGTCGGCGGGGCCACCAAGCGCGAGCTGCTGGCCGGCGCGCGGGCCCTGGTGTTCCCCATCCGCTGGGAAGAGCCTTTCGGCCTCGTGATGATCGAGGCGATGGCCGCCGGCACGCCCGTGGTGGCGACGGCTTGGGGGGCCGTGCCCGAGGTGGTGGCCCACGGCAGGACCGGCTGGGTCGTGCCCCGAGAGGCCGGGCTGGCCGAGCTGGCCGAGGGGGTCGAGCGGGTGCGGACCTGCGCCCCGGAGGCCTGCCGCGATCACGTCGCGCAGCACTTCACGGTGGCGCGGATGGTGGCGGGCTACGTGGCCGTGTACGAGGCGCTGCTCGCGGAGAGGGCCGCCTGAAGCGCAGGCGCGAAGGGCGGCCGCAGCACCCCTACCTCGGTGATGATGCCTGCGATCAGGCGGCCTGGGGTGACGTCGAAGCTCGGGTTGGCCACGCCAACGCCCTCGGCGGCCAGCCGCCGGCCTCCCACGTGCGTCAGTTCCTCCTCCGGGCGTTCCTCGATGGGGATGTCGGCCCCCGTGGGCAGCACGGGATCGAGGGTCGAGCGGGGGGCCGCCACGTAAAAGGGAATGCCATGGGCCGCCGCAAGCACCGCGAGGCCGTAGGTGCCGATCTTGTTCGCCGTGTCGCCGTTCGCCGCGATGCGGTCCGCCCCGACCACCACCCGATCGATGGCGCCCCGGGCCATGAAGTGGGCAGCCATGCCATCCGTGATGAGCGTGGCCGGGATGCCCAGCTGAACCAGCTCCCAGGCCGTGAGGCGGGCTCCCTGCCAGTAGGGGCGAGTCTCATCCACCCAGACGTGCAGGCGCCGCCCGGCCTCGTGGGCGGCGCGAAGCACCCCCACGGCCGTGCCGTAGCCGGCCGTGGCGAGGGCCCCGGCGTTGCAGTGCGTGAGGACCCTGCTCCCGTCCGGCACGACGGCCAGCCCGGCCTGGCCGATCGCCCGGTTGGTGGCCACGTCGGTGTCGTGGAGCTGTCGGGCCTCGTGCACCAGGGCCTCCGCGAGCACGGCCCCGTCCCCTGCCGTGCCCGAGGCATGGGCCAGCAGCCTGGCCACCGCCCAGGCCAGGTTCACGGCCGTCGGACGGGCCGCCGTCAGGGCCTGGGCCGCCGCCGCAAGGTGCGCGAGGGCCGGCTCCCGCGCCAGGGCCCGGGCCTCCCGCGCCGCGAGCGCCATCCCCCAGGCCGCAGCCACCCCGATCGCCGGGGCGCCTCGCACGACCATCGCGCGGATGGCCTCAGCCGTCTCCGCCGGTGTCGTGCACGTCACCCAGCAGAGCTCCCCCGGCAGCCGGGTCTGGTCGAGCAGCACCAGGCTGTCACCGTCCCAGCGCAGCGTCTCAGGAATGGTCACAGGCACACCTCCATCTTCACGCGGGCTCCAGCACCAGCACGTGGGCCGTGGGCGGGCAGTTCAAGCGCAGCCGGATGAGGGGGCCAGCGCCCAGGCCCCGGCTGACGTGCACGGCCGTGCGTTCCAGCCAGTGCAGCCCACCCGCCAGCTGCCTGGGAAGGTCACACTGCGTCACCAGCGCGCCAAGGCCCGGCAGCCGCACCTGCCCGCCGTGCGTGTGGCCGGCCAGCACCAGGTGGAAGCTGCGCTGCGAGAAGGAGGCCAGGTCAGTGGGCACGTGAACGAGGCCAATCAGGACGTCGGCGCGCTTCACGCCTCGCATCGCCTGCTGGAGGTCGCCGTGGCCCGTGTAAGGGTCGTCGACGCCCACCACGACGACGCGCTGGCCGCCCACGTCATGGGCCACGGCCTCGTTGATCAGCACGCGCCAGACACCGCCCGCCTCGTACCGGGCCTTCAAGGCCTCGCCGGAGGGCCGGTGGCCCCGCCCGACCGGGCGCTGCGTCACGAAGGCCTCGAGGTGGGTCGCCCACGACTGGCGGAGGCGGTCATGGTTGCCGAGCACGATGTAGGCTCCCAGCCGGGCAGGCCGGCTCAGCAGAGCGGGCACCAGGGCCTCCGCCTCCGGCGTCTCGGCCACGTCACCCGTGAACGCGACGAGGTCGTGCGGGTCCTCTGTGACGCGCCGGATGAAGGCCTGCTTGGCCCGGTCACGCGGCAGCAGGTGCGTGTCTGAAAGGTGCAGGATGCGCAGCGGCGTCCGGAGCCCCGGGCAAGGGACGTGGAGCACCTCCCGGCGGAAGCCCCAGCGATCGTCGAGCGTCAGCCACATCAGCCCACCTCCAGGAAGGCCAGGTTGGCCTGGAAGTACCGGACCAGGTCCGCCTTGATCCAGGGGCGCCGCGTGAGGCCGGGGTCTGCTGCAAGGAGGTCCCGCGCCAGCTCGCGGGCCAGCTCCAGCAGCAGGGTATCCTGAACGAGGTCCGCCGCCCTGAGGTCCGGCAGGCCGCTCTGCCGGGTGCCCAGGAACTCGCCCGGCCCACGCAGGGCGAGGTCCTGCTCCGCGATGACGAAGCCATCGTTGGTCTTCTCCATGATGCCAAGGCGCTGGGCCGTGGTCTCGGACCGGCTGGACGAAAACAGGTAGCAAGACGACCGAGCCGACCCGCGCCCCACGCGCCCCCGCAGCTGGTGAAGCTGCGCCAGGCCAAAGCGCTCGGCGTTTTCAATCACCATCACCGAGGCGTTGGGCACATCCACGCCAACCTCGATCACCGTGGTGCTGACCAGCACATCCGTCTGGCCGTGGCGGAAGCCCGCGATCACCCGTTCCTTCTCCTCGGGCGTCATCTGGCCGTGGAGCAGGTCCACCCGGAACTCCGGAAAGACTTCCCCCGCCAGGCGCTCGTGCTCGGCCGTGGCAGACCTCACGCTGGCGAGTTGCTCGCTGTCCTCGATCAGGGGATAGACCACGTAGCACTGCCGGCCGGCCCGAAGCTCCTGCCGGACGTGCTCCCACGTCTCGCGCTGCTCTCGCGACGTCCGGCACCACGTGGTCTCGACGGGCTTGCGTCCAGGTGGGAGCTCGTCGATGACCGAAACGTCCAGGTCGCCATGCACCGTCAACGCCAGCGTGCGGGGGATGGGCGTCGCCGTCATCACAAGGACCTCGGGGTTCTGCCCCTTCTCCCGCAGCAAGGCCCGCTGGCGCACGCCGAAGCGATGCTGCTCGTCGATCACGACCAGACCGAGGCGCGCGAAGCGCACGCCCTCCTGGATCAGGGCATGGGTCCCGACCACGAGGTGCACGGCGTGGGCCTCGATGGCCCGCAACGTCGCCGTGCGCTCCCGTCGCCCCTGCTTGCCCAGCAGCAGCGCAGCCTTCAGGCCGAGCGCCTCCACCCATTCCCGGATCTTGGCATGGTGCTGCTCGGCCAGGATCTCCGTCGGCGCCATCAGGGCCCCCTGGTAGCCGTTCTCCACGGCCACCAGCAGCGACAGCAACGCGACCACCGTCTTACCCGAGCCCACGTCCCCCTGCACGAGTCGGTTCATGGGGCTCGGCGCGGCCAGATCGGCCTGCACCTCCCGCAACACCCGCTCCTGGGCATGCGTCAGGGAGAAGGGCAGCAGCGCCCTGAGCCGCGTGACCAGCTCGCCCGCTGGCGGCAGCTGAAGGGCCTCGTGCTGGGCCTCGACCTGGGCGCGCCGCCACGCCAGCCCCAGCTGCATCCAGAACAGCTCGTCAAAGGCCAGGCGCGTGCGAGCCGCACGCAGCGCCTCGGCGCTGCCGGGAAAATGGATTCCCTCGAGGGCCTGCCTGAGCGGCACGAGCCCGACCCGGCGCTCCTCGGGGCCAGCGGCGAGCCGGTCCCGGACCTCCGCCGGAAGCCAGTCCCGGACCAGCGGCAGGTGGAGGTCCAGGGCCGTGCGGATGGCCTTGCGGAGCCCGTTGGCCTGCAGCCCCTCGGTCAGATCGTACACTGGCACGATGCGGCCCACCTGAAGAGACTTCCCCCCGGGCTCGTCAGGGTCGGCCACGCCGAGTAACTCGACCTGAGGGCGGTCGAACATGAGCCTGCCCGTGAAGCCGTCCAGCTTCGGCTCGCCCGACATCAAGACCGACTGTCCGACCGGGAACCGGGCCTTCTGCCGGTCCAGCCCGGGCTTGGTCGCCTTGCGGCCGAACCAGCGCGCGGTCACCGTGCCCGTGCCGTCGGAGACATGCACCGTCAGGATGCTCAGGGGCTTCCCTCCCGGCGAGTTGTACGCCTCGACGCGCTTGATGGCACCCCACACGGTGACCCGACTCCCCGCCTGGAGCTGCCCGATGCGGACGCGTTGCTGGTAATCGAGGTGTTGCCGGGGGTAGTGGCGCAGGAGGCCATCGACGGTGTGCACCCCCAGCTTGGCGAGCAGCGCCCCCATCTTGGGCCCCACGCCCTTCACGAACTGCACGGGCTTGTCCCGCCAGTCCTCGGGCTCCCCCTCTGCGCGCCGCGCCGTCGGCGATCGCTGCCACCGGGGCACCAGGGCGGCCAGGAGCGTCACCGCCCGGGCTCGTCCGCCCGCATCGAGCAGCTCGTAGCGGGCAAACATGTTGACCGCCGGAGCCAGCGCCTCCCGGTCAGCGGGCGTGCCCTCTCGGGCCAGGCCGGC
>JAYKHL010000209.1:0-7129 GCA_035284865.1 Candidatus Sericytochromatia bacterium | reverse complement strand
GCCAGGCCGCCGTCACGGCATCCTCCTGCTCCTCGGCCACCGTCAGGAGATCGAAGAGCAGGGTGGCCAGGCCCGCGCGCTGCAGCACCTCCGCCACGTAGCGGTTGCGGGGGCTGTGGCGGCTGCTGCCGCTGCCGTGGGCGAAGAGCACCAGCCCCTCGGCCCCGGCCGGGACGCTCAGGACGCCTGCGAGGCAGACGTTGTTCGCCGGGATCGCCAGCTCCCGGGCGCGCGTGGTGGTGTCCATTCGCGGGTCCTCCGACGCCCACCCTGCACCGCGTGCGGCCTCCTGGCCACAGGCGGCCGGGGGTGGCCCGGACGGTCACAGCGGGCCCCCCCCGTCAGGCGGGCACGGCGCCGAAGCGGAAGCTGGAGGCCACGACGCCGCCGAAGAAGGCCTCCTCGTGGTAAACCAGGGCGGCAGGCTCGTCCTCGGCCGCGCCCACGGCCGCCATCAGCGGGATGAGGTGATCCTCGGCGGGGTGGCAGGCCCGCGCGTCCGGTGCCGCCTCCCAGGCGCGCAGCCGCGCGGTCCGGGTCGCGGGGGGCTGCGTCAGCAGCGAGTCCTGCAGCCAGGCGTCGAAGCGGCGGGAGGGCGCCTGCGCTGCCGGCCCCATGCGCCGGAGGTTGTGGTAGCTCAGGCCGCTGCCCACGATCAGCACGCCCTCGTCCCGCAGCGGGGCGAGGGCCCGGCCCGCGGCGAGGTGCAGCTCCGGGTCGTAGCCCGCCACGACCGACACCTGCACCACGGGCACGTCCGCCGCAGGGTACATCGCGACGAGGGGCGTGAAGGTGCCGTGGTCGAAGCCCCGGTGGGCGTCCTCGGCCGTGGGGAGGCCGGCCGCCCGCAGCAGGGCCCCCGCCCGGGCCGCGAGAGCAGGCTCCCCGGGGGCCGGGTAGACCACCTCGTAGGTGTGGGGCGGGAAGCCGCTGTAGTCGTAGACCATCCCCGGGCGGGCCGCGATCTGGACCGTGAAGGCCGGTGCCTCCCAGTGGCCCGTCACCACCAGCACGGCGCGAGGCTTGCCGCCCAGCTCCCGGGCGATCGCCACGAGCGAGGCCTCGAGGCGGTCGAACATCCCGCCCGTTTCTGCTTTCATGTAGGGCCACGGCCCTCCGCCGTGCGAGATGAAGTACGTGGGCAGGCACTTGGCCATCGGTCGACCCTCCCTGATAAAGGTTCTACGTAGAACTATAGCCGCCCGATGACCACCGATCAAGCCCCCTCGCTCACCGCCCCCACCCTGACCGACGTGGAGGCCGCCATCGCGCGCCTGGCAGGCGTCGCCGTGCGCACCCCGCTGCTCGAGTCCCCCGTCCTCAACGCGCGCGTCGGGGGGCGCGTGCTGCTCAAGGCCGAGGCGCTCCAGCGCACGGGGTCGTTCAAGTTCCGGGGGGCCTGGAACCGCATCTCCCAGCTCGACCCGGCCACCGTGCCCGCTGGCGTGGTGGCCTACTCCTCGGGCAACCACGCGCAGGCCGTGGCGGCCGCCGCTGCGCGCCGCGGGCTGCCGGCGACGATCGTGATGCCCGAGGACTCGCCCCCGCTCAAGATCGCCCACACCCGCGCCCACGGAGCCGAGATCGTGCTCTACGATCGCGAGACGGCCAACCGGGAGGCCACGGCGATCGCCCTCTGCGAGCGCACGGGCGCCGTGCTGGTGCCGCCCTTCGAGGACCCCCACGTCATCGCCGGGCAGGGCACCGTGGGGCTGGAGCTCGTGGCACAGGCGGCCGAGGCCGACGCGCGGCTCGACGACGTGCTGGTGTGCTGCTCGGGCGGTGGGCTGATCGCCGGCGTGGCGCTGGCGCTCGAGGCGCGCAGCCCGGGCACCCGCGTCTGGGCCGTCGAGCCCGAGGACTTCGACGACACGGCGCGCTCGCTGGCCTCGGGCCAGCGGGAGCGCAACGCCCGGGCGGGGGGCGGGCTCTGCGACGCGTTGCTGGTCCCGACGCCCGGCGAGCTGACGTTCTCGATCAACCAGCGGCTGCTCGCGGGCGCCCTCCTCGTCTCGGACGCGGAGGTGCGGGAGGCGATGCGCTTCGCCTTCGAGCACCTCAAGCTGGTGGTCGAGCCCGGGGGCGCCGCCGCCCTGGCCGCCGTGCTCGCGGGGCGGCTGCCCGTCGCGGGACGCACGGTGGGCGTGGTGGTGTCGGGTGGGAACGTCGACCCCGCTTTGTTCGCCGAGGTGCTGGCCGAGGGGCGGCCCGGGGCGGGCTGAGCCCGTGCGCCGTTTTCGCCAGCCTGCGGACGGGTAGGTCCCGATCGTCCTGGCCCCGTCCGAGAGGTTCCGGGGAGCCCCCTGGGCTCCCGCCAGCCGTCCCGAGGAGGCACCCTTGGCTCGACCCGATTTCAAGCCCGCCTTCGGGCCGCACCCCGTTCCGCAGCTGCTCGACGATCTCGGGGAGTTCGCCGCCGACGTGAAGGGCTACTTCAGCGGCCGCTTCAAGCTGGCGCCGGGCGGCGCGGAGGGGTGGCTCGGAGGCCCCGAGCGCGCAGGCGAGTTCGCCGTCTTCGGGCACGACGCCGACGGGTCGTGCTACGCGCTCTGGCTGTACGACGGCCGCGGCCCCGCCGAGGCTCCGGTGGTCTACCTCAACGCCGCGCACAGCGGCAGCACGGTGATCGCCCAGGACCTGCCGGAGTTCCTGTCGCTGCTGGCCCTCGACGTGACGGACCTCGGGATGTACTACGACGAGGCCAACCGCCCGCGCAAGCACAGCCCCGGCCACGCGGCCTTCGTCACCTGGCTTGCAGAGTGCTTCGGCATCCAACCGGCGGCCCACGCCGAACGCCTCGTGAAGCGCGCGGCGGCGGCCCACCCCACGCTGGCCTCCCGCTACGGGAAGCGCGGGGCGTAGGGGCCTGAGGGCCGCAGTGAGCCGTCAGGCCGTATCGGCAGGCGGGCGACCGGGTATGGAGCCCCCGTGGGTCCAGCCAGGCGTCGCTCCCTCCTCAACAGCCCGCGATGGGGGCCCCCGGTCGCGCTCGCGGTCACGCTCGGCTGCGCTCCCGCGGCCGCGCTGGCGCAGGTGGACCTGGAGCCGCCGCCGGATCCACTCACGGAGTTCACCCTCCACGAGGGAGACACACCGCTCGACGACCACACCTTCCTGCGCCGGGTGGCGCCCGTCGCCCCGGCGCTGGCGGCCCGCGCCGTGCGCTACCAGGGCGTGGAGTGGGCGGAAGCCGCCGCCCCCGCGGCGCAGATCGTCGCCATCGTCGGCCTCGGGCTGCTCGGGGCGGGCTACGCGGCTGGTAGCCTCGGCCGCTCCAGCCTGTGGCCCGCGGACGTGGCGGCCGACCTGGTGGCCCTCGGCGCCGGCCTGCACACCTCCGGGCTCGTGACGGCGGGCGTGGGGGGGGCGGCCTGGCTCGGGGCGCAGGGCGCCCGGGCGCTGCTGGCGCCCAGGAGCCGCCCCTTCTACCTGCTCGAGGCCGAGCGGGCCGTGGCGAAGTACAACGTGCTCTTCCGCTCCCGCTCCCCGCTTCGCGTGCAGCGCCTCGACGCGCTGCGTGCCGACGTGCCCTTGGAGGGACCGGGCCACGCGGCCGCGGCCTCGGCCGCGCGGGCCGCCGGGGAGCCCACCTCCTACCTCTCCACGGAGACGGCCCGGGTGCTGGCCGACGGCGTGTGGCTGGCCTCGGTGGGGGCTCCCACGGGCAGCCTGCCGCTGCAGCTGGCCGTGGGCGTGGGGGGGCAGGCCGAGGTCGACCTCGCGCTGGGGCTCACGGCCGCCGCACGCGGGCCGGCGATGGGGCATGCGGGGGCCGCCTGGAAGCACCGCCTCGTTGACACGGGCGGGAGCCAGCTCGCCCTGCGCGCGGCCCTCGGCGTCACGGGCCTCGGCGACGTGACGCCCCCCACGGCCGGGGCCGTCTTCGCCCTGCCCATGACCTTCTCGCTGGGCGCCGTGACGCTGACGACGGCCCCCCAGGCCCGGTTGGCGGACCTTTCCGCGGCCAGGCTGGGGCTGGAGGTGGGCGGCAGCCTGGGCGCCGCCTGGCGCGTCGGCGGAGGCTGGAGCCTGCTCGGCGACGTGGCGCCCCGGGTGGGGTTGGCGGGCGGCTTCGACGCCCCCGCGGGCCTCGGCCTGCGCTACCAGGCCTCGGAGCAGGCCTGCCTCGACGTGACGCTCGGCCACCTCGGCCTGCGGCCGGAGATCCGCGCGAGCGGGGGGCTGCTGGCCGTCGTGGGGCACCTGCGGCTGTAGGGGGCGACAGGACCTCCAGCCAGGGGGGTGTGTTACGATAAGGCCAGTTCAACGGTCACGAGAAGCTCCGCCCTGCATGTCAGAAACATCCCCGAACCCGTGGCTGGCCCTGCCCGATCAGGCGGCCGGGCTGGGTGTCCCGGTGGCGCCGGAGGCGTGTGCCGCGCTGGAGCGGTTCCACGGCCTGCTCGTGGCCGCCAACGCGACGACGAACCTCACGCGGATCGTGGAGCCGGGCGAGGCGGTGGTGAAGCACTACCTCGACTCGCTGCTCTTCCTCCGCGGCATCCCGGCTGCGCGGCAGGGCGAGCCCCTGCGGCTCCTTGACGTGGGGGCGGGCGCCGGGCTGCCCGGCATCCCGCTGGCCATCGTGCGGCCCCACTGGTGGGTGGCGATGCTCGATGCCGTCGGCAAGAAGGTGGCGTTCATCCGGGAGGCGGCCGCGGCCCTCGGGCTCGCCCACGCGGAGGGCCTGCACGGCCGGGCCGAGGACCTCGGCCGCGAGCCCGCCCACCGCGACGGCTACGACGTCGTCACGGCCCGGGCGCTGGCTGGCCTGCCGGAGCTGCTGGAGCTGTGTCTGCCGCTGGTGCGGCCAGGCGGCGTGCTGGTGGTGTCGAAGGGCGCGAAGGGCCCCGACGAGCTGGCGGAGGCGTCGCGGGCCCTCGCCCTGCTGCGCGGGCGCGTGGTGGCGACACAACGTGTCAGCTTACCGGACGATCATGGCGATCGCCACCTGTATGTGATCGAGAAACATGCCCCGACCCCCCGCGAGTACCCGAGAAAGGCCGGCGTGCCGCATCGGACGCCTCTCCGTTAAAAACCTTTAAGTTGGACGAGCGCAGGTTAGGTTTGGGATCGGACGGGTATGAAGGCCTTGGCAAATCGTCAGGAAGCCACACGGGGAGCGGTTTTCAGCCCTCGGTGGGCCGCAGCTTCAGGCCGTGGCAGGTCGTGTACATCGGGCAAGGCGGGTGCGCTGACTCGATGGGAGATGAGAGCGTCATGAAGAACTTCACTGTCGTTCAGGAACACTTCCGGAAGTTGCGCTGCGCCCACTGCCAGCACGCCTTCACGCCGGAGGGCGTGAAGCTGTTGCGGGAGGAGAAGGACTACTGGGTGGTCCGCGTGCACTGCACGGCCTGCCAGCAGCCTGCCGGCGTCGCCATCGTCGGCGTCGAATACGAGACGGGCGACGCCCCCGCGCCGGAGCGGCAGGAGCGGGAACCGGTGGGGGCCGGGGCCGGCGCACCGGCCCTTGGCGCGAGCCGCCCCCGCGGCATCTTCTCCTCTCGCCGGGAGGAAGAAAAGTTTTCCAAGTTGACGCCCATCTCCAGCGATGATGTCATCAACGCCCACGATTTCTTCTCCAAGCTAGGGAGCGACTGGATGCGGCATCTGCCGCACGGCCGCCGCGACTAGGCCCGCGACGGCCGAAGGCCCGCCCCGTTCGGGGCGGGCCTTTCGCTTTGAGGGCCGCCCCGCGTGTTTCACGTCCAGGGGGCCACGGGTACGATGGGGCTGTGACGCTCTTTTCACGCGGGGAACCGCCGTGGCATCGCTCCCGCCCGCCAGCGACCCGGGGCTCGACGTGGTCATCGTCGTGCCGAGCTTCAATCAGCGGGTTCACCTGGCTGAGTGTCTGGCCTCGGCGATCCGTGAGCTCGCGCAAAGCGGGCTGCGTGGGCGCCTCGTGGTGGTGGATAACGCCTCGTGGGACGGCAGCGGGGCAATGGTCGAGGCCCGCTTCCCGGACGTCACGCTGATCGGGAACGAGGTCAACCAGGGCTTCTCGGTGGCCTGCAACCAGGGTGGGCGCCTGTACGTGGCGCGTCACGTGCTGCTGCTGAACAACGACGCCGTGCTGGAGCCCGGTGCCCTGCGGGCGCTGGTGGACATGGCCGACGCCCGCCCCACGTTGGGTGCCGTCACGGGACGGCTGCTGGCTCCCTCCGGCCGCGAGCGCTACCCGGCTTCGCACCTGTGGCAGGGCTGGCTGCCCCCGCCCCGCCGCGCCCACCGGCTGGCCTGGGTGCCGGGCACCGCCGTGTTGCTTCGCCGCGAGGCCCTGGATGCCGTGGGCTGGCTTGATGAGGCCTTCTTTTTCTACAACGAGGACCTCGACCTCAGCTGGCGGCTGCGCCGGGCGGGCTGGGAGCTCTGGTACTGTCCGGTGGCCGTGGTGTTCCACCACGAGGGGGGCAGCAGCCAGCACATCCGCGATCGGGTGGTGCTGGAGGGCTACCGGGGGTCGCTCCTGCTGGCCCGCAAGCACCACGGGCGGTTGGGCTATGCCCTGACGCGGGCAGCGCTGCGCCTGGCGGTGAAGGCGCGGCTCGCGGGCCTGCGCCTGCTGCACCACCTGCGGCCGCAGGAGGCCTCCCTCAGGGGGCGCATCCAGGGCCTGGAGGCCGTTCGGGAGGTCTTGCGCGCGGGCCTGCCCGCCACCGAGCCCGTGGGCGTGCCGGCGACGCCTGAGGGATGAGGGCGCGCCTGCCCCGTCAGACGCGCTGCACGACCACCAGCTGCACGGGCTTGCGGCCCGTGCGCTCGCTGAACAGGCGGCTGAGGGTGTCGACCACCTGCTTCTCCAGCTTCTCGGGGGGGACGTCGCCGCGCGCCTGCGCCGCGTCGATCACCTCGACCACCCGGCGCTTGCCCTCGTCGAGCAGCACCTGGGCGTCGTCGTCCCCCTCCAGGAAGCCCCGCGTGACCATCTCCGGGCCTGCTCGCAGCGCCCCCGTCGCATCAAGCGTCACCACCGTCGTGAGCATGCCGTCCTTGGCCAGGCGCTGCCTCTCCCGCAGCAGCGCCTGCCCCACGTCCAGGCTGGCCCGCCCGTCCACGAGCGTGGGCGTGGCCGGCACGCGATCCACCACCCGCACGCCGTCCGGGCCCACCTCCAGCACGTCCC